>NZ_JBBEYB010000009.1:0-167114 GCF_037482285.1 Aquabacterium sp. G14
CAGAGCGGATACGGCAACGCCTTGACCGGCGATGCTGAAGCTCTGTGTGCCACCTGTCAAAACACCGTCAAACACCACAGCGCCTGTCACACCCTCGGGAGCTGCGTAGGTGATGTTAATGGCCGCTCCGGTCGTGCCTGCAGCGCCCAAGCCGAACGTGGCCATAGTCGCGCCGGTGGTATTGGTGTCATTGAACGTCGTGGTGATGTTGCGACCATCAGCTGCGATCAGCTCGATACCCGAGCCAGTGTCTTTGGCGACCACACCTGTCACTGCCGACTTGGCATTGATGGCGTCGAGTGCGTTGGAGCGATTGGTTGTGGCATTGGTTGTGGCGCCAATAGTGATGTCAGTGCCATTGATGTTGACGGTAACATCACCAGGGGCGGTCACTTCTGTGCCGTCGGTTTGGGTTCCCTGGGCTACCGTTGTTTTGCCTGCGGTGGCCGACAGACCAGGTGCACCTGAGGCATTGATGGCTGCGGCAATGGCCTTGGCGTCGTTGGCGATGGTGCCAAGACTGTAGTCCGTGCCACCGATGGTGACTTTGGCTGCTGCTGTGGTATCGCTGGCAGTGCCGATGCTTTGGTTGGTTGCCAAGACGCCTTCAAACTTGCCCAGATCGCTGGTGCGTGCGCTGGCAATCTTGTCAATGGTGATGGTCTGGCCTGCATTGGCGCCGACTTGGAACTGCTCTGGGCCATTGGCTCCGAATGAGCCGTCCAACAGTTTTGTGCCGTTGAACTCGGTCTGGGTGGCAACCCGTTCAATCTCTTGAGCCAGCTGCGCCACTTCTTGCTGCAGTGCGGCGCGGTCCGACGCGCTGTTGGTCGCGTTGGCAGACTGCACTGCCAGTTCGCGCATGCGCTGCAGGTTGCTGGTCACGCTGGCCATCGCACCTTCCGCTGTTTGCGACAGGGAAATGCCATCGTTGGCATTTCGTATGGCCACATTCAGACCTCGAATTTGCGTGGTCATGCGCTCGGAAATGGACAAGCCGGCAGCATCGTCTTTGGCGCTGTTGATGCGCAGGCCCGAAGACAGGCGTTGCATCGAGGTGGCCAGCGAGTTCTGCGATGAGTTCAGATTACGCTGCGCATTGAGCGACTGGATGTTGGTGTTGATGATGGCTGCCATGGTGATAGCTCCTGAATAAAGCCCAAATTCAGCACACGGCCAGCAACTGTCAGGTCGCCTTCGGTGCCCACAACTTTGAGATGGAAGGCTTGGGGCTCCATCTCATATGGACTCATTTTGCTGAACTTCGCCTCGGCTCAATCGCGCCTAAAAGCGGTGATTCTTGGCCTACTTCTCGACGCTATCAAAAACAAAAAGGCGCAGAAGCCAAAGCTTCTGCGCCAAGTTGAAACGCCAGCCTCTTGGCGCGGTGGCGTTTAACTTTTTTCTCTTAACGAAGCAGAGAGAGCACACCCTGGGGCAACTGGTTGGCCTGGGCCACCATGGCAATACCGGCCTGCTGCAGAATCTGCGCGCGGCTCAGGTTGGCCGTTTCCTGTGCAAAGTCGGCATCCATGATGCGACTGCGCGATGCGGTCAGGTTCTCAGTGGTCGTTTGCAGGTTGTCAATGGTCGAGCTGAAGCGGTTCTGCACGGCACCTAGTGCCGCACGGCTGGAGTTCATAGCCGTCAAGGCTGCATCAATGGATGTCAGTGCTTCGTTTGCACCGGCGACGTCCGAGATATTCAGAGCGGATACGGCAACGCCTTGACCGGCGATGCTGAAGCTCTGTGTGCCACCTGTCAAAACACCGTCAAACACCACAGCGCCTGTCACACCCTCGGGAGCTGCGTAGGTGATGTTAATGGCCGCTCCGGTCGTGCCTGCAGCGCCCAAGCCGAACGTGGCCATAGTCGCGCCGGTGGTATTGGTGTCATTGAACGTCGTGGTGATGTTGCGACCATCAGCTGCGATCAGCTCGATACCCGAGCCAGTGTCTTTGGCGACCACACCTGTCACTGCCGACTTGGCATTGATGGCGTCGAGTGCGTTGGAGCGATTGGTTGTGGCATTGGTTGTGGCGCCAATAGTGATGTCAGTGCCATTGATGTTGACGGTAACATCACCAGGGGCGGTCACTTCTGTGCCGTCGGTTTGGGTTCCCTGGGCTACCGTTGTTTTGCCTGCGGTGGCCGACAGACCAGGTGCACCTGAGGCATTGATGGCTGCGGCAATGGCCTTGGCGTCGTTGGCGATGGTGCCAAGACTGTAGTCCGTGCCACCGATGGTGACTTTGGCTGCTGCTGTGGTATCGCTGGCAGTGCCGATGCTTTGGTTGGTTGCCAAGACGCCTTCAAACTTGCCCAGATCGCTGGTGCGTGCGCTGGCAATCTTGTCAATGGTGATGGTCTGACCCTTATTGGCTCCGACCTGGAATGCTTGACTGAGGAAGTCACCGGTCAGCAACTTGGTGCCGTTGAACTCGGTCTGGGTGGCAACACGGTCAATTTCTTGCGCCAACTGCGAAACTTCTTGCTGCAGTGCGGCGCGGTCGGAGGCGCTGTTGGTGGCGTTGGCCGACTGCACAGCCAGTTCACGCATGCGCTGCAGGTTGCTGGTGACACTGGCCATCGCACCTTCGGCCGTTTGCGCCAGGGAGATGCCATCGTTAGCGTTACGCGTGGCGACGTTCAAGGCGCGGATCTGGGTACTGAAGCGCTCGGAGATGGCCAAACCAGCGGCATCGTCCTTGGCGCTGTTGATGCGCAGGCCTGACGACAGGCGCTGCATCGAAGTGGCCAGCGAGTTTTGCGAAGACGACAGGATGCGCTGCGCGTTAATCGACTGAATATTGGTGTTGACTGACATAGCCATGATGATCTCCTAGTGTTTCAAAAGTCCCGGCGAGTGCCGCCGACAAACTGCAAGACCGTCGCTAGTCAACCGGATCATCTGCGTGGTTGAACCACCTGATGCATCGGCCGGCTAACCGGACCACGGGCCTCTTTGGAAGACCGTTGTTTTACTTATCGGCGAGCCCTTGCCAGGACTTGAGATCTTTTTTATCGGCTACGTCAAAACACCTTTTGCCCCGTCAACCTCTCATGCTCCCGCACCGCAAACCGGTCCGTCATCCCCGCGATGTAATCCGCCACAGCCCGATGCTGATCCTCGCGCTGCGCAAAGTCAGAAGGCATCCCTGACGGCTGCGCCACATACGCCGCAAACAACTCCGACAACACTTGCTTGGCCTTGGCGGTCGTCTCATTGACCTGCGGATGCCGGTACAGCTCCTTGAACAAAAACCGCTTCAAGGCCGTGCTGTCTTCCCGCATGGCGGTGCTGAACCGCACCAACGGCGGACACAACCTAGCCTCATCCGCCGATCCAGGCCCATGCTCCGCCAACAAGGCCTGCGTCGCGCCAATCACGTCGTACACCTGCTGCGAGAGCATGCGCCGAATGGTGTCAAACAACAGCCGGCGCCCTTGCAGTTGCGGAAACTCCGCCAGCGTTTCATCCCGAAAGCGCACGAACAGCGGCACCGCCTCCAACTGCTCCATCGTGATCAGCCCCGAGCGCACGCCATCGTCAATGTCGTGTGCGTTGTACGCAATCTCATCGGCCAGGTTGCACAACTGTGCCTCCAGGCTGGGCTGCGAGCCTTCCAGAAACCGCCGCCCCACGCCCCCCGGCTCTTGCGCCTCCAGCATCTCCGCATGCCGACGCGAGCAATGCTTCAAGATGCCCTCGCGCGTTTCAAACGCCAGGTTCAGTCCGTTGTACGCCGGGTAGCGCTCTTCCAGCTCATCCACCACCCGCAGCGACTGCAGGTTGTGCTCGAACCCGCCATGCCCTTGCATGCACTCATTGAGCACATCCTGGCCTGCGTGGCCAAACGGCGTGTGGCCCAGGTCATGCGCCAGGGCAATCGCCTCCACCAGGTCTTCGTTCAGCCCCAGCGAGCGCGCAATCGAGCGGCCCAGCTGCGCCACCTCCAGCGAGTGCGTCAGGCGCGTGCGAAACAGGTCGCCCTCGTGGTTCAAAAACACCTGGGTCTTGTACACCAGGCGCCGGAACGCCGTGCTGTGCACGATGCGGTCGCGGTCGCGCTGAAAATCGCTGCGGGTGGGGGCGGGCAGCTCGGGGTAACGACGCCCCCTTGTCTGCTCAGGATGACTGGCGTAGGGGGCGAGGGTCATGGTGCGTCCGGGTCAGCGCGTATGAAAGGCAATCACGTCGCGCACGACCGATTCGGGTGCGGGGCGCATCCCGGCTTGCCCCAAGGGCCCGATCACCACAAAGCGGATTTCGCCGCCTTCGGCCTTCTTGTCCACCTGCATCAGCTCCAGATAGCGGTCGGCGCCCAGGTCGGGCGCGGTCACGGGCAGGCCGGTGCGTGCGATCAGTGCGCGGATGCGCTGGGATGTCGCTTCGTCGATCAACCCCAGGCGGGTCGACAGATCGGCGGCCATCACCATGCCGGCGCCCACGGCTTCGCCATGCAGCCACTCGCCATAGCCCAGACCCGACTCGATGGCGTGCCCGAAGGTGTGGCCGTAGTTCAGGATGGCGCGCAGGCCGGATTCTTTTTCGTCCTGCCCCACCACCCAGGCCTTGATCTCACACGAACGCTGGATGGCGTGCTTGAGCGCGGCACGGTCGCGGGCCAGCAACTGGTCCATGTGGGCTTCCAGCCAGCTCAGGAACTCGGCATCGGCAATCGGGCCGTACTTGATGACCTCGGCCAGGCCGGCCAGCAGTTCGCGCTGGGGCAGGGTGTCGAGCGTGGCCAGGTCGCAGATCACGCGCTGGGGCTGGTAGAAGGCCCCGATCATGTTCTTGCCGGCCGGGTGGTTGATGGCGGTTTTGCCACCCACGCTGGAGTCCACCTGGGCCAGCAGCGTGGTGGGCACTTGCACAAAGGGCACGCCGCGCATGTAGCAGGCGGCAGCAAAGCCGGTCATGTCGCCAATCACGCCGCCGCCCAGGGCGTACAGCACGGTTTTGCGGTCAGCGGCTTCTTCCAGCAGCTTGGTGAAAATCTGGTTCAGCGCGGGCCAGTCCTTGTGCTGC
Source organism: Aquabacterium sp. G14 (assembly GCF_037482285.1). Classification (NCBI taxonomy): domain Bacteria; kingdom Pseudomonadati; phylum Pseudomonadota; class Betaproteobacteria; order Burkholderiales; family Sphaerotilaceae; genus Aquabacterium; species Aquabacterium sp. G14. The sequence continues at coordinate 5,036 of NZ_JBBEYB010000009.1, forward strand.
TCGCCATCGGGCAGCTCCACATCCAGCACGGCTTTGTGGTGCGGCGCAATGGCGGCGCGCAAGGCGGCGGTGTAGAGCGGGCCCACCGTGGTGTTGGTGACGATCAGGGCTTTGGACGACTTGGGCAGGCCTGCAAACGTGGCTGGGTTTTGCAGCAGGCCTTCGCCAATCAGGATGTCGTAGCTGCGGTCACCCAGGTCAATGGCGACCGTGGAGGTGCCGGACGACGGGGTGGAGGCGGGCGGGAGGGGAGTCGATGCCATGAACGCAGTGGGTCGCAGGTGGAAACGTGGTGAGCACGCCCCGAACTTCGCGGAAGTTCGGTCCCAGCCGCGACGCATGGGGCATCAAACACAAAAATGAGGTGACGAGCCTGATCCTGGCACTGTTGGCTAACGGTTAGGGCTGCTTCGTTCCCGACCTGACCCGGTTGGCCGCGCCCCCATGCAGGGAGGCCCGTCACGGGCGATTATAGGTGATCCTGAGGCCTCAGGCTGTCGGCAATCCGTGACGCTCACGGGCGCGCAGGCACTGTGCGTCGCCCACTTGTACGGCGCGGCAGGTGCTGGCGCGCAAATCGTAGATCCGGCAAGACACCTGCTGGCCGACTTGTCCTTCCAGGGCGATGCAGTGGGGTCGCCGCGACGAGGTGCCTTGCATGCATCGCAGGTGGGGGCTGATGGCTTCGGTCAGCGCCACGGGCACCGTGCCGCCGGGGGCGTCGTCGGCTTCTGCCCAGTAAAACGAAACGCGGAACTGAGCGCAGCACGCGCCGCAGGTCTGGCAGTCAAACGCAGCGCTCACACACTCACTTGCTCAGGTGCTGTTGCAGGAAGCTGACCGTGCGCGCCCACGCCTGGGTCGCGCAGGCTTCGTTGTACACCTCAGGGCGCGTCTTGTTGACGAAGGCGTGGTCGGCCTCGTAGTGGTGGAGGTCGGGTGACTGCCCTGCCGCCTTCATGGCCGACTCCAGCTGCGCCACGGCGGCGGGCGTGCACCACCCGTCTTTCGTGGCGAAATGGCCCTGGAAGGGGATGCGGATCTGGGCCGGGTCGGCAAATTCAGCAGGGGGGATGCCGTAGAAGCACACGGCCGCCGAGACGCCCTTGAGGTGCACGGCCGCGGCCACGGTCAGTGCGCCACCCATGCAGAAACCCGTCACGCCCACAGGCTGGTCACGCTGGGCCAGGAAGTCCACGGCGCCGCGCAGGTCCTGGTGGGTGGCGTCGCCAAAGTCCAAGCCGGTCATCAGGTGGTTGGCTTCGTCGGCATCGGTGGTCAGGCGGCCACGGTACAGATCAGGCGCCAGCGTGGTCAGACCAGCGGCAGCCAGACGATCGGCCAGATCCTTGATGTGGTCGTTCAGGCCCCACCATTCCTGGATCAGGATGACGCCGGGCGCGCTGGCGCCTGCATCGGCCAGGTAGCCGCGGGTCGTGCCGCCATCCGGGCGGGTGAAGTCGATCATCTGTCCCATGGTCATGCTCCTCGTGTGGGCGGCGGGTCGATCCCGCCGCGGCAGGGTTCAAGCAGGTTCAGCGCAATTGCAGCTCTTCCGCGCCGTACACCACGTTCAGGGGCTCGATCACCACCTGCTTGGGGCCGTCTTCCACGCGGCCGGCCACCCAGGCGTCAATGCCCAGCGACTTGGAGATGGCGACCACGCGTTCGGCCTGTTCCGGCGCCACATACAGTGCGAAACCGGCGCCCATGTTCAACGTGCCATAGGCCTCGTGGTCGTCCAGTCCGCATTCCTGCTGCATGAAGGCCAGCACCGGGGTCTTGGGCGGCACGGTTGTGATGCGGTATGTCAGCTGCTTGGGGTGGCGCAGCAGTTTGCGCCAGCCGTGGCCGGTGACGTTGGCGCAGTAGTGCGGGATGATGCCTTCCTTGGCCATCGCTTCGGTCACAGGCGAATACAGCGTGGTGGGGGCGAGCAGGGCTTCGCCGTAGCTCTGGCCGTTGCCGATGTCGGTCAGGTAGCCCTGGGGCAGGCGCTCGGCCAGCTTGCGTGCCAGCGACAGGCCGTTGGCGTGGATGCCGCTGGAGGCGAGGAAAACGATGGCGTCGCCCGCGCCCAGTTCGTCACCCACGGACAGGCGGGTCTTGGGGCTGATGATGCCGGTGCACGATGCGGCCAGGTCGACGCGGCCGTCGGCCACGATGCCAGCCAGCGCGGGGGTTTCACCGCCACCCCAGGCGACGTTGCACACCTCGCAGGCTTTTTTCCAGCCGGCCACCAGGGCGTTGGCACGCACCTTGTCGCCAAACCAGTCGGAGCCGCCGGCAGCCCAGTAGGCTTGCACCACCAGGGGAGTGGCGCCCACGGTGATCAGATCGTTCACCGCCATGGCGATGGTGTCCTGTGCGATGCCGTCGTAGTAGCTCTTGCCCGTCAGCGTGGCCATTTCGTCGGCCACGAGGGTCTTGGTACCCAGGCATTCCACGATGGAGGCCAGGTACATCGGGCCCACATCGACCACATAGGCCGATTCGCCGCGCGAGGCCAGCACTTCGCTGAAGCCATGGCTGGCCAAGTGGCCACCGGTGGCGGCCGCAGCACGCTGAGCGGCCACCTTCAACGGGTCGATCAGGTCATAGTTGACACCGGCCTGGTCGTAGGTGAGGGGCGCGTTGGCGTTGTGATGCGGATCGGTGGGCGTGGTCATGGCGCGTCAAAGAGCTAGGGGTCGCAAAACCGTGATTATCCGGTAAGGCGGACCGCCTTGCGCGCGCGGCGCCTTGTCGATGCGACGCGGCTCCTCACTGGCTGAGCTTGCGCGCCTCTTCCACCTGGTATTCGAAATAGCGCTGCCCCGAAAAGGCAATGGTGGACATCAGCACGGTCGCGCCGACCAGCAGGGCCAGGATCACCCCGATGATGGCGGCCCAACCGCTGGGGCGGGCGGTACGAAGGTCGCGTCCGGCGTTGTAACGCGCGTGCCAGCGCTCGTCAGGCATCAGGCCGTAGACGATGGCTTGCAGCATGGTGCCTGCCACCATGAAGCCCAGTACCGGGATCAGCAGCCAGGACAGTTGGTCGTCGAGTCCGAACTCGGCCACGCGCCGCAGCCCCACGGCGCCCACCAGCGTGGGCAAAGGGTGCAGCCAGGCCCATACATCGTTCCAGCCGTACAGGTAAAACCGGTGTGCGCCCAGGGGGCCGCCCAGCAAGGCCAGCCAGGTGGCCACCGTCTTGGAGTGCAGCGAGGGAGGGGCGTCGGCGAGGGTGTCAGTCATGTGGGTGCGGGGACGCTTGGCGCGAAGCTTCAAGTCAGACTATAATTTGCGGTTTTCCGGCCCGAGTTGGGTGGTTTCCATGGCGAGCGCCTGGCAACACCTCAGCGCGTATCTAAACGGGACGGATGATTGGAGCGGTCGGGCGGGTGCCTGGCCGAGCCTTGGCTGCTTGACCCCGAGTGTCTCCCGGGAAGAGTGGTCGCCCATTCGATTTGAAGGACACATCATGGTCGTGATTCGACTTGCACGCGGCGGCTCCAAGAAGCGCCCTTTCTACAACATCGTCGTGGCTGAACAGAAGAACCGTCGTGACGGTCGCTTCCTGGAGCGCGTGGGTTTCTACAACCCCCTGGCTTCCGGCAACGCTGAAACCCTGCGCCTGGCGCTGGACCGCGTCGACGCCTGGGTCAAGAACGGTGCACAACCGTCTGACGCCGTGAACCGTCTGGTCGTGATCGCCCAGAAGGCTGCTGCGCCTGCTGCCTGATCGAGGCCGCATGAACGATCGCTCGACCTCTGCGCTGGTGCTGGATGACGGTGTTGTCTGGCCTGAAGATGCGGTGGAAGTCGGGCGCATCGTGGACGCCTGGGGCGTGAAGGGGGGCATCAAGGTGATGCCCTTTTCTTCTGATCCTCAGGCGCTCTTCTGTACGAAGAAATGGTTTTTGCGCCCGGCCGAACAGGCTGCGGGCACTTTGTCGCGTCCGTCTGCCAAGACCGGAGAAGCTGGCACATCGGTCGTGAGCAAGGCTGCTGCGCCCAAGGCGGCTGCACCTGCACGCCTGGCTGCCCCGCGCTTCCTGCAGATGAAGACGGTGCGCGAGCAGGGCGACATCATTGTCGGGACCGCCGAAGGGCTGGAAGACCGCAATGACGCCGAGGCCCTCAAGGGCGCCCGCGTGTTCGTGTCACGCTCGGCATTCCCGACGCCGGACGCCGACGAGTTTTACTGGGTCGACCTGATCGGCCTGAATGTGGTCAACCGCCAGGGTGAATTCCTGGGCCAGGTGGCCGACCTGATGTCCACCGGACCGCACAGCGTGTTGCGCTGCGTCGTGCCCGCGGCCGAAGGCCAGGACGTCACCGAGCGTCTCATCCCCTTCGTGTCGGCTTACATCGACAGCGTCAGCCTGGCTGACAAGCGCATCGTGGCCGACTGGGGTCTGGACTACTGACCCCCCTCGGATTTCACCGGAGGGCTGAGATGGCCGTTCGCTTCGATGTCATCACCCTGTTTCCCGAATTGTTCGCCCCGTTTCAGACGGTGGGCGTGACGCGTCGTGCTTTCGAAACCAAGGCGGTCGATGTGCGCCTGTGGCCGTTGCGCGACTTTGCCGAGGGGGTGTACCGTCGGGTCGATGACCGACCGTTTGGCGGTGGCCCGGGCATGGTCATGCTGGTCGAACCCCTGGTGCGTTGCCTGTCGGCGATCCGGTCGGATCAAGACGCCGCTGCCGCGCCACGCTTGCCTGTCGTGTTGTTCAGCCCCGCCGGCAAGCCTTTGACGCAGCAACGTGTGCAGCAGCTGGCCGAGGGGCCCGGCGCCGTGCTGGTGTGCGGACGCTACGAAGGCATTGACCAGCGTTTCATCGACGCCCATGTGGACGAAGAAATCAGCCTGGGTGACTATGTGCTGTCGGGCGGTGAGCTGCCGGCCTTGACGCTGATCGATGCGGTGACCCGCTTGCAGCCCGGAGTCTTGCACGATGCGGCCTCGCACGAGCAGGACAGCTTCTCCGACGGTTTGCTGGACTGCCCGCATTACAGTCGCCCGGAAGTGCTGGATTGGCCGGCCGATGGCAACGAGCGGGGCGTCGATGCGGCGGTGCCGCCGGTGCTGATGTCAGGCCATCATGCCCACATTGCGCGCTGGCGTCGTGAGCAGCAACTGCGGATCACGGCACTGCGGCGCCCCGAGCTGATCGAGTTGGCCAGGGCGCGTGGCGAATTGTCCAAACACGACGAACACTTTTTATCTCAACTCACGCTATAATCTGCGGTTTTCCGATCCTCTACCCGGCTACCATTTTTTCACCCCGGTCGAGATCCTTGTGAAACCCACGGGTGAGCACAGGGCGTCATGACTGGATTTTCAAGCGCGGGCAAGATCAATTAGGAGCTTTTGATGGCCAACATCATTCAACAGCTCGAGCAAGAAGAAATTGCTCGTCTGAACAAAGAGATCCCTTCTTTCGCCCCTGGCGACACCGTGATCGTTTCGGTCAACGTGGTGGAAGGTACCCGCAAGCGCGTCCAGGCTTACGAAGGCGTCGTGATCGCCAAGCGTAACCGTGGCCTGAACTCCAGCTTCATCGTCCGCAAGATCTCGAGCGGCGAAGGCGTGGAACGTACGTTCCAGCTGTACAGCCCCCTGATCTCCAAGATCGAAGTCAAGCGTCGCGGTGACGTCCGTCGCGCCAAGCTGTACTACCTGCGTCAGCGCAGCGGCAAGTCGGCACGCATCAAGGAAAAGCTCGCCTAAGAGCACAGCGTTGTTCTCCGTGGCCTTCGGGTCGCGGGCCAACCCCCCAAAGCCGCCTGCTGCGCAAGCCCAGGCGGCTTTTGTTATGGTGCTGCCATGGCTTTGAAAATCGACCCTCACCAAGCGGAGCATCTGGGCAGTGACGGGCATCTGCCCCCAGTGCCTCTGGAGCGTTTGACCCGTGATGCACTCATCCAGCGCTTTGCGGCGCCGCCGGCGTGGAAGACCGATGCCGACAACGAGTTGTGGATTCGTGCGAAGGAGTTCGTGCCTGCGTCGGTGCTGGTGCCTCTGGTGATGCGAGATCAGGTGTCGGTGCTGCTGACGCAGCGCACGGCGCATTTGAGCAAGCATGCGGGGCAGATCAGCTTCCCGGGCGGGCGACAGGAGCCGACCGATCCGGACCCGGTGGCCACGGCCTTGCGCGAAGCGCAGGAAGAGGTGGGCTTGGCGCCCTCTCGTGTCCAGGTGCTGGGCACCTTGCCGCCGTATGCCACGGGCACGGGTTTCATGGTCACGCCCGTGGTGGGCCTGATCGATCCGCTGGAAGACGAGATGCAGCGCCTGCGGCTGCAGGCGGATGCCAACGAGGTAGCGGACATCTTTGAAGTGCCGCTGCCTTTCCTGATGGACCCGCGGTTCCATCAGCGTCATGCGCTGGAGGTGAGCGGGGCGCGCTTCGAGTTTTTCTCGATGCCCTGGCGACCGCCGCAGGAGCAGCAGCGCGAGTACTTCATCTGGGGCGCCACGGCCGCGATGTTGCGAAATTTCTACCGCTTCCTGTCTGCCTGACGCACCGTACACGTTTCTGTCGCATGCCGGTGTGAGCAGGCGGCTATCATCACGCCATGAGTTTCTTTGCCGTGCTCTTCGCTTTGTTGGCGGAGCAGCTCAAGCCTCTTTCTTCGCTCAACCCGATTCACCAGGCTTTGACGTCTTGGGTGCGTTGGGTCGGCCGCAATTTTGATGCGGGTGCCGATGTGCACGCCCGCGTGGTTTGGGCCGTCACGGTGTTGGCCCCGGCCGTGCTGGTGGGGCTGCTCTATGTGGTGATCGACCGCTACAGCACCATTTTGGCTTTGCTGTGGGACGTGGCCGTGTTGTACCTGACGTTGGGCTTCCGGCAGTTCAGCCACAACTTCACGGCGATCCGCGATGCGCTGGAGCAGGGACGCGAAGACCGTGCCCGCGAGCAACTCGCGCATTGGCAGCACCTGGACGCCAGTGACCTGCCGCGCACCGAGGTGCTGCGTCATGTCCTGGAGTACTCGCTGTTGGCCGCGCACCGCCATGTGTTTGGCGTGTTTTTCTGGTTTGTGGCTTTGTCCACCGTGGGCCTGGGCCCAGCGGGCGCGGTGCTGTACCGCATGGCCGAGTTCGCCAGCCGCTATTGGTCGTACAAGAGCCAGGTGACCGGCGCGGCGACGCACGATCGCCTGATGAACCTCTCGCTCAAGTTGTTCAGCCTGCTGGATCACGTGCCTTCACGCATGACGGCCTTTGGTTTTGCGGTGGTGGGCAATTTCGAGGATGCCGTGGATGCTTGGCGCCGTCATGCGGTGCTGTGGGTGCGTCCGAACGAAGGCACCATCCTGTCGGCGGCGTCCGGCGCCCTGGGGGTACGTCTGGGCGGTCAGGCAGCACCGAGTGCCGATGGCCGTGACGTGAGCCGCACGCTGAGTCAAGGTGATGGCTCGGATGTGATCGACGCCGAGGGCAGCACCACCGGTGCCCCGCCTGAGTTGGCGCACCTGCGCAGCGTGGTCGGTTTGATCTGGCGCTCGGTGGTGTTGTGGATGCTGCTGCTGGCGCTGCTGTCGCTGGCCAACCTGATTGGTTGAGTGAACCGCTGACGAGACGGGCACCTCAACGGGTGCCCTGAGCCTGTCCTTTCAATTCCGCTTCGGTGTCGGCGGGTTCAGTGTCTTGTTGGACCAGTCCTGCGCGCGGGCCAACCACTCCACCAGAGCTGACACCATGTCTTCGCGGCTGAAGGAGCAGCTCTCTTCGCTGAACAGCGCGGCGCTTTCCAGTTGGTTCAACAAGCGTTCCAGCACGTCCAGGTAGCGGTCGGGCAGGGCAGGCTCGTGCTCTTGCGAGGCGTCGCGCATCGTGCGGGCCAGGTCTTCCAGCGACAAGGCGCCGATGGAGAAAGCGTCCAGGGCATCGGGGATCAGCGAGAGGGTGTCGTTCATGGTTGTCGTGCAGATCGGGTGTCGGCGGGGCCGTGTGTCAAATCTTCGGGCGTGAGCCGTGCATCACAGACGGGGGGATTACCAGCGCTGCTGGCTGAGCTCGTCAAACAGGCCGGTGTAGAGGCTCAGGCGCATGGGGCTGATCTCGCCGCGGTCGGCAGCAGCCCTCACGGCACAGCCGGGCTCTTGGCGGTGGGTGCAGTTGTAGAAGCGGCAGTCGGCGATGTGGGCGGCGATGTCTGGCATCCACTTGGCCAGCTCGGTGGGCGCGATGTGGTGCAGGCCGAATTCCTGAAAGCCGGGCGAGTCGATCACGGCGCTTTCGTGGCTGTCGTCCAGCCAGTACCAGAGGCTGGTGGTGGTGGTGTGGCGGCCGGAGTTGAGCGCCTGCGAAATCTCGCCCACCTCGGCGCGGGCGTGGGGCAGCAGGGTGTTGATCAGCGTGCTCTTGCCGGCGCCAGACGGCCCCAGCACGAGGCTGGCCTTGCCTTGCAGCAAGGGCATCACCTGGGCCTTGGCGGCCTCGGCGTCGGAGGTGAGGGACATCTCGACCACGGGGTAGCCCATGGCTCGGTAGGGCGCGAGGCGCTGGCGGGCGGTTTCGGCACCGGGCAGGTCCACCTTGTTGAGCACGATGGTGACAGGGATGTCGGCGTAGCGGGCGGCCAGCAGGGCGCGCGTGAGCTGTGCTTCGCTGAACACGGGCTCGACGGCGATCCACACCAGCATCTGATCCAGGTTGGCGGCAAAGGACTTGCTGCGCCATTCATCTTGCCGGTAGAGCAGGTTGCGGCGCTCTTCGACCTGCACGATCAGACCTTCGCCGCTGCCCTCCAGCGTGGGTTGCCACAGCACGCGGTCGCCCACGACGGCTTCACTCTTCTTGCCACGGGGATGGCAGATCAGACGGCCGCCTTGCTCGTCTTCAACGATGACGTGGCGACCGTGGGTGGAGACGACCAGGCCGCGCTGGCATTGGCTGGTGTCGGCGTCCTTGCCTTTGGCTTTGCGCAGGGGCGCGTTGTGGCCGTGGCGCTTCATGCCTGCATGGCCGCCAGGCGCTCGGAGGCGGGCGGGTGGGAGTAGTGGAAGCGGACGTACATGGGGTCGGGCGTGAGGGTGGACGAGTTGTCCTTATAGAGCTTGATCAGGGCGCTGGCGAGGTCTTGGCCGCTGGCCTGGGCGCAGGCGTAGGCATCGGCCTCGTACTCGTCCTTGCGGGAGAAGTAGGCGAACACCGGCGAGATGAAGAAGGCGAAGGGTGGCAGGGCCAGCATGAAGAGCAGCAGGGCCAGGGCGTCATTGGGGGCGCCAAGGTTGGGGCGCACGCCCAGGCCGGTGTAGAAGCCGACCTGCTGCGACAGCCAGCCCAGCAGGGCGAAACCGGCCAGGCTCAGAGCGAACATCATGACCATGCGCTTGAGCACATGGCGGTGCTTGAAGTGCCCCAACTCATGGGCGAGCACGGCTTCGACTTCGCCGTGGGTGAGCTTGCTCAGCAAGGTGTCGTAGAAGACCACGCGCTTGGCGGCGCCCAAACCCGTGAAGTACGCGTTGGCGTGGGCCGAGCGGCGGCTGCCGTCCATGACGAAAAAGCCCTTGGCGGTGAAGCCGCAGCGGGCCATCAGGGCGTTGACGCGCTCGATGAGGCCCTGGTCTTGGAGCGGTTCGAACTTGTTGAACAGCGGGGCGATGAAGATGGGGAAGATCACCATCAGCAGCAGGCTGAAAGCCACCCAGGCACCCCAGGCCCACAGCCACCAGTTGGCGCCGGCCGCACCCATGAGCCACAGGATGAGGGCGGCGATGGGGCCGCCGAGCAGCAGGCCCAGCAGCATCTGTTTGAACTGATCGCCCAGCCACATGCCCCAGGTCATGCGGTTGAAGCCGTGTTTTTGCTCCAGACGGAAGGTGTGCCAGGCTTCGAGCGGGAGCTCGATCAGGGCGCCGATCAGGGTGAAGGTGCCAAGCAGCACGAGCTGGTAGGGCAGGGCACCCCAGGTGGGCAGCACGGCGTCGCGCACGGCGATGTTGAGCGCGTCGAGGCCGCCCAGCAGGGTCCAGCCGATCAGCACAACGGTGCTGACGGCGGTGCTGAGCAGGCCAAATCGCAGCTTGTCGAGCGTGTAGTTGGCGGCCCGTTGGTGGCTGAGCGCGGGCACGTGCGGGGCGAAGGCCTCGGGCACCGTGTTGCGGTGGCGGGCCACGTGGCGCGCCTGGCGGGTGTCGAGCCAGAGTTTGGTGAGCAGGGAGGCGACGATGAAGGCCGCGAAAAGCAAGGTCAGGGTGCTGGATGGCATGACCGGGAGTGTACGTTTGCCCGCACAATCCGGGGCTCGTCCGGCGTGCAAATCCCTGTGCCCAGGTGCCTGTGCCGGAAAATGACCGACGCGCCTGTCTACCGGGCCGGACAACCGTTGTGTGTGATGCCCATGAGTGATGTGACCCCCGGCACGCCCGTGCCACTGGAGGCCCCGGCGACCCCGGTCTTGGCCAAGAGCGATTTGAACCTGATCTGGATCGACCTGGAGATGACCGGGCTGAAGACTCAGAGCGACCGCATCATCGAGATCGCGGTGGTGGTGACGGACCCGCAGTTGACAGTGCGCGTGGAGGGGCCGGTGCTGGCGATTCACCAGAGTGACGACGTGCTCAACGGCATGGACAAGTGGAACAAGGGCACGCACGGCAAGAGCGGGCTGATCGACCGGGTCAAGGCCTCGACGGTGACGGAGGCCGAGGCCGAGCACGCGGTGATCGCCTTCTTGAAGAAGTATGTGCCCACCAACAAGTCACCGATGTGTGGCAACTCAATCTGCCAGGATCGGCGCTTTCTGGCGAATTACATGCCCAAGCTGGAGGCGTTTTTTCACTATCGCAATCTGGATGTGAGCACGCTCAAGGAGCTGGCACGTCGCTGGCGGCCGGAGCTGGTGAGTGGCTTCAAGAAGGCGCAGAAGCACACGGCACTGGCCGACATCCACGAGTCGATCGACGAGCTGGCGTACTACCGCACGCATTTCCTGATCGATGTGGCGCCGGTGGTGGCGGCTGCCACGGATGCTGAGGCGGCTGCGGGTGTTGGGGAGGGCGCATGAGCGGGCCTGTACATGGCCTGCCGGGTGCACCGCTGCCTGCCATCGTGCGCTTTGATCCGCCTGCGCAGGGCGGCGTCATCGACCACCCCAAGCCAGAACGGCTGCAGCAGGGCAACCCTCGGCGCGAGACCTGGACGCTGTACGAGTCGGCCGATGGGCAGACGAGCGCGGGCATCTGGGCCTGTGAGGTGGGGCGCTGGCGCATCGTGTTTCCGGCCGACAAGGAAGAGTACTTCTTTGTGCTGAGTGGGCATGTGCGCCTGCACGACACAGCCGGCGGCTGGGTGGATGTGCGCGCAGGCGAGGGGGCGGTGATTCCGACCGGGTTTGAAGGCGCGTTCGAGGTGATCGAGCCGGTGCGCAAGCACTTCGTGGTGGTCGATCGGGGCTGAACCTGGGGTGCGGCCCAATCGTGAAAAGGGGCAGGGCCACACCGCAAGCCTACCGCGCTGCCGGTGCTTGCTGGGCGTGACTTAGCGCAACGGCCAGCGTGTCAGCTGGTCCTGCCAGGCCGTGACGGCGGCGGCCAGCCAGTCGCCTAGTGTGGTTCCCTCTGCGGACAGACCGAGGGCGCGGCCCGCTTGTTGCAAGGTGACCAGCGGGTCGTCGAGTGACAGGGCTTCGGCACCGTTCTGTTTGGACAACTTTTCCCCGTTGGGGCCGCACACTAATGGTGTGTGCAGGTAGCGCGGGGCAGTCAGGCCCAGGCACTGCTGCAGCCAGAGCTGGCGCGGCGTGTTGTCGGTGAGGTCCTCGCCGCGCACGATGTCGGTGACGCCTTGTTCGCCATCGTCCACGACCACAGCGAGCTGGTAGGCCCACAGGCCGTCGGCGCGGCGGATGACGAAGTCGCCCACGGCTTCAGCCAGGTTCTGGCTTTGCGGGCCGAGGCGGCGGTCATGCCAGTGCCACAGGCCGTCGGGTGCATCCGTCCGCGTCGGGACCTGCAGGCGCCAGGCGCGTGCGGGCTTGCCTTTCAGGCCGCCTCGATCGGGTCGGCAGGTGCCGGGGTAGACGAGGTCGCCGTGACGGGCCTTGTTCAGCCCCAGCGCCGCGTTGGCCTGGGCGATGTCGGCGCGGGTACAGCCGCAGGGGTAGGCATGGCCAGCGGCCACGAGGCGGTCGAGCGCGGCCTGGTACAGATCCCCGCGCTGGCTTTGGTACACGGGGGGCGTGTCGGGGTGCAGGCCGCAGGCGGCCAGCTGCGACAGGATCAGTTGGTCGGCGCCGGGCACGCAGCGTGGGGTGTCCACGTCTTCGATGCGCACCAGCCAGCGCCCGCCACGCGCACGGGCATCGAGCCAGCTGGCCAGCGCGGCCACCAGGGAGCCGGCGTGCAGCGGACCGGTGGGCGAGGGGGCGAAGCGGCCGATGTAGCTCACAGCAACAGGCCTCCGTGCAGGTCCATCAGGGCCTGGCGGGTGGTGGGGCTGCTGAGCTGGTGCAGCCACCAGGTCAGTGCCATGCCGGGGGGCGTCTCGCCCTGGCGCCATGCGTAGTGGAGGCGGGTGACGCGCGGCGGGCCGCTCACGGTCTTGCTGACGAGTTGCCCACTGCTCAGGTAGGGGCGCACCATGGGCTCGGGCAGGAAGCCACAGCCCAGGCCACGCATCTGCGCTTCGAGCTTGGACGACATGGACGGCAGGGTGAGCACGTCCTGACCAGGCAGGATGCCGATGGTCATGGGCTCGAGGCCGCGGGCGGTGTCGGCCACGGCCACGATGCGATGTTGGGCCAGCACGGTCTGGTTGACGGGTTCGGCCGCCTGGGCCAGCGGGTGATGCGGGGCGACCGCCAGCACGAAGGGCACGTCGCCGATGACCTCCAGACGCACACCGGGGGTGGTGATGCGGTCGCCCGGGATGCCGATGGCGAGATCGGCCGTGCCGGAGGCCAGCGCCTCCCAGGTGCCGTTCATGACCTCGCTGAGCATGCGCACACGCGTGGGGGGCTTGAGGGCGTAGAAGCCTTCGATCAGGTCGAAGATGGCGTGGGGCGCGATGATCTTGTCTACGGCGATGGTGAGTTCGGCCTCCCATCCCGAGGCCACGCGCTTGACCCGGTTGGCCACGGCGTCCATCTGTTGCAGCAGCAGGCGCCCCTCACGCAGCAGTTCGTCGCCGGCAGCCGTGAGGCGAGCCTGGCGGCTGCGGCGGTCGAACAGCAGCACGTCGAGCGCGTCCTCGAGCTGGCGCACGCTGTAGGTCAAGGCCGAGGGCACTTTGCCCAGTTCGCGCGCGGCCGCCGCAAAGCTGCCCGTGCGCGCGATGGTGTCCATCATCAGCAGGGCTTCAGGGGTGAGGGCTTGACGGCGTTCAGTCATGGCTTAGCTTCAATTTGTTTGAATGATGCTATCAGTCGCGCGCAGCCAAGAAGTGCCCCCGGGCTTCTACAGTCACCCGTAAAGGATGCACACATTGAAGGACCCACGCCATGTTGACCTTGCGCCGATCTGAAGAACGCGGCTATGCCGACCACGGCTGGCTGCAGAGCTTTCACAGCTTTTCGTTTGCCGAGTATCACGACCCGGCCCACATGGGCTTTGGGCCGCTGCGCGTCATCAACGACGACATGATCGCCCCGGGGCGCGGCTTTGGCATGCACGGTCACCGCGACATGGAGATCGTGACCTACGTGCTGCAGGGCGCGATCTGGCACAAGGACAACCAGGGCAACGATGCGCGCATCGTGCCGGGCGAGGTGCAGCGCATGTCGGCGGGGACCGGCATCCTGCACAGCGAGTTCAACCAGGCGCTGTACGACACCACGCACATGCTGCAGATCTGGATTCAGCCCGCGCAGCGGGGTTTGCGTCCAGGCTATGAGCAAAAGGGCTTTGCCGAGGCCGACAAGCGCGGTAGCTTGCGGGTGGTGGCCTCACCCGATGGGCGAGAAGGCTCGGTGACGATCCATGCCGACGCCACGCTGTATGCGGGGCTGTTCGACGGGGACGAGGCCCTGGAGGTGCCGCTGGATGCTGCACGCAAGACCTATGTGCACCTGGCGCGCGGCGAGTTGAGCGTGAATGGCCAGGCCTTGAAGGCAGGCGATGCCCTCAAGCTGGAAGGCGAGAGTCGCCTGAGTCTGAGTCAGGGCAAGCAGGCCGAGGTGCTGGTGTTCGACCTGGGGGCCTGATCGGGAGCACGGGCAAGCGTGGTGCTGCCCGCTCCCCAACCCGCTCAACTCTGCTGGGCTTCGAGCGTGTAGGCCGCGTGGTCATCCTGGCCGATGGTTTCGACCAGCCAGGGCAACGCCTCGGCCAGCTTGTCGTACAGGGTGTAGGGCGGGTTGATGATGAACATGCCGCTGCCGAACAGGCCGACGCCATCGCGCTCGGCGCCCTTGACGCGCAGCGTGGCGTGCAGCCAGTCAACCTTCGGTAGCTCAGAGGCCAGGCGCTTGAGTTGGGCCGGGAACTGGATGGCTTCACGGCGCGCCACTTCGGGGTACCAGATGGCGTAGGTGCCCGAGGTGAACTTGGGGATCGCGTCCTTCAAGGTCTGCAGGACGCGGCGGTAGTCGTCCTTGATTTCGTAGGGCGGATCGATGTGCACCAGGCCACGACGTGGCGGCGGTGGCAGGCAGCCCTTCAGACTGGCGAAACCATCGGCGCATTGGATGCTGACGCCGCGCTTGACGCCGGCGAAGTGGTTTTCCAGCAGCTTGATCTCGGTGGGGTGGAGCTCGAACAGGCGCAGGTGGTCACCTTCGCGCAGCATCTGCGCGGCCAGCTGAGGCGAGCCGGGGTACCACTTGAGCTCGTCGCCATCGTTGAGCGCGGCGACCTGTTTGAGCAGGCCGCGCACGGCTTCAGGGATGGACTTGTCGCGGCGCAGCGGCCACAGCGTGGCGATGCCGGTGGCGGATTCGCCGCTCTTGGTGGCGTAGCCGCTGGTGAGGTCGTAAATGCCCCCGCCCGCGTGGGTGTCGACCACCCAGAAGGGTTTGTCTTTGTGCAGCAGGTGCTCAAGCACCTGCACCAGCACCATGTGCTTGAGCACATCGGCGTGGTTGCCCGCGTGGAATCCGTGTCGATAACTGAACATGGCCCAAGCGTAGCGGTTTTATGGCCGCTTGCCTCATCGACCCCACCACATTTTTGGCAATCGAGGGGCCATTCGCTCCGGATTCAAGAGCCCAGGAAGGCGCGTACCGCCTGCAGGGTGGCTTCCGGGTCTTCTTCTTGAGGCAGGTGGCCCAGTTGGGGGAAGGTCACCAGGCGGCAGCGCGGGATGTCTTCGCAAAAGCGTGCGCCCAGATCGGGCGAGATCATCTCGTCACGCTCGCCCCACAGCACCAGGGTGGGCTGGGTGATGCGGCGGATGAGGGGCGCGCTTTCGCCGAAGGTGGCCTGGTCCATGCGCTGGAACAGGGCGCGGCGGTTGCCGACGCGCAGGTTCAGCTCGAAATACCGGTCGATCCGCTCGGGGGTGACCCGCTCCGGTTCACCGAACACGCTGCGCAGGCTGGCAGCCATCAAGGGGCGGGGCAGGATGCGTTCGGACACCCAGCGCAGGCCGCGCATGCTGGCAATCTGAAAGCCCAGGGGCATGGAGAGCACGGCGGGTTGGTAGCCATCGGCGTCGATCAGGATCAGCTTTTGAACGCGCTCGGGTGCCAGCAGGGCGGTCTGCCAGGCGATTTCGCCGCCCAGGGCATTGCCGGCGAGCACCACGCGTTTGACTTCCAGGGTGTCGAGCAGGCGAAGGATGAAGCGGGTGTAGACCTCGATGCGGTAGTCGCCCTGGGGGCTGGGGCCGGTCAGGCCGAATCCGGGCAGGTCGACGCTGATCACCCGTCGCTCGCCTTGCAGGGTACCTTGCCAGCCTTCGAAGCTGTGCAGGCTGGACGACATGCCGTGCAGCAGCACGATGGGGGTGGGGTCGTTGCGGGGGCCGGTGTCACGGATGTGCACCTGCATGCCGTCGAGTTCGATGAAGCGCGAGGGCTCGGGGGCCCAGCGGGCGACGAGTTCGCCCAGTTGCCGGTCGGGCTCCCAACTCCAGGCCACGGCGCCTGCCAACACCAAGGCCAGCACGATGGCCGACCACCACAAACGTTTCAACCAGTTCATGTGCGCATCATGCCTGCTGGGCGGACGAGGTCGTGGCACTGCGGGTGATGCGGGCGATGAAGTCACCGCAGTGGTGCAGGGTCTGGCGGGCCTCCGGCAGCATCAGCATGGTGGGCCACACGTGCGGCATCTTGGCTTTGAGGTGCAGTTCGCTGCGCACGCCTTGTGCCTGGGCGCGCTCGTGCAGGCGGGTCGAGTCGGCCAGCAGGATTTCGTGTTCGCTGGCGTGGATCATCAGCGGCGGCAGGCCGTGCAGGTCGGCAAACAGCGGCGAGGCCAGGGGCGTGGTGCTGGGCTGACCGGCCAGGTAGAGCGCCGCGGCCTCGGGCAGAGACTCGGGGTTGAACATCACGTCCACATCGGCCTTGGTGCGCATGGTCTCGCCCGAGCAGGACAGGTCGGTCCAGGGGGAGAAGAGCACGGCCCCGGCGGGCAGGGGCAGGCCCTGTTCGCGCGCGGCGAGCATGCAGGCCAGAGCCAGGCCGCCGCCAGCCGAGTCCCCGGCGAACACGACTTCCGAGGGCTGGAAGCCCTGGTCGAGCAACTCTTTCCACCAGGCAACGGCGTCGTTCACAGCGGCTGGGAAGACATGTTCGGGCGCCATGCGGTAGTCCACCGACAGCACGCGGGCCTGGGCGGTACGGGCCAGGTAGGCGCAGGTGGGGCGGTGCGTGTCCAGTCCGCAGAAGAAGTAGCCGCCACCATGGAAGTAGAGCACCGTGCGTTGCGGGTGGGCCACGCTGAGCCACTCGGCCGAACACAGGCCCGCGCCCGTGCGCCCTGCCAGCGGCGTGTGCGCGATGTCTTTGGGGGGCGGCGGGTAGCGCTTGGCCATCTTGTTGACCATGTGCCGCGCCTTGTGCACGTTCAGCGGCCCCCGCCCGGCGCGCTTGAACTGGTAACGCAGGACGAGGTTGGTGAGGACAGCTTGGATGCTCATGCGCGCACGACCCGTGAGTGGAGGGTTTACGTTGTGACAATTAATGTTGTCAAACTATAAGCTGACAATAGGGTCTGTGAATATAGGTCTTCCCATGGACGTCAGTCTTTCCGATACCCCCCCCTTGAACAAGCGTCGCTATGGCGGCGTGTTGCCCGAAGAGCGCCAGCGTCTGCGGCGCGCCAAGCTGATCGAAGGGGCGATCGAGGTGTTTGGCACCAAGGGCTTTCATGGCGCCACGGTGCGCGAGGTGTGCGTGGCCGCCCACCTGACCGAGCGTTACTTTTACGAGTCGTTCAAGACGCTGCCGGAGTTGTTTCTGGCGGCCTACAGCGAGTTGCGTGAGCAGTTGATGGCGCTGACGCTGGCCGCGATGGAACAGTTGCCGCGTTCGTCCGATCCGCTGGCTTTGTTGGCCCCGGCGATGCGGGTGTTCCTGGTCTTCATCCGCGATGACCCGCGGCGTGGCCGCATCATGCTGGTGGACTCTCTGGCGGTGAGCGACGAGGTGGCTGCGATGAGCGGGGCCACGGCGCGCGACTATTCCGCCTTGCTCAAGCATCATCTGACCCGTCTGCTGCCCCCCGAGCAACTGGAGGGCATCAGTCTGCCCTTGTTGGCCGACGGCATGATCGGTTTGAATGTGTTGCTGGCAGCGCGCTGGATGCAGCACGGGTTTGTCGAGCCGATCGACAAGGTGGTGCGGACCAATTTGCTGCCCTACCAAGGGTTAATGTATTTGGCCAAATGCAAAAAAGATGAATAACAGCTAAGGTCGGGCCTGGGCGACGTCGCCCGAGAGGAATCCTGACCCATGCAAGAACATTTACCTGACTGGATGGCTTGGCTGGAGCGCCATCCGGTGTCGTACACCGTGCTGGCGCTGGCGGCCTTGCTTGCCCTGGCGTGGCTGGCCGATTGGTTGACCAAGCACATCCTGTTGCGCAGCGTGGATCGGGTGTTGAGGTCCACGACGCTGGCCCATGACCCCGAGGTGAGGGCGCTGCGGGTGATCTCGCGCTTGGCCCATGTGGTGCCGGCTCTGGTGCTGACCTGGGGCATCCAGACCGTGCCCGAGTTGCCGGAGGCGGTGGTGACGGTGGTCCAGAATGTGTGCGGGGCTTTCATCGTGCTGACGGTGGCGCTGGCACTGGCCGGCTTGCTGGACCTGATCAACACCGTGTGGCAACGCCGGCCCGATGCGGCGCAGCGTCCCATCAAGGGCTATGTGCAGGTCGTCAAGATCGTCATCTATGCGCTGGCGGTGATCCTGATGATCGCCACGCTGATCGACCGCTCGCCGTTGATCTTGCTGTCTGGTCTGGGAGCGATGGCGGCGGTGCTGATGCTGATCTTCCAGGACACGTTGCTGTCGTTGGTGGCGAGCGTGCAGTTGAGCTCAAACGACATGGTGCGGGTGGGTGACTGGATCCAGATGCCGCAAATTGGCGTGGACGGTGGCGTGGTCGACATTGCCCTGCACACGGTGAAGGTGCAGAACTGGGACAAGACCATCACCAACATCCCCACCAAGCGGCTGATTTCGGACTCGTTCCGCAACTGGCGGGGCATGACGGAGTCGGGCGGGCGGCGCATCAAGCGCAGCGTTTACCTGGACCAACAGAGCATCCGCTTTTTGACCGACGCCGAAGCCCAGGCGCTGAGCCGCTTCGATGTGCTCAAGGACTATCTGGCCGCCAAGGAGGCGGAGTTGGCCGAATGGAACGCCCGCGCGCCGGGCACTGACCGGGATGTGGTGAACCGCCGCCGCGTGACCAACATCGGCATCTTCCGGATGTACGTGGAGCGCTACCTGCGCCGTCAGCCCGGCATCCACCAGGGCATGACGCTGATGGTGCGCCAGCTGGACCCCACCTCGGACGGCCTGCCGATGGAGGTGTACTGCTTTACCAACACGACGGAGTGGGTGGCCTACGAGGGCATCCAGTCGGACATCTTCGATCACCTGCTGGCCATCCTGCCGGAGTTTGGCTTGCGGGTGTTCCAGCATCCGTCGGGCGCGGACATGAGGGCCTGGTCCATGGGGCCGGCGCAGACCAGGGCCTAGGGTTCTTACAATGCCCGGATGCCTTTCGTTCACCTGCGCTCCCACTCCGAATATTCCGTTGTCGACGGCACCGTCCGCATCGACGACCTGGTCAAGGCCGCGGCCAAGGATGGTCAACCCGCCGTCGCCGTCACGGACCTGAGCAACCTGTTCGGGGCGCTCAAGCTGTACAAGAGCGCGCAGAAGAAGGGCGTGCAGCCCATCATCGGTGCCGATGTGTGGCTGGAGCCCGAAGAGCCAGGCAAGGCGCCCACGCGGTTGCTGCTGCTGGTTCAGAACCGCCAGGGCTACCTGCGCCTGTCGGAGCTGCTGGGTGAGGCCTGGACAGCGCCGGGCCAGCGCAGCCATGCCTGGGTGTACTGGGCCTCGCTGTGCGAGCGCAATGAGGGGCTGATCTGCCTGTCCGGTGCGGAAATGGGGCTGGTGGGGCAGGCGTTGTCCCACGGGGACGTGCCCAAGGCCGAGGCCCAGGCGCGCAAGCTGGCGGCCGCTTTCCCGAACCGTTTCTACATTGAGCTGCAGCGCAGCGGGCACGCCACGAACGAGCCCTATATCCGGGCGGCGGTGCCTTTGGCCGCCCGCCTGGGGCTGCCCGTGGTGGCCACCCATCCGATCCAGTTCCAGGAGCCCGACGATTTCGAGGCGCACGAGGCACGCACCTGCATCGCCGAGGGCGAGACGCTGGGCAATCCCAAGCGCATCAAGCGCTTCACGCGCGAGCAGCATTTCAAGACCACCGCCGAGATGGAGGCGCTGTTTGCCGACATCCCCTCGGCGATTGCCAACACGGTGGCGATTGCGCGCCGCTGTGCGCTGACCCTGGTGCTGGGCAAGCCGCAGCTGCCCAACTTCCCGACGCCGATCATGCCCAACGGCGAGCCGCAGCCGATGGAAGACTACTTCCGTGAGCTGTCGCACGAAGGCCTGGAAGAGCGCCTGCTGCACCTGTTCCCCGATGAGGCCGAGCGCAACGCGCAGCGCCCGACCTATGTGGAGCGCCTGGACTTCGAGATCAACACGATTTTGAAGATGGGCTTCCCGGGCTACTTCCTGATCGTGCAGGACTTCATCAACTGGGCCAAGAACAACGGCTGCCCGGTGGGGCCGGGCCGGGGGTCGGGCGCCGGCTCGCTGGTGGCCTATGCGCTCAAGATCACCGACCTGGACCCGCTCAAGTACAACTTGCTGTTCGAGCGCTTCTTGAACCCTGAGCGGGTCTCGATGCCCGACTTCGACATCGACTTCTGCCAGGGCAACCGCGACCGCGTCATCGACTACGTGAAGGACCGCTACGGGCGCGACGCCGTCTCGCAGATCGCCACCTTCGGTACGATGGCCGCCAAGGCTGCGCTGCGCGACGTGGGCCGCGTGCTGGGCATGGGCTATGGCCATGTGGACAGCATTGCCAAGCTGATTCCGGCGCCTCCGGGCAAGACCGTGACCTTGGCGCGTGTGCCCGAGAACCCCGATGGCGGCGTGATCTACGCCCGCAAGGAGGCGCCCGAGCTGGAAGAGCGCGAGAAGGCCGAAGAAGAGGTGGCCGCCTTGCTGGAGCTGGCCATGCGCGTGGAGGGCATGGTGCGCAACATCGGCATGCACGCCGGGGGCGTGCTGATCGCGCCGGGCAAGATCACCGACTTCTGCCCGCTGTACATGCAGCCGGGCAGCGATTCGGCCGTGAGCCAGTACGACAAGGACGATGTGGAAGCCATCGGCCTCGTGAAGTTCGACTTTCTGGGCCTGGCCACGCTGACCATTCTGGAGCTGGCCAAGGACTACATCGTCGCGCGGCACCCGGATCAGAAGGGCTTCGACTTCGCCAAGATCCCGCTGGATGACGCCAAGTCCTACCGGCTGCTGTCCGAAGGCAAGACCGTGGCCGTGTTCCAGCTGGAATCGCGCGGGATGCAGGGCATGCTGCGTGACGCCAAGCCCAGCGTCTTCGAGGACATCATTGCCCTGGTGGCGCTGTACCGTCCGGGCCCCATGGACCTGATTCCCTCCTTCTGCGCCCGCAAGCACGGCAAGGAAGAGGTGACCTACCCACACCCGCTGATGGAGACGGTGCTCAAGGAAACCTACGGGATCATGGTGTACCAGGAGCAGGTGATGCAGGTGGCCCAGATCGTGGGGGGCTACTCGCTCGGCGGCGCCGACCTGCTGCGCCGCGCGATGGGCAAGAAGAAGGTCGAGGAGATGCAGCACCACCGCGGCATCTTCGCGGAGGGGGCGGCCAAGAACGGCATCAGCACCGAGTTGGCCAACGAGATCTTCGACTTGATGGAGAAGTTTGCGGGCTACGGCTTCAACAAGTCGCACGCGGCCGCGTATGCCCTGCTGGCGTATCACACCGCCTGGCTCAAGGCGCACTACCCGGCTGAATTCTTCTCAGCCAACATGAGCGTCGCCAGCGACGACACCGACAAGCTCAAGATCTTCCACGACGATGCCACGCAGAACTTCGGCATCACCTTCACGCCGCCCGATGTGAACCAGGGCGCGTGGCGCTTCGTCCCGATCGACGACAAGACGATCTGTTACGCGCTGGGCGCAGTCAAGGGCACGGGGCAGGGGGCGATCGAGGCCATCGTGCGCGAGCGCGAGGCCAATGGCCCGTTCAAGAGCTTCTTCGATTTCTGTTCGCGCGTGGACCGCAAGCTGGTCAACAAGCGCGTGGTCGAAGCCTTGATCAAGGCCGGGGCTTTCGATTCGCTGGAGCCACATCGCGCCGGCCTGCTGGCGTCCACATCGCTGGCCTTCGAGTACGCCGACACGCTGGCGGCCAACGCCGACCAAGGCGGCCTGTTCGACTTTGGGGACAGCCATGCCGCGTCCACCAACGAGCCCGATCTGGTGCCCACCGAGCCGTGGACGCTGAAAGAGCGGCTGGGGCTGGAGAAGACCGCGATCGGCTTCTACCTGTCCGGCCACCTGTTCGATGAGGCTGAATCCGAGGTGCGTCGCTTCGCGCGCCAACGCATCGGCGATCTGAAAGACAGCCGTGAGCCCCAGGTGGTGGCCGGCATCATCAGCGAGCTGCGCGTCATCAATGGCACGCGCGGCCGGGTGGGCCTGTTCAAGCTCGACGACAAGAGCGAGACCATCGAGGCTGTGGCCAACCAGGACACGCTGGACGCCAACAAGGACCTGCTCAAGGACGACGAGCTGGTCATCATCACCGGCAAGGTACAGACCGATCGGTTCTCGGGTGGTCTGCGCTTGAATGTGCAGTCGGTGATGAGCCTGGCGGCGGCGCGTTGTCGGTTTGCGCGCTTCGTGCGCTTGACCGCGCGTGACGCCAAGCTGCCGGTGGACGAGTTGTTGCGCGAGTTCCCGGCACGGCGCATCGAGGCGCCTCAGCCGGATCTGCCCGACACCTACCAGGGCCTGAACCTGCGCGTGGTGGTGGAGCGCCGCACGCCCGAGATCTCGGCCCGCGGTGAGCTGGACCTAGGCGATCAGGCCCGCGTGTATCCCAGTGACGCCGCCTTGCAGCGTTTGAAAGAGCTGATGCCCGACGCCCAGGCCACCGTGGTCTACGGCGAAGGCTGATCGGGCAAGAAAAAAGGCGTGCCCCGTGGGGGACACGCCGTCAAAAGATGGGCCGGCACGCCCATCGTCGCATACCCGCTGGTGGGCGGATTCAGAACTGGTCGTCTTGCAGGGCCAGGGTGCTGATGGCGCCGTTGATCACGCGGTCACGCCAGCCATTGGCCTCGACCAGCACGTGGTACTGGTAGTGGCGCGCGGTGATGACCTTGGCGCTCAGGAAGGCATCGTCCTGACCGTTGTCGCTCAGCTGGCGCTGGGCGGCTTCGGCCGCGCGGTTCATCAGCCAGGCACCCAGCACCGTGCCGCACAGCTTCAGGTAGGGCACGGCACCCGCCGCGGTGGCGGCTGGGCTCTGGTTGGCGCGGGTCAGGATCCACTCGGTGGCTTGTGACAGCGCTTCCAGGCCGCGTTGCAGGCTTTGTCCCAGGGCTTGCAGCACGGGGTCCCCGCTGCCCACCTGGCGTTGCGCCTCGGCCGACACCGTGTGCAGCAGCGCCTTCATCGTCACGCCCTCGTCGCGCACCAGCTTGCGGCCGATCAGGTCGTTGGCCTGGATGCCGGTGGTGCCTTCGTAGATGGTGGTGATGCGGGCATCGCGCACATACTGCGCTGCGCCGGTCTCTTCGATGAAGCCCATGCCGCCGTGGATTTGCACGCCGTCAGCGGTGATGCCTTGGGCTTGTTCGGTGCAGCAGCCCTTGACGATGGGGATCAGCAGATCGACCAGAGCCTGGCTCTTGGCACGTGTGGCTTCGTCCGGATGGCTGTGGGCGCGGTCCATCTGTGCAGCGGCAAAGTAGGCCAGGGCACGCATGGACTCGGTGCGGGCCTTCATGTCCATCAGCATGCGGCGCACATCGGGGTGGCCGATGATGCCGCGGCTGCCTTCGGTCAGGGTGCGACCTTGCACGCGCTCGATGGCGTAGGCGCGGGCGCGCTGGTAAGCGCGCTCGGAAATCGCCACGCCTTCCAGACCCACGTTCAGGCGGGCGTAGTTCATCATCGTGAACATGTAGCCCAAACCCTTGTGGGGTTCTCCGACCAGATACCCGATGGCGCCAGGTCCGTCGCCAAAAGACATCACGGCCGTGGGGCTCGCATGAATACCCATCTTGTGCTCGATGGACGCACACACCAAATCGTTGCGCTCCCCCAATGAGCCATCGTCGTTGACGAGGAACTTGGGGCACACGAACAGCGAGATGCCCTTCACGCCTGCAGGCGCGTCGGGCAGGCGGGCCAGCACCAGATGGACGATGTTCTCGGCCATGTCGTGCTCACCCCAGGTGATGAAGATCTTGGTGCCGCTGATGCGGTAGTGATCTCCCTCCGGCACGGCGCGGGTGCGGATGGCCGACAAATCCGACCCGGCTTGTGGCTCGGTCAGGTTCATCGTGCCGGTCCACTGACCCGACACCATCTTGGGCACGAAACGCTGCTGCAGTTCGGGGCTACCGTGGTGCACCAGGGCTTCGATGGCACCCAGGGTCAGCATCTGACACAGCGAGAACGCCATGTTCGACGACTTCCACATCTCCAGCACGGCGGTCGAGACCAGCGTGGGCAGGCCCTGGCCACCGAACTCGGGCGAGGCGGGCATGCCGTTCCAGCCGGTTTCGCAGAAGGCCGCGTAGGCCTCCTTGAAACCGTCGGCCGCGGTCACGACCCCATTGTCCCAGCGGGCACCTTGTTGGTCACCCGGCCAGTTCAGCGGATCGAGCACGCCGGTGGCGAAGCGCGAGGCCTCTTCCAGCACCGCCTCGACCAGGTCGGGCGTGGTTTCTTCGAAACCGGGCTGGGCGCAGATGCCCTCCAGCCCAGCCACCTCCTTCATCGTGAACAACATGTCACGGACGGGGGCGTTGTAAGTCGACATGGCAAACGTCTTTCTTCAAACAATCGATCAGTGGGCGCTGGCAGCTGCGGCGCCGATGCCGGTCTGGGCACGCACGTTCTGGTCACGGAAGCCCGAGACGTCGACGGCGGCACGCGCGCTCTTATCCGTCACCGAGAACAGCCAGGTGAAGAAGAAGGCCAGTGGCATGGAGAACAGCGCAGGTTGCTCGTACGGGAAGACAGGCTTGTCAAAGCCCAGCACGACGACCCACACGGCCTTGGACAGCACGACGAAGGTCACGGCCGACACCAGACCGACGATGCCGCCGATCAGGGCGCCACGGGTGGTCAGACCCTTCCAGTAGATGGACAGCACCAGCACAGGGAAGTTGGCCGAAGCGGCGATGCCGAAGGTCAGGCCGACCAGGAAGGCCACGTTCTGCTTCTCGAACATGATGCCCAGGACCACCGCGACCACGCCGAGCACGATGGAGGCGATCTTGGAGACGCGCATTTCTTCGGCTTCCGACGCATGGCCCTTCTTGATCACGCGGGCATAGATGTCATGGGCGATCGACGAGGCACCGGCCAGCGCCAGGCCCGAGACCACGGCCAGGATGGTGGCGAATGCCACGGCAGACAGGAAGCCCAGGAACAGGTTGCCGCCGACGGCCTTGGCCAAGTGCATCACGGGCATGTTGTTGCCACCGATCAGCTTGCCGCCCACTTCACCGTTCTCGAAGAACTGGGGGTCTTGACCCACGATCACGATTGCAGCCAGGCCCAGCAGGCACACCACGATGAAGAACAGACCGATGAAACCACTGGCCACGAAGACCGACTTGCGGGCTTCCTTGGCGTTGGGCACGGTGAAGAAGCGCATCATGATGTGCGGCAGGGCGGCGGTACCAAACACCAGGCCCAGCGACAGCGACACGGCGGTCACCGGATCAGCCAGCAAAGTACCGGGGTGCATGATGGCGGCGCCATCCTTGTGGGCGTCCACCGCGCGGGCAGCCAGCGTCTCGATGCTGAAGCCGAAGTGGCTCATGGCCAGACCCAGCATCAGCATGCCGCCAGACAGCAGCAGCACGGCCTTGATGATCTGCACCCAGGTGGTGGCGATCATGCCGCCGAAGGTCACGTACACGACCATCAGCACGCCGACCACGACCACGGCGATCGGGTAGTCCAGACCGAACAGCAGCTTGATCAGCTGGCCGGCGCCAACCATCTGCACGATCAGGTAGAAGCACACCACCGTCAGCGAGCCGAAGGCTGCGAAGGTGCGGATCGAGCCCTGATGCAGGCGATACGAGGCGATGTCCGCGAACGTGAAGCGGCCCAGGTTGCGCATGCGCTCGGCCAGCAGGAACAGGATCACGGGCCAGCCGATGAAGAAGCTGATGGTGTAGACGAAGCCGTCGAAGCCGCGCAGGAACACCATCGAGCTCAGACCCAGCAGGGTCGCAGCCGACATGTAGTCACCGGCAATGGCCAGGCCATTCTGGAAGCCGGTGATGCCACCGCCAGCGGTATAGAAGTCAGAGGTAGAGCTCGTGCGCTTGGCTGCCCAGTAGGTGATGCCCAGCGTGAAGACCACGAACACCAGGAACATGGCAATGGCCGTCATGTTGACGGGCTGCTTGGCCACCTGGCCCACATCGCCGGGGCCGGCGAGGGCCACGCCCGCGCACAGCAGCATCAGCGCGCTCAGCGCGCCGGTTTTCATCAAAGGTTTCATTTGGCGCGCTCCGCGATGGCGTGGGTCAGTTGGTCGAATTCGGTATTGGCCTTGCGCACATACCAGCCGGTCAGCAGCCAGGAGCCGATGATCAGGGCAGCGCCGATGGGTGCACCGATGGTCAGGGTGCCACCTTCAAAAATCGTGGGGCTCAGCGCATGAGGCGCAAACGCCACCACGGCCATGAAGGCGTAGTACGCCACCAGGGTGGTCACCGACAGCAACATGGCCAGGCGGCCGCGGCGTTGCACCAGTTGCTGGTAGGCCGGGTCGGCCTCCACGCGACGGTAGATCTCATTCGACATGGGTCTTCCTTGTGGGAGAGATGGAGGGAGGGTGCCGGTGGGCACCCGGGTGTAAGCAAGGCGCGTGGGGCCTTTACTCGATGGCGCTGGCCGACTTCACCTGTTGGCGCAGCACGAACTTCTGGATCTTTCCGGTGGAGGTCTTGGGCAGCTCGCCAAAGACCACGCGCTTGGGCACCTTGAAGCGCGCCAGATGCTGACGGCAGAACTCGATCAGCTCCTCCTGGGTCAGCTGGTGACCGGGCTTGAGCTCGACGAAGGCGCAGGGCACTTCGCCCCACTTCGGATCGGGCTCGGCCACCACGGCGGCCGACATCACGGCGGGGTGGTGGAACAGGGCGTCTTCCACCTCGACCGACGAGATGTTCTCGCCGCCGGAGATGATCACGTCCTTGCTGCGGTCCTTGATCTTGATGTAGCCGCTGGCATCGCGCACGGCCAGGTCGCCGGTGTGGAACCAGCCGCCCGCGAACGCTTCTGCCGTGGCCTTCTCGTTCTTGAGGTAACCCTTCATCACCACGTTGCCGCGGAAGCAGATCTCGCCGATGGTCACGCCATCGCAAGGCACTGGCTCTCCCGTCATCGTGTCGAGCACGGTCACGTCTTCCTGCAGCGCGTAGGGCACACCCTGGCGGCCGTTCAGTCGGGCACGGTCTTCGATGGGCAAGGCATCCCACTCGGCGTGCTTGGCGCAGATGGCGGCGGGGCCGTACACCTCGGTCAAGCCGTAGACGTGGGTCAGGTTGATGCCGGCGGCTTCGCAGCCTTCGATCACGGCGACCGGGGGCGCTGCGCCGGCGATCAGGCCATTGACCGTGTGGTTCAGGCCCTCACGCAGCTTGGTCGGGGCACTGATCAACAGGTTGTAGACGATGGGGGCGCCGCACATGTGGGTGATGTGGTGCGCCTTGATCAGCGAGAAGATCACGGCCGGGTCGATGCGACGCAGGCACACGCTGGTGCCGGCGATCAGGGCCATGGTCCAGGGGAAGCACCAGCCATTGCAGTGGAACATCGGCAGCGTCCACAGATAGGTGGTGTGCTGCGGCAGGTTCCACGAGATCACGTTGCTGGCCGAGTTCAGGTAGGCGCCGCGGTGGTGGGTGACCACGCCCTTGGGGTTGCCGGTCGTGCCCGAGGTGTAGTTCAGCGAGATCGCATCCCACTCGTCGCCCGGCAGGTACCAGGGGTGCTCCGGGTTGCCTTCGGCCAGCAGGGCTTCGTAGGTGATCGAGCCCAGGTTGTCTCCCGGAGGCGCGGTCTCGTCTTCCACGTCCACCACCAGGATGTCGTTGCGGCCCAGCATGTCCAGGGCGGCGCGCATCACGCGGGCAAATTCGCGGTCGGTCAACAGGGCCTTGGCTTCACCGTGCTCCAGTTGAAAGGCGACGGCTTCGGCGTCCAGTCGCGTGTTGAGCGTGTTCAGCACCGCGCCGGTCATAGGGATGCCGAAGTGGGCTTCCAGCATGGCGGGTACGTTGGGCAGCATCACGGCCACGGTGTCACCACGGCCAATGCCGCGGGCTTGCAGGGCGCTGGCCAGACGGCGGCATCGTGCAGCGGTCTCGCCCCAGGTCTGACGACGCTCGCCGTAGATGATGGCCAGGCGGTCGGGATAGATGGCCGCGGTGCGCTTGAGGAAGCTCAGTGGCGAAAGGCTGACATGGTTCGCGGCATTTTTGTCCAAACCTGTTTCATAAGGGTTTATACTGATCATCACGGTCTCCATTGATTCGCTGTCGCGCTGACTCAAAGCGGCTCCGAAATACGGACGCCGACAGTCCTGTCCGAGGACGTCGGGGCGGATGATCGGGGAGGACTTTTTCACCACCTCCCAGCAAATGTGACGAATGTTTGCAAGCCGGATTCGGTGTGTTCCAGGCGCGGTGCGCTGCCTAGAATCAGCAGGCTTTGAGCCTCGCAACCGGAGACCCGCGTGACCCATCTAGATGCCGCATTGCAGACTGACACCGGCCACTGGCGTCAACAGACCTTGCAAGCGGGCCTCGACCTGCTCGACCAGGGGCTCACCGTTTTCGACGCCGATTTGAAGCTGGTCGCGTGGAACCGCGCCTTCCTGCAGCTGCTCGATTTCCCGGCGGATCTGGCCTTTGTGGGCGCCCCGTTCGAGAGCTTCATCCGCTACAACGCCCAGCGTGGCGAATATGGGGAAGACGACATCGACGCTGCCGTGGCCGCCCGCGTGGACAAGGCCCGCGAGTTCGTGCCGCACGACATCGAGCGTGTGCGCCCCGATGGCAGCGTGTTGCGCATCACCGGCCAGCCCCTGCCCGGACACGGTTTCGTCACCCTGTATTCCGATGTGACCGAGCAGCGCCGTGCCGAGCAGGCCTTGCGCCAAGCCAACAGCGAGCTGGAATCCCGCGTGCTGGCGCGCACCGCCGAGCTGCAGGCCAGCAACCAGCGCCTGCGCGAGGCACTGGAGGCCAACGAACAGATCACCGCCTCGCTGCGTCGCAGTGAGCACCAGATGCGCCTGGTCACCGACTCGATTCCGGCGCTGGTGGCCTATTTCCGCGCCGATCGCACCTACACCTACGTCAACCGCGGCTATCAGGATTGGTTCGGTCTCGATCCGCACAAGCCCGATGCGGTCAGCGCCCGCGAGTTCCTGGGCTCGGACGTGTACGAGCGCATCAAGCCCAACATCAGCCGCGCGCTGGCAGGGGAAGCCGTCACCTTCGACTACGAGCTGCACACCGTGGCCGGCCAGACCCTGGCCGTGCGCACCACGCTCGTCCCCGACATCGCAGCCGATGGGGACGTGGTGGGCTGCTTCGAGCTCACCTTTGATGTCACGCAGGAAAAGCAGTCACAGGCCCTGGTCGTGCGCGCCCAGAAGATGAAGGCCATGGGCCAGCTCACGGGCGGCTTGGCGCACGACTTCAACAACATCCTCACGGTCATCATCGGCAACCTCTCGGCCCTGGCCGATGCCCGCCCGCAAGACCCACTGGTCACCGAGTTCACCGGCCCGGCCATCGCCGCCGCCCGTCGGGGCGCCGAGCTGATCCGCGGCCTGATGACCTTTGCACGCCAGCAGCCCCTTCAGGCCGGGGCGGTTGATGTCACGGCGCTCACCCAGTCGGTGACCCGCCTGGTGCGGCCGGCTTTGCCAGTGACCCTGCAGTTGGATGTGGTGCTCGACCGTGAACCGGCCTGGACCTGGGTGGACGCGACGCAGCTCGAAAACGCCTTGGTCAACCTCATCCTCAACGCCCGCGATGCCACTCAGTCGCACGGTCGCATCGTCGTGCGCACGTCCACACACACCATCGACGAACGCCAGGCCGAACGCCAGCGTGTGCAGCCCGGCACCTATGTGTGCCTGGAGGTGGTGGACGACGGCGTGGGCATGGACGCGGCCACCGTCTCTCGCATCTTCGAGCCCTTCTTCACCACCAAGCAGGCTGGCAGTGGCACTGGCCTGGGCATGTCCATGGTGTACGGCTTTGTGCGCCAGTCGGGCGGCGCCATCCAGGTGAACAGCACGCCCGGGCAAGGCACCACCGTGTCGCTGTGCCTGCCTGCGATCGAGGTGCCCACCGACGTGCCGGCGCTCGATGACACCGATTTTGCGTCCGACCGCAGTCGCCGTGGTGTGGCGCTGCTGGTGGAGGACGATCCCGATGTGCGCCGTGTCGTGCGCCGCAGCCTGCTCGACCTGGGCTTTGCCGTCATCGAGGCCGCGCACGCGCAGGAAGCGCAGGCTATCCTTGCGCAGATGCCCGATATCAATCTGCTCCTGTCCGACATCATGATGCCCGGTGAGATGAACGGCGTAGGCCTGGCTCGCCTGGCGCGTTTGCAGCGACCTCAGATGCAGGTGTTGCTGATGAGCGGCTGTGCGCCCAGTGGGGACGAGCTCATGGACCTGCCCGTCTTGCCCAAGCCCTTCAGCACCCGCGATCTGGCGGCGGCCCTGGAAGGGCTGACCGCGTGAGCATGCCCCCGGCCCTGATTTACGTCATTGAAGACGAGCTCTCGATCGCCCGTCTGGTGCAATCCGTGCTCGTCGAATTCGGCTTCGAGGTGGAGTGTTTCCACACCGGCGCCAGCGCACTGAGCCGTCTGCCGGTCCGCCGCCCCGATCTGTGCATCATCGACCTGGGCCTGCCCGATATGGACGGCATCGACCTGGTGCGTCAGATCAGCCAGCAGTCTCCCTGTGGCCTCCTGATCCTCAGTGGTCGAGGGCACTCCGCTGACCGCATCATGGGTCTGGAGTTGGGCGGAGATGACTATGTCACCAAGCCTTTCGAGCCGCGTGAACTGGTCGCCCGTGTGCGCAGCATCCTGCGTCGTCGCGGCCAGGTGCCGGGCGGCGGCCAAAGCGAGTCGCGGCGCGTGGCACGCTTTCTGAACTGGACGCTGGACTGCTCGGCCAACACCCTGCGCTCCGACGAGGGGGGCGAGCATGTGCTGGGTGTGGCCGAAGTGCAGGTGCTGCGCACCTTCCTGGAGCGGCCCCATCAGATCCTCACCCGTGAACAATTGGTCGGACGGCGTGGCTTATCTCCCCTGGATCGCAGCATTGACGTGAGGATTTCACGCCTGCGCCGCAAGATCGAAGATGACCCGCTCGATCCGCGTATCATCAAGACCGTCTACGGCGCCGGGTACGTTTTCTCGGCGACTGTCATCTGGGGTTAGGTGCCTGGCGGCACCCGCGCGATGAGAGGGTCTCCATGCGATCTGCCAAGAAAACTGTGAATGTCTCTGGACTTGCCGCTCGCTGCGGGATGGCCTTGGCGCTGGCGGGCGTGCTGTCTGCGTGCACCTCGCTGTCCTTGCCTTGGTCTGAGCCCACAGGGGGCAACCGCCCCGAAACGGTCTGGGCGGTCACGGCCAACCACGAACTCATCCACTTCAATGCGGGCCAGCCTGGCAAGCTGCTCAGTCGCCGTCCACTGCAAGGCCTGAGTGAGGGCGAGGTCATCGTCGGCATCGATTACCGCGTGGCCCGTGGGGTGCTGTATGCCCTCAGCAGTGCCGGGCGCCTGTACACACTCGATACCGTTCAGGCACGTTTGAACTGGGTGCCGGCTCCACTGCTGTCTTTGTCACCGCAACAGGCCCACGGATTCGATTTCAATCCCACCGTCGACCGTATCCGCGTCATCAGCGAAGATGGGCGCAACATGCGTGTGCACCCCGATACGGGCGCGCTGGTCGATGGCGATCCTGCCCAAGCCGGTGTGCAGCCAGACGGTGCCCTGCGCTACGCCGACGCGACCGTTCGGCCGCGCGTGGCCGGCATGGCCTACACCTACAACACCCGAGATGACAAGTTGACCACCGGCTATGCCATCGACATGAGTCAAGGCACGCTGGTGACGTTGGGCAGCGCCGAGGGCGTCAGCCCTGTCGTGTCTCCCAATGGTGGCATGCTGTTCAAGGTGGGCGGCCTGGGCCTGGGGCCTTTGCGTGAGGTCTCCTTCGACATTTCGGACGTGCGCAACACCGCCTTGGCGGCCGTGGTCACGCAGGCCGAGGCCCGGACCCGCCTCTATCGCATTGATCTGCGCACGGGGCAGGCCTCCTTGCTGGGCACCGTGGGCCAGGGGCAATCCTTGCGAGGGGTGGCGATTGAGCCATAAGGGTTGGATCGCTTGGGGGCTCGCCGCATGCTTGAGCCTGGGCGTGGGCACCAGCGGTGCAGCCAGTTTGCAGGTCACAGTGGTGGACGAGCAAGGGCGTCCCGTACCCGATGCCGTGGTGTTCCTGGATTCGGTCCAGGCCAGCAAGGCCGTGCGTCCCATGGCGCAGGTCGACATGGCCCAGCAGAACAAGCGTTTTGTGCCCGATGTGCTCCTCGTCACACGGGGGACCCCGGTGGCCTTTCCCAACCGCGACACCGTGCGCCACCATGTGTACTCGTTCTCGCCCACCAAGCGGTTCGAGCTCAAGCTCTACGTCGGCACGCCTGCCCAACCGGTGGTGTTCGACCAGCCAGGTGTGGCCGTGCTGGGCTGCAACATCCACGATCAGATGATTGCCTGGGTCGTGGTGGTGGACACGCCATACCGAGCCCAAGCCGACGCCGATGGCCGTGTCGTGCTGGACAACGTCCCGCCTGATGCCTACCAACTGCGCCTGTGGCACCAGCGTCTGCCCGTGGGGGCGTCTGCCCAGGCTCAGGCGCTGAGCATGACGGACAAGTCCCTGGCGCTGCGCGTTGTGCTCCGCAAGCTGGAGGCGCCATGACCGACATGGCTCGCTCGTACTGGCGAGACATGTCGCTGTCCACTCGCATCGTGCTGGTCATGCTCATCTTGCTGCTGGTCGTGCAGGCGGCAGGTGGTGCGGTCGTGCGGGCCGCTGTCGAGCAACTGGTGCGGCAAGGGGTGCGCACCGAACTGGAGGTTGGCGAGCGCGTCTGGCAACGTCTGCTGGACTTGCGAGCACAGCGCTTGCAGGAGGCGTCGGTCGTGCTGGCGGCAGATTTCGGCTTCCGCTCGGCCATCGCCAGTGGCGATCAAGGCACCATTGCCTCGGCACTGGACAACAGCAGTGCCCGCATTGGCGCCACCTTGGCGGTGATGCTGTCGCCTGACTTCACGCAGTCCACTGTCAGTGAGGGTGCGCCACCGGTGCCCCACGAGGTGTTCCAGCACTTGGGCACACAGTTGGCTCGGGTGCCGCAAGGCGGGCGATTGGCCCGCATCGGGCCGCAGCCTTACCAGTTCGTCATGGTGCCTGTGAAGGCACCCGTGTTGATCGGCTGGGTGCTGATGGGTTTCCCGCTCGACCAACGGCTGGCCGAAGACTTTGTGCGCCTGTCCAATGTCCACATCGCCATCGTGTCCGAGCAGTCTGATCAGACCCTGGTGCCAGTCGTCTCGACCTTGCCACGGGTGCAGCAGGCCGCCCTGGTCGATGTGGTTCGTCAGCGCCTGTCGTCTGTCACGTTGGGCGAGGACATCTTCGCCGTGCGACAAGGCGCCATGGGCGCCACCGATGGCGCGATGCGCGCGATCTTCTTGCGCTCCATCTCTGAGGCAAGTGGGCCTTACCGGCAACTCCAGCTTCACCTGATCTTGATCACCTTGGGTGGTCTCTTGTTGTTCGCCGTGGGCAGTCACCTCGCCAGCCGACGTGTGACCCGTCCTCTCAAGGAGCTCACCGAGGTCACCGGGGTGTTGGAGCAGGGCCGCTTTGACATTGCCGTGCAAGGCACGCAGCGACACGACGAAGTGGGGCAGCTGGCCCGCGGTTTTGATCGCATGCGCACCAGCTTGGCCCAGCAGCATGAGCAGATCCTCAAGCTCGCCTACTGGGACCGTCTCACCGGCCTGCCCAACCGCGAGCAGTTCCGGGATCGCCTGGTGGCGGCACTCGATCAGGCAGGGCAAGGTCCCCTGGTGGTTCTCACCCTCAACCTGGATCGATTCAAACACGTCAACGAAGTGCTGGGCTATGCCTTTGGCGACGAGCTGCTCAAGGTGGTGGCCGCTCGCCTGCAGCAGCATGTGGGCACCGCAGCCGATCTGGTGGCGCGTGTGGGGGGCGACGAGTTCGTCATCCTGTTGACCCAGGCGGATGCCCAGGCCGCGCTGGCCGTGGCCGATCGCATCACCAGAGGTTTCGAGCACCCACTGGCGCTTGGGGAGCAGACGGTTGATCTCAGTGCCAGCATCGGTGCGGCCTGCTGGCCTGGCGATGGCGACGACGCCGACACCTTGATGAGCCGCTCCGAAGTCGCGATGCACGCTGCCAAGGCACGGACCACCGGCGTGGTGCTGTACGCCCCAGCGCTCGACTCGTCCAGCGCCCAGACCCTGTCTCTGCTGAGCGACCTGCGCCACGCACTGGCGCACGAGGAGTTGCGTTTGTACTTGCAGCCCAAGCTGCACACCGCTTCCGGGCAGATCAGTGCGGCCGAGGCTCTGGTGCGGTGGCAGCACCCTGAACGCGGACTCGTTCCCCCCATGGCCTTCATTCCGTTTGCCGAGCAAACCGGTTTCGTGCGCCAACTCACCTTGTGGGTGTTCGAGGAGGTGGCCCGTCAGTGGTCCAGTCTGCAAAGCGCCGAAGCTGGCCTGCGTGTGGCCATCAACCTGTCCACCCGAGATTTACTGGACCTGGATTTTCCGCAAAAGCTCAGCGCCATCATGGCGCGCCATGGTGTGCAGGCCGAGGCCTTTTGCCTGGAGATCACCGAGAGCGCGATCATGGACGACCCTCAGCGTGCCGAGAACACCCTCAACCGCTTGGCTGAGTTGGGCTTCAAGCTCTCCATTGACGACTTTGGCACCGGCTATTCGTCGCTGGCCTACCTCAAGCGTCTGCCGGTCAGCGAACTCAAGATCGACAAGTCTTTCGTGATGGGCATGGCAGACGACGACAGCGATGCCAAGATCGTCCGCTCGACCATTGACCTGGCCCACAACCTGGGCCTCAGTGTGGTGGCCGAAGGCGTGGAGACCGAAGCCATCTTGCAGCGTCTGCGCGATTGGCGGTGTGACGAAGCCCAGGGTTATTTGGTGAGCAAGCCCATGCCGGCGGCAGACTTCATCGCCTGGCGACAGCGTTGGCAGCGCCGTTGAGCGAGCCTGGTCAGAGTGGCTGACAAAATCCGTGTACTGTATGAAAATACAGTGCATGAGCGATTGGACGCCACCCCCTGATGCCCGTCTGCGTGCCATCCCCCTCAAGGGCCGTGGCACGGCCACCCGTTGGGCGCATCGCTTTGCGGCGCAGGCGCGCGAGGCGGTCGCCGATGGTTGGGAGCGCGAGGAGGATGAGACGACTGCGCGCCCCACCCAGGTCACGCCCGAGCAGGCCCGCAGCATCCTGTCGGGCAACCAGTCTCCCGACATCCCCTTCACCTGGTCCATCAACCCCTACCGCGGATGCGAGCACGGCTGTATCTACTGCTATGCCCGTCCCACCCATAGCTACCTCAACCTTTCGCCCGGTCTGGACTTCGAAACCCGTCTGGTCGCCAAGGTCAACGCTGCCGCCTTGCTGCGCCAGGAGTTGCAAAAACCCAGTCACGTGTGCAGCCCCATCAACATCGGCTCGGCCACCGATCCCTACCAGCCCATTGAACGTGAGTGGCGCATCACTCGCAGCGTGCTGGAGGTGCTGAACAGCTGCCAGCATCCCTACACCCTGATCACCAAGTCCAGCGGCGTAGAGCGCGACATTGACCTGCTGGCGCAAGCCGGTGCGCGCCAGCAGGCCTATGTGATGATCAGCCTGACCACGCTGGACGCCGCGCTGTGCCGCAAGCTGGAGCCCCGTGCGGCCGCACCGCACCGCCGCTTGCAGACCATCCAGCGTCTGTCCGAAGCCGGGGTCCCGGTCGGCGTCAACGTGGCGCCCATCATCCCCTTCCTCAACGAGCCCGAGATTGAAGCGCTCATCGAGGCCGCAGCACAGGCCGGTGCGCAGTCCATCCACTACACCGTGTTGCGCCTTCCCTGGGAGGTCAAGCCTCTGTTCGAAGAGTGGCTCGGCCACCATGTGCCCGACAAGGCCGCGCGCATCATGGCCCGCGTGCGTGAACTGCGCGGCGGCAAGGATTACGACGCCGACTTCAGATGGCGCATGAAAGGCGAGGGCGTCTGGGCGCAGTTGATCTCGCAGCGTGTGCGCAAGGCCGTCGCGCGTCATGGGCTGGAACGCCGTCTGCCGGTGCTGGACGGCAGTGCGTTCAATCCGGCCGCCTTGCGTCCGCCCTCTCCGCAGCTGGGCCTGTTCTGAACCGCCATCCCGGTCAACTGGGGCTGCGAGGGCGATTGTTTGCCGGGCAAGGCACGCCAGCAGAGCCGGGCGCGTCTAAAATCGACGCTTTCGTTTCTCTACCTAGACTCGACCATGTCCAAAACCGCCAAGCCCGTCAAGCCTG
Source organism: Aquabacterium sp. G14 (assembly GCF_037482285.1). Taxonomy (NCBI): domain Bacteria; kingdom Pseudomonadati; phylum Pseudomonadota; class Betaproteobacteria; order Burkholderiales; family Sphaerotilaceae; genus Aquabacterium; species Aquabacterium sp. G14. Next base: position 41,447 of record NZ_JBBEYB010000009.1, read on the forward strand.
CCAAGGCTCCCAAGGCGGCACCTGCTGCCCAGCCGGTTGCTGCTCCTGCTGTTGCCTCCGACAAGGCCCAGAAGATCAAGAAGGTCGTGCTGGCCTACTCAGGCGGTCTGGACACGTCCATCATCCTGAAGTGGCTGCAAGACGAGTACAACTGCGAAGTCGTCACCTTCACCGCTGACATCGGCCAGGGTGAAGAGATCGAGCCCGCACGCGCCAAGGCCCTGAAGATGGGCATCAAGCCCGAGAACATCTTCATCGAAGACCTGCGCGAAGAGTTCGTGCGCGACTTCGTGTTCCCGATGTTCCGCGCCAACGCGCTGTACGAAGGCGAATACCTGCTGGGCACCTCCATCGCCCGTCCGCTGATCGCCAAGCGCCTGATTGAAATCGCCAAGAAGACCAAGGGCGACGCCATCTCGCACGGCGCCACCGGCAAGGGCAACGACCAGGTGCGTTTCGAGCTGGGCGCCTACGCCCTGATGCCTGGCGTCAAGGTCATCGCCCCGTGGCGCGAGTGGGACCTGCTGTCGCGTGAAAAGCTGCTGGCCTATGCCGACAAGCACGGCATCCCGGTCGACTTCAAGAAGCGCAAGGGCGGCGCCCCTTACTCGATGGACGCCAACCTGCTGCACATCAGCTACGAAGGCGGCGTGCTGGAAGATCCGAACTTCGAGCCCGAAGCCAATATGTGGCGCCTGACGGTGTCCCCCGAGAAGGCCCCCAACAAGCCCGAGATCATCGAGCTGACCTATGCCAAGGGTGACGTCGTCGCCATCAACGGCGTGAAGATGTCGCCTGCCACCGTGCTGACCAAGCTGAACGAAATCGGCGGCAAGCACGGCATCGGCCGCCTCGACAAGGTCGAGAACCGCTACGTCGGCATGAAGAGCCGTGGTTGCTATGAAACCCCGGGCGGCACCATCTTGTTGACCGGCCACCGTGCCATCGAGTCCATCACCCTCGATCGCGAAGTGCTGGCGCTGAAGGATGACCTGATGCCGCGTTACGCCCGCATGGTCTACAACGGCTACTGGTTCAGCCCGGAGCGCGAACTGCTGCAAGGCCTGATCGACGCCTCGCAAGCCACAGTCAACGGCACCGTCAAGCTCAAGCTGTACAAGGGCACCATCATGTGCGTGGGCCGTGCCTCCGCCACCGACAGCCTGTTCGATCCCACCATCGCCACCTTTGACGATGACGGCGGCGCCTACAACCAGGCCGACGCAGCGGGCTTCATCAAGCTCAACGCCCTGCGCCTGCGCATCGGTGCCAACGTCAAGGCCAAGCGTGTCGGCGCCAGCCGTGCTGCCAAGCCGGCTGCGAAGCCTGCGGCCAAACCCGCTGCCAAGCCCGCAGCGAAGCCCGCTGCACAGCCAGTGGCCAAGCCCGCTGCCAAGAAGGCGGTCGCCAAGCCTGCAGCCAAGAAGGCCGCTCAGTAACGCCCTTTGAAAGACCGGTGCCTGCGCACCGGTCTTTTGTCATTTTGGAGAGAGACACATGACCACCAACACCCTGGCCGGCACCGTCGCCACCCAAGCCAATGTCTATTTCGACGGCAAGTGCGTCTCGCACACCGTCACCCTGGCCGATGGCGTTCGCAAGTCCGTCGGCGTGATCCTGCCCGCCACGCTGACCTTCAACACCGGCGCGCCCGAAATCATGGAAACCGTTGCAGGCAAGGCCACCATCAAGCTGGCCGGCTCGGACGAATGGAAGACCTATGGCGCCGGCGAGAGCTTCAACGTGCCCGGCAATTCGTCTTTCGAGATCAAGGTCGAGGGCGAGCCCTACCACTACATCTGCCACTTCGGTTGATGCTTGCGGCGTGATGCGCCCATGAAAAAGCCGCTCTTCGGAGCGGCTTTTGTGTTCTGGGTTGCTGGTGCACCCAACATCCCTCGAGAGGCATCAAATCACCACGGGCTCCGGTTCCAGCCGGATGCCAAAGCGCCCGTACACACTCTCTTGGATCGCTCGCGCCAGCGTCACCACCTCGGCCCCGCTGGCGCCACCCCGGTTCACCAGCACCAGCGCCTGGCGTTCGTACACCCCGGCGCGGCCGATCGATTTGCCTTTCCAGCCACAGGCATCGATCAGCCAACCGGCCGCAAGCTTGAACGTGCCGTCCTCCAGGGGGTAGTGCACCACATGCGGGTCGCGCCCAATGATGTCGCGACACTGCTCGGCCGTCACCACCGGGTTCTTGAAGAAGCTGCCCGAGTTGCCGATCACGGCGGGGTCCGGCAGCTTGGCGCGCCGCACCTCGCACACCCAGTCAAAAATCTGCCGCGCATCCGGGGCGGTGATGCCGGTCTCGGCCATCTTGCGCTCCAGCTCCAGGTAGCCCAGCACCGGCTGCCAGGGGCGCGGCAGGCGCAGGCGCACCGTGGTGATCACGCTCTTGCCCGCCAGCGCCTGCTTGAAGATGCTGTCGCGGTAGCCAAAGCGGCACTGCGCGGCCGTGAGCGTGACCGTGCGCCCGGTGATCAAGTCCACCGCGTCCAATGACTCGAAGCGGTCTTTCAACTCCACACCATAAGCGCCGATGTTTTGAACGGGCGAAGCGCCCACCGTGCCGGGAATCAGCGCCATGTTCTCCAGGCCGGGCAAACCGTTGTCCAGACACCAGGCCACTGTCTCGTGCCACGATTCGCCCGCACCCACCTCCACGATCCAGGCGTCGTCACGCGTTTCCAGCAGACGTCGGCCTTTGATCTCCATCTTCAGCACGCAGCGGTCCACGTCCTGCGTCAGCACCAGGTTGCTGCCGCCACCAAGAATGAACTTCGGTGCTCGCCCGAGTTCCGGGTCGTTGACCACGCGCTTCACATCGGCCTCGGAGTGCACATGCACCAGCGTCTTGGCGGTCGCAGGCAGGCCAAAAGTGTTGAACTCACGCAGGCTCGCCTCCCGCTCCAGATCGAGCGAAACAGAAGAAACAGGCGAATCGGCGGCGCGAGAGGGTGTGTGCATGGCAGAATTTTCGCAGACAAAGGAGAACCCATGCCCAGTTTTGACATCAAGCTCGATCCCAACCTGGAAGCCGTCGGCAACGCCGTTGACACCAGCAGCAAGGAAATCGGCACCCGTTTCGACTTCAAGGGCACCAGCGCCGCCGTCGAGTTCAACAAGAAGGACAAGCAGGTCATCGTGTTCGGTGACTCGGACTTCCAGATCGACCAGGTGCGCGACGTGCTCTACAACAAGCTCACCAAGCAGAAGGTCGACATCCGTTTCATGGACGTTGGCAAGGTCGAGAAGATCGGTGGCGACAAGGTCAAGCAGGTCCTCAAGATCAAGGCCGGCATCGAAGCCGAACTGGCCAAGAAGATCACCAAGCTGATCAAGGACAGCAAGCTCAAGGTCAACGCCAGCATCCAGGGCGAAGAAGTGCGCGTGCAAGGCGCCAAGCGCGACGACCTGCAGGCGGCCATGGCCCTGGTCAAGAAAGACATCGCCGACGCCCCGCTGTCCTTCGACAACTTCCGCGACTGAGTCCACACCATGCGACACGCCCATTCGATTCCTCAGATCCTGTTGGGCGTGAGCCTGAGCTTGTGTGCCTGTGCCGCGATGGCGCAAAGTGTGGCCATGACCGGCGGCATGGGCAGCAAGGCCCTGCTGGTCATCAACGGGGGCCAACCCAAGGCCTTGGCGGCCGGTGACACGCACCAGGGCGTGAAGGTCATCAGCGTGACGCCTGATCAGGCCGTGGTCGACGTGGCAGGGCGGCGCCAGACTGTCACGCTCGGCGGCGCGCCAGTCAGCGTTGGGGGGCGTGGTGGCGCAGGCGGCGGCACCGAGATCGTGCTGACGGCAGGCCCGGGAGGGCATTTCGTCACGCAGGGCAGCATCAACGGGCGCGGCACGCAGTTTGTGGTCGACACCGGTGCGACCATGGTGTCCATGGGGGCAGCCGAAGCCCGTCGTCTGGGCATCAATTTCGAGACTGGGCAGCGCATGCAGGCCCACACCGCCAACGGCGTGACGACCGGTTATCGCATCAGCCTGTCGACCTTGCGCATTCAGGATGTCGAGGTTCACAACGTCGAGGCAGCGGTGATGCCCATGGGGATGCCCTACATTCTGTTGGGCAACAGCTTCCTCTCACGTTTTCAGATGAAGCAGGAGAACGGCACGATGACGCTCAAGCGTCGCTTCTGATCGCTCTCTTCACGAACGCGCGGGTCCCTGCGAGAGTCCATCGCGGTCGGAGTGGTAGCACAATGGCGGCCTCGCCCACTCGGGGCTGTCTCATTGCGTTCTCACACCATGGCCAAACGACCACGCCTGCCCGCCGGGCACAACACCCTCGATCAGATCCTGTTTGATCAGGGGTTTGGCGAACGCCGGGTGTGCGAGGGGCTCGTCCTCAACGGCCTGGTTCAGGTCAATGGTGAGGTGGTGGATGACCCGGATGCCGTGTTTCCCGAAGACCGTTTGTCCCTGAGCGTCGATGGCATGCCCTGGGTCACCCACGTCAAGGCGCTGATCATGCTGCACAAGCCGGCGGGCTACGAATGCTCGCTCAAGCCGGGTGCTTGGCCGGGTGTGCACAACCTGTTGCCTGTGCCGCTGCGTCGCCGGGGTCTCCAGCCCGTGGGGCGGCTCGATCAGGACACCACCGGCCTGTTGCTGCTGACCGATGATGGCCCCTTGCTGCACAAACTCACCTCACCCAAGCACCACGTGCCCAAGGTGTACGAGGTGACCTGCAAGCACCCGGTCACCTCGGTCATGTGCGAGAAGTTGCGCAAAGGTGTGGTGCTGGACGACGATCCGGCCCCCGTGCATGCGGATGCGGCCGAGCCGGTGGGAGAGGGCGAGACCTGCCATCTGCGTCTCACCTTGTTGCAAGGCAAATACCATCAGGTCAAGCGCATGGTTGCGGCCGTCAGCAACCGGGTCGAAGGACTGCACCGCAGCCAGATCGGCCGTCTGACGCTGCCCGACGACTTGGCGCCGGGGCAGTGGCGTTGGATCGAAGACCCGGCCATCGTGCTGCCCTGATCTGTTCGCCGGTTTTTTGACTCACTCGTGCGCCGAGGCGAGCAGCCGCAAGATCCTGAGGGGGCTCACAGAATGTTCTTGAAGTCCGTGTTCAGGTACTCGTCCTGCACGCTGGGCGCCTCCCAATCGCGCACCCATGCCACGAACGCATCGGGTGGCATGGGCCGGCTGATGAAGAAACCCTGCGCTTCATCGCAGTGCAGGCCCTCCAGCAGCTTCCAACTCTTGGCCGATTCCAGGCCTTCCGCCACCACACGCATGCCCAGGTTGTGCGCCAAGTCAATGACGGAGCGCACGATCTTGGCGTCGTTCAAGTCGTTTTGCATGTTCAGCACAAACGACTTGTCGATCTTCAACTCTTGAACCGGCAGTGTCTTCAGGTAAGCCAGTGAGGAATAGCCCGTCCCGAAGTCGTCAATCGACAGTTGGAAGCCCAGCTCGCTCAAGCGACTCAAGATTTGTTGACCGTGAACCGGATCGTCCATCGTCGCACCCTCGGTGATCTCCAGCACGATGGCACTCGCTGGCACGTGGTGACGTGTCACGATCGCATGCAGGTGTTGGGGCAACTCACGGTCCATCAGATCTCTGGGAGACAGGTTCACGGCGATCTTCAGATCCAGTCCCGCTTGCAGCCATGCGCGCCAGATGGCCGATGCCTGATCCACGGCCCACAAGGTCAGCACCCGCATGAAGCCGGTCTGTTCGGCAAATGGAATGAAACGATCGGGTGTGATGAGACCGTGCTCAGGATGCTGCCAGCGGATCAAGGCCTCCGCGCCGAGCACCGTGTTCGTGGCCAGGCAAATCTTGGGCTGCAGGAACAACTTCAGTTCATGGCGGTTCACGGCCTGCTTCAGCTCTGTCAGCAAACTCAGTGACGCGGCCTGGTCCGGATCCATGTCTGGGCTGTAGACCATCACACTGCTCATCTTCTGGCGGGCCACATTCATGGCCATCTCGGCATGTGACAGCAATTCATCGGCAGTGCGGCCATCTTCCGGGAACAGCGTGACCCCGGCTTGGGCCATCAGATCAATGGCCTGACCATCCAGCTCGAAAGGCGTGTCCATGTTGCGCAGCAGGGCTTTGGCCAGTTGTGTGGCACTCACCTTGTCCGCGCGAGGGACCAGGCATGCAAACTGATTGCCGCCGATGCGTCCCAGCACATGGTGGACGTCCGGCAGGCTGGCCGTCAGGCGATGTGCCACCTTGCGCAGCAGGGCATCACCCGATGCCTGGCCCAGCACGGCGTTGACGTGTTTGAAGCGCTGAATGTCCAGGGTGATCAGGGCGCCACTGCGCTGTGCTTTGCGCGCCTCGGTGATCTGTTGCGCCAGTCGCATCTGAAAGAAGGCGCGGTTGGGCAAGTGGGTCAGGGTGTCACGGAAAGCCGTCTGGCGAATGTCTTTTTCCCGCTCGTGACGGAACTGTGTGAGGCCCTGCATCATCTTGCCCAGATGGTGCAACTCCGCCGGCCCTGCTGGGATGGGCACATCGGGCCATTCCTCTTGTGTGGCCCGGTGTGTCCAGCCGCTCAGGTCGAGCAAGCCGCGCCGCACCCTGGCACCTTGTTGCCACAGCAGCGCCCCGGCCAACGAGAAGCCCCCTAGCGTCACCAGTGCCAACTGCCAGCGCGCCCGCGCCCAGCCAGGATCGGCCACGGCGGGCCCGGTTCGCAGCCACACCACCGCTCGTCCTCCGGGCAGTGCCGGAGCGCTCACGGACAAGGCAGCATGCAGCCAGCCATCGGCCTCAAACTCAAGGGGGGCGCCATCGCTGCGGTGAGCCGTGAGCGTGCGGCGCTCAGTCAGGCTCAAGGCCTCGTAAGCCGAGGTCCATGCCTTGGCATCCCCGTGGCTGGGTTGCCAGGCGCCATCCACGCGTTCTTGCGCGAGCACTGCCACCTGGACCTGGGGCATCAGGTGCAAGGCGTGTTGCAAGCCAGACTGCAGCGCCTCTGGCGATGCATGCAGGACGGCCGCCTGTCCATGCGGCGGCTGCAGGCCGTTTGGCTGGAGCATGACGCGTGCGACCTGCACACTCTGCCGCAACTCTTCGCGTGCATGGCGCAAATCTGCGCCCGCCTGCTGCTGGCGCAGCACCAGCCACACCAGGCCAGACACGGCCACCGCCAGAATCACGATCGGCAGGACCAGCAAGGCAGGCAGCGGGAGAGCAAGGCGCTTGAAGGGCATGGAGGCGTGGGCAAGGCGCAGAAATAGGTTGACCTTCATTCTCGGACAGAAGGCGGATCGTCGAATCTGCTCCTGCAGAGAATCGTGCTGAAAATTGCGTTTCTGTCACGCTCAACCAGCATCGTCGACGTCTCGGTGCAGGCTGGCCGGATAATGCGCCCCATGCAGATCTTTCGTGGATTCCATCATGCAGCACTGGCGCCCGCCTGTGCGCTGACCATCGGTAATTTTGACGGTGTTCATCGCGGACACCAGGCGATGCTCGCCCTGTTGCGCAACGAGGCCCAACACCGAGGGCTACCCGCGACGGTCCTCACTTTCGAGCCGCACCCGCGCGATTACTTTGCCGCGCTGACGGGCAAGTCCGACCTGGCGCCCGCGCGCATCGCCACCTTGCGTGACAAGCTCTCTGAGCTGGAGCGCTGCGGCGTCGACCAGGTCGTGGTCCTGCCCTTTGACCAGCGCCTGGCCAGCCTCAGCCCCCAGGCCTTCATCGACGATGTGCTGGTGAACGGCCTGAAGGCCCGCTACGTGCTGGTGGGGGATGACTTCCGCTTTGGCGCCAAGCGCGCCGGCGACTACGACCTGCTCGATGCCGAGGGCAACCGCCAGGGCTTCGATGTCGCTCGCATGATGAGTTACGAGGTCCATGGTCTGCGCGTGTCCTCCTCGGTCGTCCGTGACGCCTTGGCTGCGGGCGACATGCCCCAGGTCGAGCGCCTGCTGGGCCGCCCCTACACCATCAGCGGTCACGTCATCCACGGCGCCAAACTGGGCCGCAGCCTCGATTGCCGCACCCTCAACGTCCGCTTCGGGCACGAAAAACCCGCCACTTCAGGCATCTTCGTGGTCCGTGCCCACGGCTTGGCCGAGCAGCCCCTGGAGGGCGTCGCCAGCCTGGGCGTGCGCCCCACGGTGGAGGACGCCGGCCGCGTCCTGCTCGAGGTCCACTGCTTTGATTGGCCCAACACCCTCGGCAAGGAAGGGGGCTACGGTAAAATCGTGCGCGTAGAGCTCTTGCACAAGTTGCGAGACGAGGCCCGTTACGACGGCCTGGAGGCCTTGCAGGCCGCCATCCACCAAGACATTGCCGACGCGCGCGGGTTTTTCGAGGCTCAGCGGCGCGGCGTTTAAGCCGAACCCTGAGCCCCCATGAGCCAAGACCAGACCGCCAAGCCCGGCAAGAGCCAACAAGAAGCCAAAAAGGGCGGCGCCAAACCCGCCGAGGCACCCGAGTCCAAGTACCGCGCCACGCTGAACATGCCGGACACCCCCTTCCCGATGCGGGGGGACCTGCCCAAGCGTGAGCCCGGCTGGGTGGCCGAGTGGGAGCAAAACGGTCTGTACGACAAGCTGCGCGCGGCCCGTCAAGGAGCGCCCAAATTCGTGCTGCACGACGGCCCGCCGTACGCCAACGGCAACATCCACATCGGTCACGCCGTCAACAAGATCCTCAAGGACATGATCGTCAAGGCGCGCCAGCTCAAGGGCATGGACGCCATCTACGTGCCTGGCTGGGACTGCCACGGTCTGCCCATCGAGAACCAGATCGAGAAAACCTTCGGTCGCAACCTCAGCCGCGACGACGTGCAGGCCAAGGCCCGCGTCTACGCCGCCGAGCAGATCGACGGCCAACGCACCGACTTCAAGCGCCTGGGCGTGCTGGCCGACTGGGCCCATCCCTACCGCACCATGGACTTCGGCAACGAAGCCAACGAAATCCGCGCGCTCAAGAAGATCATGGAGCGCGGCTACGTCTACCGTGGCCTCAAGCCTGTCTACTGGTGCTTCGACTGCGGCTCGTCCCTGGCCGAGTTCGAAATCGAATACGCCGACAAGAAGTCGCAAACGCTGGACGTGGCCTTCCCGAGCGCCGAGCCCGCCAAGCTGGCGGCCGCCTTTGGCCTGAGCAGCCTGAGCAAAGACGCCTTCACGGTGATCTGGACCACCACCGCCTGGACCATCCCGGCCAATCAGGCCCTGAACGTCCACGCCGAACTCAGCTACGCCCTGGTCGACACGCCCAAGGGCCTGCTGGTGCTGGCCGAGTCGCTGGTCGAAAAAGCCGTGGCTCGTTACGGCTTTGCCGCCGACGACTGCAAGGTCATCGCAACGACCACCGGCGCCAAGCTCGAAGGCCTCAAGTTCAAGCACCCGCTGGCCCATGTGCATGAAGGCTACAACCGCGAAGCCCCCGTCTACCTGGCCGACTACGTCAGCGCCGAAGACGGCACCGGCATCGTGCACGCCGCCCCCGCCTACGGTGTGGACGACTTCAACTCCTGCATCGCCCACGGCCTGAAGTTCGACGACATTCTCAACCCCGTGCAAGGCAACGGCGTCTACGAGGCCGAACTGCCCCTGTTCGGCGGCATGCACATCTGGAAGGCCGCCCCCGTGGTGCTGGAGACCCTGCGCGAGCACGGCCGCCTGCTGGCCACCCAGGACATCGTCCACAGCTACCCGCACTGCTGGCGCCACAAAACGCCTGTCATCTTCCGCGCTGCCGCCCAATGGTTCGTGCGCATGGACGAAGGCGAGGGCGTCTTCACCACCGACAAGGCCGAGAAGACCCTGCGCCAGACTGCGCTGGACGCCATCGACCACACCACCTTCTACCCCGAGAACGGCCGCGCCCGCCTGCGCGACATGATCGCCAACCGCCCCGACTGGTGCATCAGCCGCCAGCGCAACTGGGGCGTGCCGCTGCCCTTCTTCCTGCACAAGGTCACGGGCGAGCTGCACCCCGACACCATGGCTCTGATGGACAAGGCCGCCGACCTGGTCGAACAGGGCGGCGTCGAAGCCTGGTCCACGCTGGACATGGCCGCCTGGCTGGGTGACCAGGCCGACGACTACGCCAAGTCCACCGACATCCTCGACGTTTGGTTCGACTCGGGCACCTCCTTCTTCCACGTGCTCAACCCTGCCCAGGGCAGCCACCCTGACGCCGGCCACGACGAGCTGCACGAAGCCGACCTCTACCTCGAAGGCCATGACCAGCACCGCGGCTGGTTCCACAGCTCCCTGCTGGCCGCCTGCGCCATCTACGGCCGCGCGCCCTACAAGGGCCTGCTGACCCACGGCTTCACCGTCGACGGCCAGGGCCGCAAGATGTCCAAGTCGGTCGGCAACGTGGTCGCTCCGCAAGAGGTGTCCGGCAAGATGGGCGCGGAAATCATCCGCCTGTGGGCCGCCTCCACCGACTACTCCGGTGACCTGGGCATCGACGACAAGATCCTCGCCCGCGTGGTCGATGGCTACCGCCGCATCCGCAACACCCTGCGCTTCCTGCTGGCCAACACGTCGGACTTCAACCCGGCGACCGACGCCGTGCCGCTGAGCGAGTTGCTCGAGATCGACCGCTACGCCCTGGCCCGTGCCTCGCAGTTGCAGGAAGACATCCTGGCCCACTACGAGCGCTACGAGTTCCACCCCGTGGTCGCCAAGCTGCAGGTGTACTGCTCCGAAGACCTCGGTGCCTTCTACCTCGACGTTCTGAAGGACCGCCTGTATACCAGCGCGACGAACAGCAAGGCCCGCCGCGCTGCGCAAACCGCGCTGTGGCACATCACGAACGGCATGCTGCGCTGGATGGCCCCGTTCCTGAGCTTCACCGCCGAAGAGGCCTGGAAGATCTTCAACGGTGGCGAGACCATCTTCACCGAGACCTACTGGGACTTCCACGAGGCCGACAAGGACACCGAGCTGCTGGCCAAGTGGTCGCGCATCCGCGCCTTCCGCGAAGAGGTCAACCGCCAGATCGAAGAAGTGCGCACCCGTGGTGAAGTGGGCGCCTCGCTGCAAGCCAACCTGTTCGTCACCATCAACGCCGACGACCAGCGCCTGCTGGCCGACCTGCGCAGCCTGGGTGACGACCTCAAGTTCGTGCTCATTGTCTCCAGCGTCGAGCTGGCCGAAGGCCACAGCACCCAGATTGAGGTCAACCCCTCCAAGGCCGTCAAGTGCGAGCGCTGCTGGCACTACCGTGACGACGTGGGCGTCAACCCCGAGCACCCGACGATCTGCGGCCGTTGCGACAGCAACCTGCACGGCGACGGCGAACACCGCGAGCACGCCTGATGGCCACCAAGAAGTCTTCCGGCGCCGCCGCGCGTGGCGGCAACCAGGGCTTGTTGCCCTGGCTCGGCATTGCCGCCATCATCATTCTGCTCGACCAGTTCACCAAGGTGCTCATCGTCGGCTGGATGCAGCACGGTGACAGCCGCGAGGTCTGGTCCTTCTTTAACATCGTGCGGGCGCACAACACCGGCGCGGCTTTCTCGTTCCTGGCGGGGGCGGGGGGCTGGCAACGCTGGTTCTTCGTCGGCCTGGGGGCTGTGGCCACCGTCTTCATCGTCTACATGCTGCGCCAACACGGCAACCAGAAGCTCTTTGCCTGGGCGCTCACGCTCATCCTGGGTGGGGCCATCGGCAACGTCATCGACCGCCTGGTGCACGGCTATGTGGTGGACTTTCTGGACTTCCACTGGGCCTTCCTCTCGGGCATCTTCCCCGGCGGCCATTTCCCGGCCTTCAACGTCGCCGATTGCGCCATCAGTGTGGGGGCGGTGTTGCTGATCCTCGACGAGATCCTGCGCGTGCGCCGCGGGGGCTAAACCCCGCTTTGCTCAGGGATGCGCCTGCGATGTGAGGGCAGGGCGGTGTGCTACGCTGAACGCAGTACATTGACTCTGCCCTTGATTGCCATGCCTGGACTGCTTCCCGCCATCGACCCTGACGGTCTGCTCGAGTTTTCGGTGGTCTACACCGACCGTGCGCTGAACCACATGTCCAAGCGCTTCCAAGGCGTGATGACCGACATCTCGGCCATGCTCAAGCGGGTGTACAACGCACATTCGGTCGCGCTCGTGCCCGGCAGTGGCACCTTCGGCATGGAGTCGGTCGCACGTCAGTTTGCACACGGCCAGCATGTTCTGGTGATCCGCAACGGCTGGTTCAGCTACCGTTGGACCCAGATATTCGACATGGGCCAGATCCCGGCCAGTCACACCGTCATGAAGGCGCGCCGCCTGCGCGACGACTCGCAAAGCCCCTGGGTGCCAGCCCCCATCGACGAGGTCGTGGCCACCATCGCCCGCGAGAAGCCCGCCCTGGTGTTCGCTCCCCACGTCGAAACCGCGGCCGGCATGATCCTGCCCGATGACTACCTCAAGGCCGTCGCCGATGCCGTGCACGCAGTCGGTGGCCTGTTCGTGCTCGACTGCATCGCCTCGGGCGCCATGTGGGTGGACATGAAAGCCACCGGTGTCGACATCCTGATCTCGGCACCACAAAAGGGCTGGAGCAGCTCGCCCTGCTGCGCCATGGTCATGCTCAGCGAGCGTGCCCGCCAGGCCATCGACGCCACCCAAAGCAGCACCTTCGCGATGGACCTCAAGAAGTGGTTGCAGATCATGGAAACCTACGAGGGTGGTGGCCATGCCTACCACTCGACGATGCCCACCGATGCCCTCGTGCGTCTGCGCGAGGCCATGGCCGAAACCGAGGCTTACGGATTCGAAAAGGTACGCCAGGAGCAGATCACCCTGGGCCTCGAAGTGCGTGCGCTGCTGGCCCGACACCGCTTCGAGAGCGTGGCGGCCGAGGGCTTCCAGGCACCCGGCGTCGTGGTCAGCTACACCACGGATCCCGATATTCAATCCAGCAAGAAATTCCTGGCTCTGGGCCTGCAAACGGCTGCAGGTGTGCCCCTGCAGTGTGATGAGCCGACCGATTTCCGCACGTTCCGTCTGGGCCTGTTCGGCCTGGAAAAATGGCACAACGTTCCGCGCACCCTGCAGCAACTTGACCAGGCCCTGACGACCATCCAGTCTGGCGCTTGATCCTGTCGCACGGGCGACCAGTGGGAGCGGGCTATGCCGTCGTGCCCGAGAGCCCTGTCCCCCGCAGGGCTGCGTGCTTGTCCCAATGACGATCCTCTTGCGGGGGCGTACTGTCTTGTCAACATGACTTCCGGCGGGAGGACGTATGGGCTCAGTGGGTCGCTTGTCGCATCACGTGCTTGTTTCGCGTCGGCGGGGAACCCGTCGGCGTTCGGTTCTCAAGCGCCACCATGGTCACTGGGCCGTGTCCTCTTACGGCCACCAGCGTGACGATCGGGATGCCACGCAGGCCACAGCATCCGACACCCTGGTCGACCGTTCACCCGCGGCGCGGTCCGACAGCGACCTCGTCACAGCGGAAGGCTCTCGCGCGCCCAGTGTCTTGGACATGCCTCAGGCCACTTTGTCGTGGTCAGATCCCTGGCGCTGGCTGCAGCGAGGCTGGTCCGACTTCCTGCACGCGCCTGCCATCGGCCTCTTTTATGGCGCCTGTTTTGTGCTGATGGGCTGGGCGCTCCTCGCGGTTTTCGAATTCGCGCCGCAGTACACCCTGGCCCTGTCGGCGGGATTTTTGCTGATGGGGCCCTTCCTGTGTCTGGGCTTGTACCAGGTCAGTCGTGGGCTGGAGCGTGGCGAGCCGCCCGACTTCTGGCGCTCTCTCACAGCGTGGCGCATCAGCAGCGCACAGTTGGCCATCTTCGCGGCCATCTTGCTCGTTCTGGAGATGCTGTGGGGGCGTGCCGCCATGATCGTCTTCGCGATCAGCTTCACCGGTATGCCAGACTTCACCGGCCCCCTCTCATCGTTCCTGACCGAGGAGTACCTGACCTTTTTCGTGACGTACACGCTGGTGGGCGGCATCTTTGCGGCGCTGATCTACGCCATCAGCGTGATCAGCATGCCGATGATCCTGGACCGAGGTGTCGATGCCATCTCCGCTGGTCTGGCGAGCCTGCGCCTGGTCAGCACGCAAACTGGCGTGATGCTGTTGTGGGCCGCCTTGATCTCTGGCCTGATCTTGTTGGCCTTGCTGCCTGGTTTCCTGGGGTTGCTGGTGGTTGGACCGGTGTTGGGGCACGCCTCTTGGCATGCCTATCGCGCGGTCATGCCAGTTGAGGTGCGACGCACCGAGGTCTCGTCGCCGCCCGGCACATGACGGGTGCGATGTGCTGGGTCACGGCCTGTGGTCAAGAATCAGAAACGACGCGGGCCGCGACCTGACTTGAACGGAGGTTGGCCGCGCCAGTAGCGCAGCATCAGCCAGCCTCCCAGCATGCCACCCAGGTGCGCGAAGTGCGCCACGCCAGAGGTGGTGCCAGTGACGCCCAAGAACAACTCCAGTCCGCCATACACCGCCACGAACACCTTGGCCTTCATCGGGATGGGAGGGAACAAGGGCATGATCGTGCGGTTAGGAAACATCATCCCGTACGCGAGCAGCAAGCCAAACAGGCCGCCCGACGCTCCGACGGTTGGGTTGCCCCATCCCCCTAGCATCGAGATGAACAACTGGCATGCGGCAGCCGTCAGCACACTGGCCAGCAGGAACTGCATGTACCGCCGAGGCCCCCAGATGCGTTCCAACTCGCTGCCGAACATCCACAAGCCCATCATGTTGAAAAAGATGTGACCCAGCGAGCCATGCATGAAGGCGTAGGTCACCACCTGCCAGGGCATGAAGTAGCCGCTTTGCAAAGGCCACAAGGCCATGTACTGAGACAACAGATGACCAAAAGCCAAGTCCAGGCAGAACAAAGCCACGTTGATCAGAAGCAGGGCCTGGGTGATGGGGGGCAAGGGAGGCATGCGTCGCGTCGGTCAAATTGCAAAAACGCATCATAGAACGCCGCGAGTCTCGTTACGCCTCGTCAGGGCGCCTTGGCTTGTGCTATCCTCTCGTTCTTCACACAGATGCCCTGGTGGTGAAATTGGTAGACGCGCCGGATTCAAAATCCGGTCCCGCAAGGGGTGCCGGTTCGAGTCCGGCCCGGGGCACCACTCAATGCCATCAAGAGCTCCGATCCAGGGGCTCTTTTTGTTTGCAGAGGACGGTTGGCCGCGATGACCTATCCCACGCTTGAAGACGCCATTGGCAAAACCCCTCTCGTGCGCCTGCAACGCATCCCCGGGGCTGACAACGCCGCCCGTGGCAACGTCATCCTGGCCAAGCTTGAAGGCAACAACCCGGCCGGCTCTGTCAAAGACCGCCCCGCCATCAACATGATCCGTCGCGCCGAAGAGCGTGGTGAGATCAAGCCCGGCGACACCCTCATCGAGGCCACCTCGGGCAACACTGGCATCGCATTGGCCATGGCCGCCGCCATCCGCGGTTACCGCATGGTCCTGATCATGCCGGAAGACCTCAGCATCGAACGCGCCCAGACCATGAAGGCGTTTGGCGCCGAGCTCATCCTCACGCCCAAGAGCGGCGGCATGGAGTACGCCCGCGATCTGGCCGACCAGATGGTGCGCGAGGGCAAAGGCGTCGTGCTCGACCAGTTCGCCAACCCCGACAACCCGGCGGTGCACTTTGAGACCACCGGGCCTGAAATTTGGCTGGACACCAAGGGGCAGATCACCCACTTCGTCAGCGCCATGGGCACCACCGGCACCATCACCGGCGTCTCCAAGTACCTGAAAGAGCAGAACCCGGCCGTGCGCATCGTGGGTGCCCAGCCGCAAGAAGGTTCGCGCATCCCCGGCATCCGCAAATGGCCCGAGGCCTACCTGCCCAAGATCTACGATCCCAGCCGCGTGGACGAGCTCATCTACGTCAGCCAGGCCGATGCCGAGGACATGGCGCGCCGTCTGGCGGCCGAAGAGGGGCTCTTCTGCGGCATCTCGGCCGCCGGTGCCTGCTGGGCCGCCCTGCAATTGGCGCAGAATCTGAGCAACGCCACCATCGTGTTCATCGTCTGTGACCGGGGTGATCGCTACCTCTCCACCGGGGTCTTCCCGGCCTGACTCACCCCGTCCGAGCCCTCCAGCCCGGCCTACCAGCCCGCATCGCCATGGACATCCACAAAGAACTCGACGCCCGCGGCCTGATCTGCCCCTTGCCCATCCTCAAGGCCAAAAAAGCCCTGTCGGACATGCACAGCGGCGAGATCCTCAAAGTCCTGGCCACCGACCCCGGCTCCGTGCGCGACTTTCAGGCCTTTGCCCGTCAGACCGGCAACGACCTGATTGACCAGCAAGCCCTGCAGGGTGATGGCCACGAGGAATACGTCCACCTCCTGCGCCGTCGCTGAGCCGGCGCCAATTCGCACGCTGATCAGTCCAGCAGGCTGTCTCCCTGAGGTGCCAGCAGGCCCAGATGCCGGAACGCTGCGGCCGTGGCAATGCGCCCGCGCGGTGTGCGCTGCAGGTAGCCCTGCTGAATCAGATAGGGCTCAATGACATCTTCGATGGTGTCGCGCTCTTCGCCAATGGCGGCAGCCACGTTGTCCAGCCCCACCGGGCCGCCGTCAAAGCGGTGAATGATGGCTTCCAGCAGCTTGCGGTCCATCACGTCAAAGCCTGCGGGGTCCACATCCAGCATCGCCAGTGCCTTGTCGGCCATCTCGCGCGTGATGCGGCCATCGCCCTTCACCTCGGCATAGTCCCGCACCCGGCGCAGCAGGCGGTTGGCAATCCGGGGCGTACCGCGTGAGCGCCGCGCCACCTCCATCGCCCCTTCCGCGTCAATCGGTGCGCCCAGCAGACCCGCTGACCGCGTCACGATGCGCTGCAACTCCAGCGCCGAGTAAAACTCCAGCCGGGCGACGATGCCAAAGCGGTCGCGCAGCGGGTTGGTCAACATGCCCGCGCGTGTTGTGGCCCCTACCAACGTGAACGGCTGCAAATCCAGCTTGATCGAGCGGGCGGCTGGCCCTTCGCCAATCATGATGTCGATTTGGTAGTCCTCCAGCGCGGGGTAGAGGATCTCCTCCACCACCGGGCTCAGGCGGTGAATCTCGTCAATGAACAAGACGTCATTGCGCTCCAGATTCGTCAGGATGGCCGCCAGGTCCTTGGGCTTCTCCAGCACCGGCCCGGAGGTCTGGCGCAGGTTCACTCCCAGTTCCGTGGCGATGATGTGGCTCAGCGTCGTCTTGCCCAGGCCGGGGGGGCCGAACAGCAGCACATGGTCCAGCGCCTCGCCACGCTTGCGCGCCGCGCCAATGAAAATCTCCAGCTGCTCGCGGGCCTTGGCCTGGCCCACGTACTCGTCCAGGTCCTTGGGCCGCAAGGCCCGCTCCATCACATCCTCCAGCGGCGACGTCACCGCCGCGCCCACCACGCGATCGGCCGCCTCGGTCACGAAGGGATTGGCGGAGGTGGAGCGTGCCCGGCGAGGGGCGTCGAAGTCGTCGGTCTGGATGCTCATGCCCGGATTATCCGCGGCGCAGGTGAGTTGCGCCCATGCAACACAATCGCGGGGGCCATGTCCATGTGACAACGCTGTCATCAGTAGTGTCACAGAACTTTGCTGGAATACCCCGAGTTTCAGCGGACTTCGGCCTGGCTCTCAGGTCCAACCACCGAGGTGCCAGTCACCCGTCCACCGTCTCACGACATCGCTGAAGCGTGTAGTTCAACTTTGGAGAATTCCATGAAAAAGACTCTGCTGGCTCTGGCCGCCATCGCCGCTTCCTCGGCTGTTTTCGCTCAATCTTCTGTCACCCTCTACGGCGTGGTCGACGCGTCGGTTGAAAGCGTCAAGGGCACCGACACCGTGACCCGTGTGTCTTCCGACAACCTGGCTTCTTCGCGCCTGGGCTTCAAGGGCACCGAAGACCTGGGTGGTGGCTTGAAGGCTAACTTCGTGCTGGAAGCAGCTCTGGCTGTGGACACTGGCGCAACGAAAGATCGCTTCTTTGACCGCGCTGCCTGGGTGGGCGTGTCGGGTGGTTTCGGTGAACTGCGCTTCGGTCGTCAGGACACCTCGATTGGTGTGTTGGCTGGTAACAGCAGCATCCTGGGCGCTCAAGCCTACGACGATCTGAAAATCGCCAAGACCTTTGCAGGTGATGAATATCGCCGTACCGACAACGCCATCACCTACATCCTGCCCAAGTTTGTGGACGGTCTGTCCGCTCAGGTGCAATACAGCACCGCATACGGTACCAAGGGCGCGCCCGTTGCTGCCACCCAAGAAAACGCTGACAAAATTGGCAGCCACTATGGCCTGAACGTTCAGTACGCAGCCAGTGGCTTCAGCGCTGGCCTGGGCTACATCCAAGCCAAGCGCACCGCCACCGTGGATGACACGGGCGTGCTGGCTTACCTGGGTTACGACTTCGGTGTGGCCAAGCTGACGGGTTACTTTGAGCAAGACAAGCGCGACGGCCAAGCTGAAAAGGTGCAAGTTGTGGGCGGTCGTCTGGATGTGCCGGTTGGCAAGGACGTCAAGCTGCAGGCTTCGGTGTCGCAAGTTAAGGACGGCAAGTTTGGCGCTAAAGCCAACGAAGACGCCACCATCGTCGCTCTGAAGGGTATCTACACCCTGTCCAAGCGTACCTCTGTGTATGCACTGTTCACCAACGTCAAGAACGACGACAACCTGAACCGTGACGTTGGCGCAGCTGTTGCCAACGGTGAGACCGCTCGCGGCTTTGCCATCGGTCTGAGCCACAAGTTCTGATTCACCTCAGACGTACAAGCAATGCAAAAGGGGCTTCGGCCCCTTTTTGCTGAGTACACTCAGGAGCTGTGTTGCCATTTGACTACATGCGCAATGTCGCTGACGATGCAAGCGCGTCAATCTCGGCAAATAATCCCTCATCACCGCCAACGCATGTTGGTGGCCCCTTTTTTCACCTTAACGGAGAAACCATGAACAAGAAACTGTTTGCTCTGGCCATCATCTCGGCTGCCTCGGCGGCTTCAGCTCAATCTTCGCTGACCCTGTACGGCGTGGTCGACGCTTCTGTCGAGAGCATCAAGGCTGACGACAGCGTGACCCGCGTGAGCTCCGACAACCTGGCCTCCTCGCGTTTTGGCCTGAAGGGCACGGAAGACCTCGGCGGTGGCCTGAAGGCTCTGTTCAATCTGGAAGCTTCCCTGAAGACCGACACCGGCGCCGCTGACTCCACGCGTTTCTTCGGCCGTCAGGCTTGGGTTGGTTTGAGCGGTGGCTTCGGTGAACTGCGTCTGGGTCGCACCGACTCTTCGATCGGTGCACTGGCTGGCAACACCGGCATCCTGGGTGCTCAGGACTATGACGACTTCAAGATCGCCAAGACCCTGGCTGGCGACAAGTACCGTCGTGTGGACAACAGCATCACTTATTTCCTGCCTAAGCTGGTGAATGGTCTGACCGCTCAAGTTCAGTACAGCGCTCAGTTCAATGGCAGTGAAATTGCTGGCAACAAGACTGGCCGCCTGTACGGCCTGAATGCACAGTACGCAGCAGGCGGTTTTGGCGCTGGCGCTGCTTACCTGGAAGCCAAGACCAACAATGTTGGTGGCAAGGACAAGTCGGCTCTGGCGTACCTGTCGTATGACTTCTCTGTTGCCAAGGTGACTGGTTACTACAACCGCAATGCTTCCGCAACGCTGGAAGGCGCTCGTGAACTGTTCGGTGCTCGTTTTGACGTGCCGTTGGGCAACGCTTTTGCACTGCAGGCCTCCGTGTCGCGTGCTCGCGACTATGGTGACGAACGCACTGATGCCGATTCCACCATTGTGGCCTTGAAGGGTATCTACAGCCTGTCCAAGCGCACCTCGGTCTACGCTCTGGCAACCACCGTGTCCAACGGTGACAACGCCAACATCAAGGTGGGCTCCAGCGCACCGACTTTGACTGACGGCGAGCGCGCCAGCGGCTTCGCTCTGGGCGTCAGCCACAAGTTCTGATCCACCTGTTGGATGTAAATGCAAAAGGGG
Source organism: Aquabacterium sp. G14 (assembly GCF_037482285.1). NCBI lineage: Bacteria > Pseudomonadati > Pseudomonadota > Betaproteobacteria > Burkholderiales > Sphaerotilaceae > Aquabacterium > Aquabacterium sp. G14. The sequence goes on from NZ_JBBEYB010000009.1 coordinate 61,371, forward strand.
CTTCGGCCCCTTTTGTCGTTTCTACGCCCCGATGAGTGTTACCAACCGGCCGAACTATCTTCACTGGGTGTAGTGCGCTGACCACACACTGGTGTAAACCCGTGAGCCCCTACGGGGGCGTGCCAGCAACAATTCACGACACCCTCCCTGGGTTTCATTAGGAGATTCAAGATGCAAAAAACCGCGCTGAACATCGCAGCTGCGCTCGCTCTGGCCACCTTCGGTGCCAGCACCGCTTTCGCTCAATCGACCCTGACCCTGTACGGCAACCTCGATGTTGCTGTCGATAACGTTCGCAAAGGTCAAGGTAATGTAGTTAGCGCACCTGGAAATTTGTTCATGAATCCTGCGTACGCGCCGAGTTTTGTGAACAAATCCAATACGACCCGGGTTACCTCAAGTGTGTCTTCTGTTAATTCTCTTGGCGTAAAGGGAACAGAGGATCTTGGTGGTGGCTACAAGGGCAGCTTTGTACTTGAAGGCCAAATGCAGTTGGATACTGGCGCACAAAGCGGTCAAGACGGACGTATGTGGGGGCGTCAAGCCTATCTGGGGTTGACGACACCCTTTGGTGAGGTGCGTCTGGGTCGCCAGTACGCTCCGATGTTTTACAGTTTTGCTTCCGCGACTGTTGAGGCCTTGGGCGGTGCGGACATTCAGGGTTCTGGTTTGATCGCAAACACCCTGCAAGTTCGCCAGGACAACCAAGTTAGCTATTGGCTCAAGAGTGGCGGTTTGACTGCATCTGTGTCCTATTCGCCTCAGGCTGGCGTGGACCAGAAGATCTCTTCTGCTCGTGCTTCCACTGGCACCTACACCCCGACCAGTGGTCAGATTGTTGGTGGTGCATCAGCGGGTACGGAAGCGACAAATGCCCAAGGTCGTGGTCGGACGCTGGGCTTGTTTGTAAACTACCTCGTGATGCCTGAATTGCTGGTAAACGGTAGTTATCACCATAACAAGTTTGGTGATGCAGTGTTGCAAACGGCGACGGGTGTGCCACTCTTCAATCTTGACAAGTACTCTGCATACTCGCTGGCTGCCAAGTACACTGTGCCGGGTTTGGGTACACAAGTGTCCGGAATTTGGCACGCAGGCAAGTTCTCGATGGACGATGGCAGCGATGTTAAGCTGGATACAATCGCCCTGGGCGTGAAGCATCCAATCGATAATTTTTCGGTGGGCGCTCAGGTCTCCCAGTCTAAGTTTACGAATTTCACCAAGGGTAAAGACACTGCGGTGATGCTGACTGGCGACTACAACTTTTCTAAGCGGACGAAGTTGTACGTCCGTGCCGGCTATGTTAAGGACGATCGCGGTGATCTCGCCCAGACTACAGCGGCAGGCGTTCCCATCGTTGGTGGTCCTCTGCCTTTGCTGACAGGTTTGGGTTCGATTGAAACCCCGTTCTTCTCGGGTGGTGGTGCTAACATCGATGCCACGACGCGCGTCATCGCAGTTGGTGTTCGGCATCAGTTTTGATTTGTTTTGCTAATCAGATCGAAAAACCGCCTTCGGGCGGTTTTTTTATTCCCGAAGCCAGATGTCATGGCGGCAAAAAAGCGCCCGAAGGCGCTTTAGGAAGATCTGCTCTGATGATGACTGGATCAGAACGCGTGGATCACACCCAGAACAAGCGCCGACTGCTTCTTATCGGCCACGCCGCCGACTGCAAACATGTAAGGCGTGAAGTTCACGCCCTTTGTCCCGTTGTCGGCCATGGCGATCATCGCGTACGTGGTCGTGCGCTTGGACAGGGCATATCGAGCCTGCAGGTTCAGCAGCGATGAATCCTGGTTGTTGTGCACATAGGTGGCAGAAACGATCGCTTGCGGGTTCACTTGGTAACCCACGCTCAGGTTGTAGCCGTGGCTTGAGGGAACCGGGATGGCAGTTGTGCCGTTTGATGCCTGTGCGCGACCCACATCTGCGTTGATGGCCGTGGTAGTTACTGTGTCCCCTTGGTCCACCTTGTACCAGCCTGCACCCAGTTTGAAGGCGCCCCAGGTGTACTGGCCGTTCACGTTGTACCAAGTCCGCGAGGTTTCTCCGTCCAGTCCCTCGACCTGCTGAGCGGCAGCAGCCAGTCGCAAGCCTGCGGTGGTGTAGACCAGTGACGCAGCCATTTTGCGGCCAGCGCCGGAGTCGCCTGCGACTTCGCCAGGGCTGTACTGCAGGGTGGCGCGAACGCCCGACATCACGGGCGAGTAGTAGGTGATGGCGTTCTTGGTGAAGAAGTCTGCCGCGGTGCCGGTAGCTGCCGCTGCCGAAACACCAATGCTGTTGCCTGGCGTCACCACACCACCTTGGGCGTTGGCAATGGCTGGCGACATCGTGCGGCCCAGGCGCAACTCACCGTAGCTCGCGCTGACCAGCGAAACGTTGGCTTCACGACGGAAGAAGTCAGCATTGCCAGCGCCGGTGTCGGTGCGGACATCGGACTGCAAGTTGAAGTTCACCTTCAGTCCGCCGCCAATGTCTTCGGAGCCGCGCAGGCCCCAGTAGGACGACTGCAGAGCGCTGTCGTTCATGTAAGTGGCAGACTTACCGGCGGCATTGGCTTTGTTCACATAACCCACGCTGGCATCCAGGATGCCGTACAACGTGACAGACGACTGCGCAAACGCGCCAGTGGTGGCGCTCAGTGCCGCGAGGGCGACGAGGGTCTTTTTCATGGTCAGGGTTCCAATCTTGGGTTGAGGCGGCGCGCTCGGTGGGTAACCTTGGGCGCTGTCACCCCTCATAAAGGGGGGGTATCTCGATTGAAACCGCCTGACCAACCTTGGCAACTAGGGGCACAGCCTAGGTTGACGCCATATTTGTCGTGTAGATGCAACGAAATTCAGGCGTTACCTGGTGTGCGATTCAGGGTTTCACTCTAATTTCTGCAGGGCAAAACCGGACACGCGTTGCCTGCCCGGTCCTGCATTGCTGGGCTGCGACTCACATGGCGTCGCAGCCGGCGTCGTGTGACAAGCCGTTCAATTCACCCGTTCAGAACGAGTGCATCACGCCAACTGCCACACCCGTTTGCTTGGCATCGGGAACGCCCTTGGCGGCATCGATGTACATCGGGATGAAGTTCACACCCTCTTTGCCGTTGTCGGCGCGGTTGAAAACGGCGTACACCGTCGTGCGCTTGGACAGGGCATAGCGAGCTTGCAAAGAAACGGCCGAGGAATCCTGCAGGCTCTTGATGAGGCCAGCGAACAACGTGACCTTGGGGTCAAGCTGGTAGCTGCCGTTGAGGATGTACCCTTGGTTGTCGACGGAGGTGGCTCCCGTGTTGTGGTCGACGTCGTAGTAGGATGCACCCAGTTTGACCTTGCCCAGCGTCACGGTGCCATCAATGGTGTACCACTTGCGGCCAAAGGCAGGTGTCGTGACACCGGTGAGGTCGTCCACGTTGACATACGCGCCACCGACAGTGAAGTTGCTGCCTTGGTACTTCACTGCGGCGTGGACAGCACTGCCATTGCTGCTGTCGCCAGCCTGCTCGCCAGGCGCGTACAACAGCGAAGCACGCAGGCCAGACAGCGATGGTGAGACGTAGGTGATGGCATTGGGTACAAAGAAGTCACCGGCCAAACCTGCACCGATCAGCATCGTGCCGTGCATGGCATTGCTCGGAAGGACGATGCCACCCGACACCAAGTGAGCCACCGCCACCGACGTGGCGCGACCCAGGCGCAGTTCGCCATATTGATCGCTGGCCAGGGAGACATACGCAGAGCGTCGGAACATGCCGGCAGGGTTGTTGGCCCCAGTCCCCATGTTCACGTCGCTTTCCAGGTTGAAGTTGGCCTTCAAACCACCGCCAAGATCTTCGGTGCCCCGCATGCCCCAGCGCGAGGTCGAGATGGCACTGTCGTTCAGATAGGTGGCCGACTTGCCAGTGTTGTCTGTGGGGTTCTTCACATACGCCACGCTGGCATCCAAGGTGCCGTAGATGGTGACGTTGGATTGGGCAAATGCGCCAGCGGCGGCGCTCACTGCGGCCAGGGCCACGAGGGTCTTCTTCATGAATCACTCCAATGTATTGACGTAAATCCGAGCAGTGGGCGAATACGTCGCCACTTGCATGGCCCCTGTTCAAGGGGTATCAGCATTGGAGCAAACGGGGTGATGTGGCGCTCTCAGGGCTCACCCTGAGATGCACCGGATTCGTCTCAATATGGCAACATGTTTACGTATATTGAAAACTCCATCCCAGGGTATACCTGGGGTTGGCATCAGTTGGGCAGCAAATGCTCGTGCTTGAACAGGTCGGCAGGCACTTCACGTTCCCGAATCACCCAGGCTTGTGAGCCATCCACCATCACCTCGGCTGCGCGACCTCGGGTGTTGTAGTTGCTGGCCATCGTCATCCCGTAGGCTCCGGCCGACAACACCGCCAGCACGTCCCCTGGTTGCACGGACAGTTGCCGATCTCGTCCCAGCCAGTCGCCTGACTCGCACACCGGCCCCACCACATCCCACACCTCCGTGGCGCCCTCACGGCGACGGGTGTTCACAATGCCCATGAAGGCCTCATACAGCGCAGGCCGCATCAGGTCGTTCATGGCGGCGTCCACCACGCAGAAATTCTTCTGCTCACCCGGTTTGAGGAACATCACTTCTGTCAGCAGCACGCCCGCATTGCCCACCAGCGAACGGCCGGGCTCGAACACGATCTCGCGATGGCCATGCCCGCGGGCATCGATTTTGGCTAGCAACTGGGCAATCAGCACGTCAGCCGCAGGCGGTGTTTCGTCGGTGTAGGTGATGCCCAGCCCACCACCCAGATCGAGGTGGTGCAAGGTGACTCCGGTCGCCTCGATGGCCTCCACGAGGTCCAGCACACGGTCCAGCGCATCCAGGTAGGGCGCAATCTCCGTGATCTGCGAGCCAATATGGCAGTCAATGCCCACCACCTCGATACCTGGCAGTTGGGCGGCGCGCTGGTAAGTGGCCACGGCCACCTCGTGTGCGACGCCGAACTTGTTGCCCTTCAGGCCGGTCGAGATGTAGGGGTGCGTGCCTGCGTCCACATCCGGGTTCACGCGCAGGCTCACCCGCGCCGTGCGGCCAATCTGTGTCGCCACCTCCGACAGCACTTCCAGCTCGGCCGTGCTTTCCACGTTGAAGCAGCGCACGCCAGCCTCCAGTCCCTGCTTCATCTCACGGCGCGATTTGCCTACCCCGGAGAACACCACTTTGCCCGCATCGCCTCCTGCTGCGAGGACACGCTCCAACTCACCGCCGGATACGATGTCAAATCCGCAGCCTGCCCGGGCAAAGGTCTGCAGCACCGCCAGGTTGGAGTTGGACTTCACGGCGAAGCACACCAGGTGAGGGCGGCCCTGCAGTGCCTTCTGGTAGGGGGCCAGTGCCGCCAGCATGGCGCGGCGCGAATACACATACAGCGGGGTGCCATGCTCGCGTGCCAAGTCGTTCAGCGAGAGGTCGTCCATGAACAGGTCTTGGCCGCGATAGGCCAGAAACGGGGCGCCGGGGAGTGTCATTTGGATGGGGGGGTAGAGGGTTGAGCGACGCTCGCAGCGGGGGCGGGAAGGTACAAGCCCCCCTTCATGCCGCAGCCTGTTGTCAGCAGGGTCATGAGCGAAAGACTGGCGATGGCCAGTGCGCCTCGTAGAATTTGTGTCTTGCTTTTCATTCCCGCATTCTAAGGAAGCCGACATGTCCCATCCCGATTCCCCTTACGGACTGAGCGACGCGCAGTACGACGCAGCCATCCGGTCGGCCCTGTCGCGCATCGAGTCGACGGTGGATCGGTGGCTGGAGGAGGATGTGGTTGACATCGACACGGCACGCACCGGCGGCATGTTGACGATGACCTTGCCCAATCGGTCCCAGTTGATCGTCAATGCGCAACCGCCGTTGCATGAACTGTGGTTGGCGGCGCGCCGTGGTGGGTTTCATTTCCGGCTGGATGGCGAAGGTCTCTGGCGTGACACCCGCAGCGGTGATGAATTTTTTGCGCTGCTGTCGGCCTGTGCCAGCGAGCAAAGCAAGCCCGGCCTGACCTTCTGACAGGATGCGGCTGGCGAGAACTTGGCCCGGGTGTGGGCCTCACTCACTCGCCGGCTTGCCAAACATGTCCAGAATGTCGCTTTTTTCGGATGCCGACGGGGCGGAAGGCGCGCCCTCTTCAGCGTCTGGGCTCTGAAGGCCCACGTCGCGCACCCCGCTGCTGCGGGTGTACTCTTCGTAGAACCATTCGCCGCCGATGTTGACCAAGCCCTCGGGCGGCGTGTACTCCACCACGGGCGTATGGCGCAGCGCGAATGCCATGTAGTCAATCCAGACCGGCAATGACAGCCCGCCGCCTGTCTCTCTGTCACCCAGTTTCCGTGGCTGGTCGTAGCCTATCCACACCACCGCTACCAGGTGGGGGTGGTATCCGGCAAACCAGGCGTCCATGGAGTCGTTGGTCGTGCCTGTCTTGCCATAAAGGTCGGGGCGCTTGAGGGTGCTTTGGGCGCGTGCGGCGGTGCCTGAACGTGTCACCTCTTGGAGCAGGCTGTTCATCACGAATGCATTGCGGGCATCAATGCCACGCATGCTTTCGTCCAGCACGTTGGGGCGGTACTGTGCCAAGGTGTGCCCCCGGCCGTCGGTCACCTTCAGTACCAGTGTGGGGTTGACGCGATAGCCGCCGTTGGCGAATACGGCGTACGCATCCGCCATCTGCATGGGGGTCACCGAGCCTGCGCCGAGGGCCATTGGCAGGTAGGGGAGGTGCTTGTCGGCGTCAAACCCGAAGTTGGTCAGCCAATTCTGTGCATAGTGGGTGCCCACCGATTCAAGCACTCGGATGGATACCATGTTCTTGGATTTGGCCAAGGCGCGTCGCAGGCTCATGGGGCCTTCGAATTTCCCATCGTAGTTTTTGGGCTCCCAGGCGCGACTGCCTGTGCTGCCTGCGTCATAAAACAGCGGCGCATCATTGACAACGGTGGCGGGGGTGAAGCCCTTTTCGAGTGCCGCGGAGTATATGAATGGCTTGAAGCTCGAGCCAGGCTGGCGCCAGGCTTGGGTCACGTGGTTGAACTTATTGCGTTCAAAATCAAACCCACCGACCATGGCGCGGATCAGGCCGGTGCGAGGGTCCATGGAGACAAAGGCACCTTCAACCTCTGGTAATTGTCGGATGGCCCATTTGCCATCACTGCCTTGCTCCAACCGAATCACGGCGCCACGACGAATCTGGTGCTTGGGGCTTGCTTGCTCAGTCAGGGCCTTTCCGACACTCTTGAGTCCGTCGGCGCCGATTTCCACCTGTTCTCCCGACTGCAGTGTGGCGCGCACACGTTGTGGGCTGGCATCGGTGACCAACGCTGCACGGATGGTGTCACTGTCGGGATGTTCTTCCAGAGCCTCGGCAATCATGATGTCCACCTGCTTCGGATCGGTGGGCAACTCGACATAAGCCTCGGGCCCGCGCCATGGCTGGCGTCGATCGAAATCGAGCAAACCCTTGCGCAGGGCTTTCGCCGCGATCGCTTGCTCCTCCAGGTCCATGGAGGTGTAGACGTTCAGTCCGCGTGTGTAAGCCTCGGCGCCGTACTGTTCATGCATCAGCGAGCGAGCAGCCTCTGCAACATACTCGGCATAAGGCGGGATGGGGGGCTTGGTTCGGTAGCGCAAAGCTTGCGCTTTCGCCTCATCGCGCTGCTCGGCGGTGATGAAGCGGTTCTCGTACATCCGATCAATGATGTACTGCTGTCGGATCGTCGCTCGGCGAGGGTTGCGAATCGGGTTGTAGGCCGAGGGGGCTTTCGGTAGTCCGGCCAGCATTGCGGCCTCGGCCACGGTGAGATCTTTGATGGGTTTGCCGAAGTAAATATCGCTGGCGGCCGCAAAACCATAAGCGCGTTGCCCCAGGAAGATCTGATTCATGTAGAGCTCCAGGATCTGATCCTTGCTCAACTTGCTTTCAATCTTCATCGCCAGCAAGATCTCGTAAATCTTGCGAGTGAAGGTTTTCTCTGAGGGGAGATAAAAATTCCGGGCGACCTGCATCGTGATGGTGGATGCGCCCTGGCTGCGAGATTCACCGAAATTGGCCAAACCAGCGCGCAAGACGCCGAGATAGTCCACGCCACCGTGTTGGTAAAAGCGTGCATCCTCAATCGCCAGCACGGCATCGCGCATGACCTTCGGGATCTCCGAAATCGGGAGGAAGTGTCGTTTTTCTTCCCCGAACTCACCAATCAGGGTGCCGTTGCTGGCGTAGACCCGCAGTGGCATCTTGGGCTGGTAGACCGCCAGTCCATGCACTTCCGGCAAGTTGGGGTAGGCCACGCACAGGCCGATACCGACCAGGAGCAAGACGCTCATGGCGCCGGCTGCGCTCAGGCCAATCACCGTCAGAATGGGGGTGAGCACCCAGCGACGCCACCAGGCCTTGGGTGCGATTGCGGGTTTGTCTTGGGGGGCTGAGGTGTTGGGCGAAAGCTCGGGCTGGCTCATGGGTTCATGCATGGATGCAGGTGGGATTATATGAAGCACCACCCTTGTGCCCGATCATCCACAACTGACACGATGCTTGCGTCAAGTCACGGGCTGATTGAAACTGCTTGTAAGGCGTGTGCATGGCGCAACGAATTGGGGATTACTCAGGGCAACTAAGCTCTCTGTTTGAAATCCTTTGCTGCTAGCATTGAAAGTGGTTTATTAACTTTCCAGCGTCTTTGATGGGCGCATGGGGGACGGTGTGAGCTTTCTTGATACGCTCCTAGGCCGAAAGCATCAGGCAATGATTGGGCTGGACATCAGCTCATCGGGCGTGAAGCTGGTCGAGTTGAGCCAGGCTGGGTCTGGCGAATTCATTCTGGATCGGTTTGCTTCAGAGTCTTTTGAAAAAGGCTGGATTGCTGACGGCCAGATCGAAAAGTTCGACGAGGTGGCCGATGCTGTCCGCAAGGTTGTGGCGAAAAGCGGCACCCGCACCAAGTTGGTGGCGATGGCCATGCCTCAGTCGGCAGTGATCACCAAACGGATCATGCTGCCCGCCGGACTCCGTGAAGAAGAGATGGAGATGCAGGTAGAGGCCGAGGCCAACCAGTACATCCCCTTCTCACTGGACGAGGTCAGCCTGGACTTCTGTGTCGTGGGGCCCAGTCCGACTTCGGCAGGCGATGTTGAGGTGCTGATCGCAGCTTCGCGCAAAGACCGTGTCCAAGATAGACAGGCCTTGGCGGAGGCCGCCGGGCTGAAACCAGCCGTGCTGGACATCGAGTCCTATGCATCGCGTCTGGCCATGCAGCGCATCGTCAGCGCGCTACCGGGGGAAGGCAAAGACGCCCTGATCGCCTTGTTTGAAATTGGCGCGGAAAACACCAGTTTGAAGGTGTTGCGGGACGACGAATTGCTGTACGACCGAGATCAGGCGTTTGGCGGCTCTCAACTCACGCAACTCATTTCCCGCCAATACGGTTTCTCCTTCGAGGAGGCGGAGGCCAAGAAGTTGTCCGGCGACCTGCCTGAGGATTACCAGTCCAGCATTCTGGGGCCCTTCGTTGACAGCCTCTCCCAGGAAATCGGACGAGCCTTGCAGTACTTCTTTACCAGCACGCCGCATCACAAGGTGCACTATGTCATGTTGGCGGGGGGGACGGCAGGTTTGCCGGGGCTCAAAGACCGGGTGACCGAGCTCACGGGCTTCGCCTCCATGGTTGTCAATCCGTTTGAAGGCATGAAGCTCGGGTCGGCTGTGCGCGAAAGCAAGCTCCGTCGTGAGGCGCCTTCTTACCTCACCGCTTGTGGCTTGGCCATGCGGAGGTTTCTTGCATGATCTTGATCAACCTTTTGCCTCACCGTGAAGAGAAGCGGCAACTGCGCAAGCAGGCGTTTTTTGCGGGCTTGGGTATTTCCGTCGCGGCAGGCGCAGTGGTGGTGGGCTTGTGGTATGCCTTCCAGCAGCAGATGATCAGCGGCCAACAGGCGCGCAACGATTTTCTGGCCGAGGCCAACCGCAAGCTCGATGCAGAGATCAAGGATGTTTCTTCGCTGAAAGCGGAGATCGAGGCGCTCAAGGCGCGCCAGCGCGCGGTAGAAGACTTGCAGACAGATCGGAACATGCCGGTTTACCTGCTCAATGAACTGGTCAAGCAGACGCCTGAGGGCATCTACCTGACCTCCGTCAAGCAGGATGGGCAATCGGTGATGGTCGCGGGCACAGCGCAGTCCAACGAGCGCGTCTCTGAGTTCTTGCGCAACACCAGCAATCACTCCGAGTGGTTGGAGCGCCCGGAGTTGCAGGAGATCAAGGCGGCCGTTCGTGCTGCCAAAGATCCTCGCGATGCCAAGCGGCTTTACGACTTCTCTGTGCGGATCAGCTTGAAGCGACCTGCTGACGTGTCGGCCGCGGCATCCGCTGCGAGCGGCGCTGCGCAACCGACCGCTTCTGCGGCTCATCCGTCCTGAGGTGCGCAAGATGGCAAATCCGAACATCAATATTGATTTGAACGAGTGGTTTGAGAAAGCCCAGGAGCAGTTCCGGGGTCTCAATCCCAACGAGCCTGGACAATGGCCCCTGTTGCCCAAGGTGACCGCCTTTGTGGCGGCGGCATGCTTTGTCGTGTTCCTGGGTTGGTACTTGCTGCTATCGGCACAAGCAGAAGAGTTGCAGGCTGAGCGCGACAAGGAAAATCAACTCAAGAGCGACTATCAGTCCAAGGTCGTTCAGGCTGTCAACCTGGGTGAGTTGCGCAAGCAACTTGTTCAGGTGGGTGAGTACGTCAAGCAGTTGGAGAAGCAATTGCCTGGCAAAGCTGAGATGGCGGCGCTGTTGTCTGACATCAACCAGGCTGGATTGGGGCGCGGCCTCGACTTTGACCTGTTCCGCCCTGGTCAGGTGGATGTCAAGGAATACTACGCAGAGTTGCCGATTGCCATCCGCGTTACAGGCCGGTACCACGACATCGGCGCGTTCACGGGCGACATCGCAAATCTGTCCCGTATCGTGACCTTGCACAACCTCAACATTGGCAGCTCCACCGGCAAAGACAGCTCCGGTACGCTGTTCATGGAGGCGACCGCTCGCACCTATCGTTACCTTGACTCTGCCGAGATCGATGCGGCTCGGGCCGAGCAGCAGAAGAAAGCAGGGGGCAAGTGATGCGTCAACCCCATTACAAACTGCTGGCCGTGATGGCTTTGCTCAGCCTGACGGCATGTGGTGGCGAGCAGGAAGAGTTGCAGGCCTGGATGGATCAGCAGCGACAGCAGGTGCAGCCGAGTATTCAGCCCTTGACTGAGCCTCAGAAATTTCATCCTCAGGCTTACACCGGCATGGAGTCCGAGGAGCCCTTCAGCCCGAACAAGCTGACCGGCGCTTTGAAGAACGAAGCGGTGCAGCCTAATTCCGCAGTGTCTGCGGAACTGAGTCGCCGTAAGGAACCCTTGGAGGCGTTCCCCTTGGATGCCATGTCCATGGTGGGCAGCGTGAACCGCAAAGGGGCGCCTTACGCGCTGTTGAAAGTGGACGACCTGTTGTACCAGGTGAAGGTCGGCGACTACCTCGGACAGAACTACGGGAAGATCCTCTCGATCACCGAAACCGAGATCACGTTGCGAGAAATTGTGCAGGACGCCGCAGGCGAGTGGATTGAACGTCCAACCACCCTGCAGTTGCAGGAGGGTGGACGATGAAGACGAAGCTGGAGACTATGAATATGAAACCGTGGCGCGTTGCGATGGCTGGCCTGTCCTTGGCTTTGGTCTCACCGTTGACTTGGGCGGCGGCAGCCATTCAGGCCATCACCAGCACCCAGCAGGCTGGGACCGACGTGGTGCGCATCGAGTTGTCTGAACCCTTGGCTGCCTTGCCTGCGGGTTTCATCGTCCAGACCCCACCGCGCATTGCCATTGACCTGCCCGGCGTGGGCAGCGATTTGGAGCGCAATGTCGTCGAGATCAACCAAGGCAATCTGCGCACGGTGAATGTCGCGCAAGCTGGGGAGCGTACGCGCTTGGTGTTGAACTTGCGCCAGGCCACGACCTACACGGCCAGCCTCCAGGGCAAGACTTTGCTGTTGAGCCTTGCACCCGCCGTAGCGACCAATGCGCCGGACGCATCCAGCCCGACGCGCATGGGCAGCGGTGAAGTGGTGCACTTTGCCGAGAACAAGAATGTCAACACCCTGGCCCTCAAGGCCATCGACTTCCGTCGTGGCCAGGATGGGGCCGGTCGGGTCGTGATTGACCTGCCGAACAACCAAGTTGGCGTGGACATCAAGCAGCAGGGGCAGGCGCTGGTCGTCGAGTTCATGCGGACAGCGTTGCCTGAGCGTCTGCGTCGTCGTTTTGACGTGACGGACTTTGGCACACCAGTTCAAAACATGACGGCTGAACAGGTGGGTGATCGCGTCAAGCTGACGGTCAAACCGAAGGGCGACTGGGAGCACTCTGCTTACCAGAGCGATAACCAGTTTGTCTTGGAAGTGCGGGCCCGCAAGGCTGAGCCCAACAAGCTGACCCCTGGCCCGGGCTACTCTGGTGAAAAGCTGTCCCTGAACTTCCAGAACATTGAAGTTCGTGCCTTGCTGCAAGTCATCGCCGACTTCACCAATTTCAACGTGGTGACCAGCGATACCGTCACCGGTACAGTGACTCTGCGCCTCAAAGACGTCCCATGGGATCAGGCACTCGACATCATCATGCAGGCCAAGGGCCTGGGGGTGCGAAAGACTGGTAACGTGTTGTGGATCGCACCGAAGGACGAGATTTACACCAAGGAAAAGCTTGATCTGGAAGCCAAAAAGCAGATTCAGGATCTGGAGCCGTTGCGCACGCAGTCCTTCCAGCTGAATTACGCCAAGGCTGAAGAGATTGCCAAGCGCCTGACCGGGGATTCTGGAACGGGTGGCAGCGGCACCAACACAAAGACGATCTCTCCTCGCGGCAGCGTTTTCCACGAACAGCGTACCAATCAGATCTTCGTCACAGACATCCCTTCCAAGCTGGAAGAAATCCAGCAGATGATCTCGAAGATCGATATCCCGATGCGTCAGGTGCTGATTGAAGCTCGTATCGTCGAGGCAACGGACACCTTCGGGCGTAACCTGGGTGTGAAGTTGGGCGCCCTGGACATGCGCGGTGTGCGTGGTGGTGTGCCAGGCTTTGGTGTGGGCGGCAACAATCGCGTGGCGATCACCGGCACCTACCAGGGCGTGGGCGAGCAGACGTTGCAAGCTGAAGAGTCGGATGGCAGCTACACGCCCAACACCTACTTCGTCAACATGCCAGCAGGTGGCATCAACGGGGTGAATGCGGCGTCCGTTGCCTTGTCGTTGTTTGGCGCCAACTCGAACCGGTTCTTGAACTTGGAGTTGTCGGCCTTGGAAGCGGAGGGCAAGGGCAAGATCGTATCGAGCCCACGCGTCATCACAGCAGACCAGGTCAAAGCTCTGATTGAGCAAGGCACCGAACTGCCATACCAAACGGCGACCTCCAGTGGTGCGACGTCGATTGCCTTCCGTAAAGCCAGCATGAAGCTGGAAGTAACGCCGCAGATCACGCCGGAAGGCAGCATCATTCTGGATGTGGACGTCAACAAGGACAGCGTTGGCCGAATCACGACAGCGGGCTATGCCATCGACACCAAGCATGTGCAAACACAGGTGCTGGTCGAGAACGGCGGCACGGTGGTGATCGGCGGCATCTACATGCAGAGCGAAACCGAGAACGTGTCGCAAGTGCCGCTGCTGGGAGACATTCCGGTGGTGGGCAATTTGTTCAAGACACGCGCCAAGGCGTCGGAGCGTTCCGAGTTGCTGATTTTCCTGACACCGAAGGTGATCACGGAAAAGGGCGCATTGCGCTAATTATTTGGGGTGGTCGTCACTGGGATTACCAGGCGAGGAAGCAAAATGAAATTGAAAGTATTGATCGCGGCCTTGTCGGCAGTGAGTTTGTTGGTTGCCTGCGGTGGCGGGGGCGGTGATGCGGGGACCAGTCCGTATGGTGGCGGTTCTGGGTCAGGTACTGGTGGTGTGGGGGGAGGAGGAACTGTGCCAGGCACAACGGAGCCTTCAGTGCCAGCAGCCATGACATTCGAGAGTATCTCGCCAACTAATTCTCTGTTGATTCAAGGCGCCACTGCGGCAGGGCGGACTGACACCGCCACTCTTACATTCAAAGTGGTAGACCAAGTCGGCGCGGTGGTTGCTGGTCAGGATGTGAATTTCACTGTATCTCCATCGACAGCGGTAACGTTGAATATCACGTCCGCGAAAACTGATGCAAACGGACTCGTTCAGACTTCGGTAACGTCAAAGACCGTGCCTACCACCGCCGTTGTGACAGCAGTTTTGGCGTCCAGTAGTGCAGTTCGGGCTGTTTCGAACTCCCTGAATATCTCTGGTGGTGATCCTGTCCCCGAAGCATTCCAGATTGTGGCTGAAGAGTATAACCTTGATGGTCGTTTCGTGGGTGATACTACAAAGGTGTCGGCTTTTGTGGGTGATATTAATGGCAACCCCGTTCCGGACGGATTTGCTGTGAATTTTACGACTGATGCAGGGGTGGTGGAGGGGGGGTGCTTGACTGTAAATGGCACTTGCAGCGTGAATTTCCGTGTGCAGGCTCCATATGGGAATGGGGTGGCAACCATTACTGCGACAGGGGAGGCCAGTGACGTATCAGTTTCTGATACTCTGAAGATTAATATGGCTGGCTCCGCGGGAGGTAATTATCAGTTGTCGGAGGTAAGCTCCGGCTCCCCTGCGGTGCAAAACACTACATTGAGTAACTGCAAGCAGGATGTGGTCTACTATTTGAGTGATGGCGGAGCGGTTGCCCGTGCAGTCGCTAAGGGCTCGACGGTGGCAGTCGCAACAACTGGTGGCGGTTCTGCTGCTTCAATTAAACTCGGATCACCGGTTTCGGATGCACTGGACGGAGACTTTGCCCCTACTATCGTGGTCGTCAGTTATGACCTGAGTAACCTGACTTCCAGTAAGAAATGTACTGTTGGTGGTTCCTCCACAGCCAGTGAGGCGAGTGTTGACTTTTTGTTGAAAACCCCAAACGGGATTGAGCAATTGCAAAAGATTACGCTTATTTATCCTTACGCACCTCCCGCACCGTGAACATCTCACTTGTCGGCCTTCCCGGCGGTGGCAAATCCACCGTCGGACGGCAACTGGCTCGACGCATCGGAGCGCGTTTCATCGACTCCGATGCTGTCTTGGAGGACCGGATCGGCATGCCGATCCGGTCCTTTTTCGAGCAATACGGTGAGTCTGCCTTTCGTGATCAGGAGGAAGTGGTCATTGACGAGCTGACGCGATCAGATCACGAGCCCAGGATCATCGCAACGGGTGGAGGTGCTGTTTTGCGTCAGGCGAACCGTGCGCACCTGCACGATCGCACGACGGTCATCTATCTGCGCTCGTCACCCGAAGAGTTGTACCGTCGGTTGCGACACGACACTCAGCGGCCTTTGCTGCAGGTGGATGACCCCTTGGCCAAGCTGCGTGAGCTTTACGATCAGCGCCACCCGCTCTATGAGGAGGTGGCGCATTACAGTGTGGACACGGGGCGTCCCTCGGTGGCCACATTGGTCAACATGATCATGATGCAGTTGGAGGTCGCAGGCTTGTTGCCTTCAGGCGTTCAGGTGGCCGGCAACGTATCTACTCAAAAGAATGGATGATTTCCGCGCGGCACATACCGCATGAAAACAGGGGCCTGAACGGCCCCTGTTTATTTTTGTGTTGCAGGCAAAGCCAAGACGATCAATCCAAGCGAAGCCCCAGCAGGTACTGTTTGAACCAAGCGCCGACCTGTGGGTGCTGCAAAGCCAGTTCGACGTTGGCTTCCAGGAAGCCCTCCTTGCTGCCGCAGTCGTAGCGCTTGCCTTCGTAGCGGTAGGCATACACCTTCTCGCTACGCAGCAGGCCCGCAATGCCATCGGTCAATTGAATCTCGTTGCCCACGCCACGCGGTTGTTGCCGGATTTGTTCGAACACGGCCGGGGTGAGGATGTAACGACCAGCGACACCGAGACGTGAGGGCGCGACCTCCGGGGCGGGTTTCTCGACGATCTGTGAGACGTCCATGACGCGATCACTCTGCATTTGACCGGCCACGATGCCATACCGCTTGGTGTGCTCCGCAGGTACTTCCTGCACAGCGAGAATCGACCCCTGCAGGTCTTCAAACTGTTGCACCATCTGCTTGAGAACGCTGGTCTCGCCCACCATCAGGTCGTCAGCCAGCAGCACAGCGAATGGCTCGCCACGCACCAGGCGTTCACCACACAGTACGGCGTGTCCCAGGCCCAAGCTTTTTGGCTGGCGCACGAACACACACTCCATGTCGGAGGGTTTGATGGAATGCACTAGTTCCAGCAGTTCGTTCTTGCCGGCTTGCGCCAGTTCGTGCTCCAACTCGAATGCCGTGTCGAAATGGTCTTCGATGGCGCGCTTGTGGCGGCCGGTCACGAAGATCATTTCACGGATGCCAGCGTCATAGGCCTCTTCCACGGCGTACTGGATCAGCGGCTTGTCCACGACGGGCAGCATTTCCTTCGGCTGCGCCTTGGTGGCCGGCAGAAAACGGGTGCCCAGGCCTGCGACGGGGAAGATGGCTTTGGTGATGCTCACAGATCGAATCCTTTGAAACTGCTCAAGGTTGGCATCAACCCAGGCGGTTGAACTGCTGTTGCACACGCTCCAGCGTGGCGCCGAAGTCGGCCAGGCGCTGCTTTTCTTGTTCGACCACGGCGGCGGGGGCGCGGGCCACAAAGCTCTCGTTGCCCAGCTTGGCTTGTGCTTTGGCGATCTCGCCTTCCAGGCGTTTGATCTCCTTGGTCAGGCGCTCCTTTTCGGCGGCCACGTCGATTTCGACGTGCAGTGCCAAGCGGGCGTCGCCTTGCACGGCGACGGGTGCCAGGGCAGTGGCTTCGGCAAAAGCAAGCTCGTCCAGCAACTTGACTTCGCTGAGCTTGCCTAGCGCCTTGAGCACCGGCGCGGCCTGAGCGATGAACTCGGCATCACCGGTGACCAGTAGCGGCATGCGCTCAGCGGGCGAGAGGTTCATCTCGCTGCGCAGGTTGCGGGTGGTGCCGACGATGGCCTTGAGCTTGGCCATCCAGGCGTCCGATTCCCCGCAGATCTTGCTGAGCTCCGCTTGAGGGTAGGGCGCCACCACGATGGTGTCGTCCGAATCTGCGGCCTTGCGACCGGCCACCGGAGCCACGACCTGCCAGAGCTCTTCGGTGATGAAAGGGGTGATGGGGTGCAGCAGGCGCAGCACGGTTTCCAGTACACGGATCAGGGTGCGGCGGGTGGCGCGTGCCTGGGCTTCGTTGCCGCTGTCCTTGGCCGCATTGAGCTGAGCCTTGGCTATTTCGATGTACCAGTCGCAGTACTCGTCCCACACGAACTGGTAGATGGCGTTGGCGACGTTGTCCAGGCGGAACTCGGTGAAGCCTTGTTCGACGGCGGCCTCCACACGTTGCAGCTCGGACACGATCCAGCGGTCAGCGGGGCTGAAGTCAAGGTAACCGTTGGCGGCGCACTGGCCGGGCACGTGCGAATCCAGGCCGCAGTCCTGGCCTTCGGTGTTCATCAGCACAAACTTGGTGGCATTCCACAGCTTGTTGCAGAAGTTGCGGTAGCCCTCGCAGCGCTTGCTGTCGAAGTTGATGCTGCGGCCCAGGCTGGCGAGTGCGGCGAAGGTGAAGCGCAGCGCGTCGGCACCGTAGCCGGGGATGCCGTCCGGGAACTCCTTCTCGGTGTTTTTGCGAACCTTGGGAGCTGTTTCGGGCTTGCGCAGGCCAGTGGTGCGCTTCTCCAGCAGCGGCGCCAGTTCAATGCCGTCGATCAGGTCGACAGGGTCGAGCACGTTGCCTTCGGACTTGGACATCTTCTGGCCTTGGGCGTCGCGAACCAAGCCGTGAATGTAGACGTGCTTGAATGGCACCTTGCCGGTGAAGTGCTTGGTCATCATGATCATCCGGGCCACCCAGAAGAAGATGATGTCGTAGCCGGTGACGAGCACGGACGAGGGCAGGAACAGGTCCATTTCCTTGGTCTGCTCAGGCCAGCCCAGGGTGGAGAAGGGCACCAGCGCGGACGAGTACCAGGTGTCGAGCACGTCTTCGTCGCGGGTCAGCTCGCCCTCGTAGCCGGCGGCCTTGGCGCGGGTGCGTGCTTCGTCTTCGTTGCGGGCGACGAAGATTTCACCGTTGCTGCCGTACCAGGCGGGGATCTGATGGCCCCACCACAGTTGGCGCGAGATGCACCAGTCTTGGATGTTCTTCATCCACTGGTTGTAGGTGTTGACCCAGTTTTCGGGCACGAACTTCACGTCGCCCGATTCCACGGCTTCGATCGCTTGCTCGGCGATGGACTTGCCTTGTGCGCCGGGCTTGGTCATGGCGACGAACCATTGGTCGGTCAGCATGGGCTCGATGATCTGGCCGGTGCGGGCGCAGCGGGGTACCATCAACTTGTGCTTCTTGATCTCGACCAGCAGGCCTTCGGCTTCGAGTTGAGCGACCAGGGCCTTGCGGGCCACGAAGCGGTCCAGGCCACGGTAGGCCTCGGGGATCTCGGGCAGGTGCGACACCACCTGCGCGTCGAGCGTGAAGATGGTGATCATCGGCAGGCTGTGACGCTGGCCGACCTGGTAGTCGTTCGTGTCATGGGCCGGGGTGACCTTGACGACGCCGGTGCCGAAATCTTTGTCGACGTGTTCGTCGGCGATCACGGGCACGAGGCGGCCGGTGATGGGCAGCTTGACCAGTTTGCCGATCAGATGCTGATAGCGCTCGTCTTCGGGATGAACCATGACGGCGGTGTCGCCCAGCATGGTCTCGGGACGGGTGGTGGCCACGACCAGGGTCTCATCGCTGCCATCGATCGGATAGCGGATGTGCCACATCGAGCCGTCTTCTTCCTCGCTTTCGACTTCGAGGTCGGAGACGGCGGACTTCAGGATCGGGTCCCAGCTGACCAAGCGCTTGCCACGGTAGATCAGGCCTTCTTCGTAGAGCTTGACGAAGGTCTCGGACACCACCTTGGACAGCTTGTCGTCCATGGTGAAGTACTCGTGTTCCCACGAGACCGAGTCGCCCATGCGGCGCATCTGTTGGGTGATGGTTGAGCCGGATTGCTCCTTCCACTCCCAGATCTTGGCGACGAAGTTCTTGCGGCCCAGGTCGTGGCGGTTTTGGCCCTTCTCCTGCAGCTGGCGCTCCACCACGATCTGCGTGGCGATGCCGGCGTGGTCGGTGCCTGGGATCCACAGGGTGTTGTGGCCCTTCATGCGGTGGTAACGCGTCAACGAGTCCATGATGGTCTGGTTGAAGGCGTGGCCCATGTGCAGCGTGCCGGTCACGTTGGGGGGCGGCAGCTGGATGCAAAAGGACGGCTTGGACTCGTCGAGCGTGGGCTTGTACAGGCCACGTTGTTCCCACTGGGGACCGTATTTGGCTTCAATGGGAGCGGGATCGAAAGATTTGGCGAGTTCGGTCATGGTGTGGGTCGGCAGGGCGCACCGGTGTGGCGCAGCAGTCTCAGCAGCAACGTGTCATTTTAGGTGCAGGCGTGGGTGTTGCCGCGCCGCTGCGTCACCTCTTGTTTCATGATCTGGATCAGGTTTCTGGACATTTCAGATCATGGTGTCATCATGTGGACTTGGCGCGAGCGGGTGATGGTCATAGGATGGGCATGAAGCCAGTCCACGATTGAGTGGCTGGCATGAGGTCACGGAGGTGCGCATGTACGAACATTTGTTGGTGCCGGTGGATGGCAGCGAGTTGTGCGACAAAGCGATTGAGCACAGCATTGGGCTGGCCAAGATGCTGGGGGCGTCGATCACGGGCTTCACGGCGGAGCCTCCGTTGCCCGTGCTGGTCGTCGAACAGGCTGCCGTGGCTTATGACGTGGAGACCTTTCAGGAGCATGAGAAGCGCTGTGAGGCGCATGCCCGCGAGATCTTGCTGGCCTTTGCCGAGAAGGCACGCCAGGCGGGTGTGGCTTTCGATGGTCAGTTCGTCATCACGGACAACGTGCAGCAGGCGATTGCCGACATGGCTGCGCAGCGGGGCTGTGATCTGATCGTGATGGCGTCACATGGACGCCACGGCTTGGATGCGCTGATCCATGGTTCGTTGACCAAGAGCGTGCTGGCGCACACCCAGGTGCCGCTGCTGGTGCTGCATTGATTTCTTTCCAACCCACAAGGAGTTGACCATGAGCGAACTGACCTCGATCCAGAAAGAGAAGCTGATGAGCGATCTGAAGCTGGTGATGGCCGATGCCGAGGCCCTGCTGGCTGCAACGGCGAATGACGCCAGCGGTGGCATTGCCGAACTGCGCACGCGTGTGCAGGCGACGCTGTCTCAGGCCAAGGATGGTCTGATCGATGCTCAGGCTGCTGTCGTCGACAAGGCCAAGGCCGCGGCGAAAGCCACCGACGGGTATGTGCACGACAACCCCTGGAAGTCGGTGAGCATTGCCGCCGGTGTGGGATTGTTGGTCGGCATCCTGATCGGGCGTCGTTGATTTCACGGTGTTGAGCCCAGCATGACCGATTCGTCCAACGGGACTTCATCGCAAGGGCGAGGGCTGGGCGCTTCGCTGCAAGGTTTGATGGCCACGTTGTTGGCCATCTTGCACACGCGGCTGGAGTTGCTCGCCACCGAAATCGAGGAAGAGAAGCGGCGCGTTCTCGCCACGGTGGCTTGGGGCGCGGTGGCTGTCTTGGTCGGTTGCTTTACTTTGGCTTTCGCCGCGGTGTTCATCACCGTGCTGTTTTGGGACAGCCACCGGCTCTGGGTGCTGGGCATGATGACCTTGGCCTTTGGCGCGATCAGCGCTTGGGCGATGCACCGGGTCAAGACGCTGATGCGGGAGTCGGGCGCGATGTTGTCCGCCACGCTGTCGGAGTTGGATGCAGATCGGCGGGCATTGATGCCGACGCCTGCGGTTGATGCCGCTCCTTCTAGCGCGAAGGAGTCGTCGTGAGCCGGTCATCACATGACGATCTGCGCTTGCGCAAGCTGATGTTGCAGCAGCGCAGCGCGGTGCAGCGGCAGATCCTGGGGATTCAGTCGCGGCAGTTGCTGGCCCCGGTCGTGCAAACGGTGGGGCGTGTGAAGGCCGGCGGGCAATGGGTGCGGGAGCATCCTGCCTTGGTGGCGGGTTTGGCGGCGGTGCTGGTGGCGTGGCGACCGAAGGCCGTGTTGGGCTTGGCGGCTCGCTCGCTGGGGCTGTGGTCGACCGTGCGGCGGGTGTTGCCCGTGGCCGTCCGTTTATGGGCCCAGTGGCAGCAACGTTCGAGCCAGCGCTGAGATACAGCCGATGCTGACCGGCGCGTCGGCTCAAGGTATTCGCAAGAAGGAGTGCGTGCGATGCACATGACGTTCTATGGCGCGACCAACACGGTCACGGGTTCCCGGACGCTGGTGGAGGTGGCTGGCAAGCGCTTGCTGGTGGATTGCGGACTGTTCCAGGGCTTCAAGGCACTACGTGAGCGCAATTGGGACGAGTTGCCGTTTGATCCTCGCAGTCTGGACGCGGTGTTGCTGACCCACGCACACATTGACCACAGCGGTGCTTTGCCCTTGCTGATGCGCAACGGTTTCAAGGGACCGGTCTGGACGACGTCGGCGTCGGCGGATTTGTGCGAAATCCTCTTGATGGACACGGCCCATTTGCAGGAGGAAGAGGCGCGTTATCGCAATCGACACAAGGCCACGCGCCATGAGCCGGCCGAGCCCTTGTACACGGTGCGCGATGCGCAACTGTGCCTGTCGCATCTGAAGCGGGTACCGCAAGGCGGGGTCATTGAATTGGGCGACGATGTGCGGGTGAGGTTCACGCGGGCGGGGCACATCCTGGGCGCGTCCAGTGTCCACATCGAGCATCGCGGCAAGTCGGTTCTTTTCTCGGGGGACTTGGGGCGTGATGACGACCTGGTCATGTACCCCCCGGATACCGGTCAGCAAGCGGATTGGGTGGTGGTGGAGTCCACCTACGGCGACCGCTTGCACCCGGCCACCGATGCGATCGACAAGTTGGGCGACATCATTCGTCGCACGGCGGCCCGGGGCGGGGTCGTGCTGATTCCAGCTTTTGCGGTGGGGCGCTCTCAGGGCCTGATGTATGCGCTGTATCGACTCAAGCAGGCGCGTGCGATTCCGGATCTGCCCATCGTGCTCGACAGCCCGATGGCGATTTCGGCCACCGAGGTGTACGACCGCCATCACGAGGAGCATCGCCTCACGCCCGAGGAGGTCCAAGGCATCCGTGACATGACGCGTTTTGTGCGCACGGTGGACGAGTCCAAGGCCCTGTTGAGGCAGCGCTACCCGATGGTCATCATCGCTGGCAGTGGCATGGTCACGGGTGGTCGCATCTTGCATCACCTGGCTTACTACGGTCAGCACTCGCGCAACACGGTGGTGTTGAGTGGGTTCCAGGCAGGTGGTACACGGGGCGCGGCCTTGGCGGCCGGTGCCACCTCGCTCAAGATGTTTGGCGAGTACGTGCCCATCCGTGCGGAGGTGGCGCAGATCGAGGGCCTGTCGGCGCACGCGGACCAGGCAGATTTGCTCCACTGGTTGGGGGCTCTGGGCAAGAAACCTCAGCAGGTGTTTGTCACGCACGGCGAGCCCCAATCGGCGGACACCCTGCGCTTGCAGATCAAGGAAAAGCTGGGCTGGAAAGCACGGGTGCCCGATTACCGTGAAACGTTCAAGCTGGACGAGACTTGACCTGACGCAAGACCTTGCTGGCGTCAGGCGACTACCTTCGGGTTCCTGTTTGTGATGGAACCCGACCATGTCTGCCAATCTTGCCGAGCCTCTCACCCTGACTTCTGCTTACATGGACGAGGCCTTGGCCGCTCAGTTGAGCGACAGTGGGCTGAAGTCCATGACGCTGGGTGGGCGTGAGTTGCTGCCCATCGTGCAAGGCGGCATGGGCGTGGGCGTGTCGGCGCACCGCTTGGCGGGCACCGTGGCAGCCATGGGCGGCGTGGGCACCTTGTCGGCGGTCGATGCGCGCCGGCACCATCCTGATCTGATGGCTCGCACCGAAGGGCTGTCCAGCCGTATTGGTCAAGACGAAGACACCCGTCGTCAGGTTGACGCCGCCAACCGCGAGGCTGTGGCACGCGAGATCCGTGCAGCGCGCGATGAATCGCAGGGGCGGGGGCTGATTGCCATGAACGTGATGCGTGCCGTCAGCGATTACGCAGGCTATGTGACCGCCTCGCTGGAAGCTGGTGTCGATGCGGTCGTGGTGGGGGCGGGCCTGCCGCTGGACCTGCCCGACTTGGCGCAAGATCACCCGAATGCGCTTCTGATTCCCATTTTGTCGGACGCTCGTGGGGTGCAACTCATCGTCAAAAAATGGGAGCGCAAGAAGCGCTTGCCCGATGCCATCGTGATCGAGCATCCACGTTTGGCAGGGGGGCATCTGGGCGCGGCCAAGATTGCCGACCTGAACGATCCGCGCTTTGACTTCGAGCGGGTGATTCCCGAGTCGCTGGCCTTTCTGCGTTCGGCCGGCATCGAGAAAGAGATACCGCTGATTGCGGCGGGTGGCATTCGCTCTCATGCCGACATTCAGCGCGTGCAGTCGCTGGGTGCCGCTGGCGTGCAGTTGGGGACACCCTTTGCAGTGACCGAAGAGGGCGATGCTCATCCTGAGTTCAAGCGCGTGCTGGCCGAAGCGCGCGACGAGGACATGGTGGAGTTCACCAGCGTGGCCGGTTTGCCTGCGCGTGCGGTGGCCACGCCCTGGCTCAAGGCCTATCTGAAGATCGAGGACCGCTTGCAGGCCGTGGTGCACGCCAAGAACCGCTGCACCAAGGCGTTTGACTGCCTGGCGCAGTGTGGCCTGCGCGATGGCCTGGCCGGTTGGGGGCAGTTCTGCATCGACAACCAGCTGGCTGCCGCCCTGCGTGGTGACCTGAAAAAGGGTTTGTTCTTCCGTGGCGTGGGCGAGTTGCCCTTCGGGTCGCAAATCCGCTCGGTGCGCGAATTGATGGAGCGTCTGCTGACCCGTTCGGTGGCTTTGCGCGCGGTCTGATCACGACCGGGACACGAGGTAGCGGCCGGGCGCCTAAAATTCCCGGATGATTGAGCACAGCGCGACCTCCGGTTTGTTTCCCTCCGCGGCCCCTGGGGGCCATTCTCCCTTGCTGGCGGGCCTGAACCCGGAACAGCTGGCCGCCGTGACGGCGCCACCGGGGCCCGCGCTGATCCTGGCAGGGGCCGGATCGGGCAAGACGCGGGTGCTGACCACGCGCATCGCCTGGCTGTTGCAAACGGGCCAGGCCTCGCCCGCCGGCATCATGGCGGTCACCTTCACCAACAAGGCCGCCAAGGAGATGCAGGCGCGTTTGTCGGCCATGCTGCCGGTGAACACGCGCGCCATGTGGATCGGCACCTTCCACGGCCTGTGCAACCGCTTCTTGCGGGCGCACGCGCAGCTGGCCGGTTTGCCGCAGGCCTTCCAGATTCTGGACACGCAAGACCAGTTGTCGGCCGTCAAGCGCATCATCAAGGCGCTGAAGTTCGACGAAGAAAAGTGCATCCCCAAGCAGACCAGCTATTTCATCGCCAACGCGAAGGATGCGGGTCAGCGTCCCAAGGACCTGGCACCGCGTGACGAGCTGGGCCGCATGCAACTGGCCGTCTACCAGGCGTACGAAGACCAGTGCCAGCGTGAAGGCGTGGTGGACTTTGCCGAGCTGATGCTGCGCACCTACGAGATCATGCGCGACCACCCCGAGGTGCGCGAGCATTACCAGCGCCGCTTCAAGCACATCCTGGTCGACGAGTTTCAGGACACCAACCGCTTGCAGTACATGTGGTTGAAGATGTTCGCGGGCAACCCCGCCGTCACCGGCAACAGCGTGTTCGCCGTGGGCGACGACGACCAGAGCATCTACGCCTTCCGCGGCGCGCAGGTCAGCAACATGGCCGATTTCGAGCGCGAGTTCCGCGTGCAGAAGGTCATCAAGCTGGAGCAGAACTACCGCAGCCATGGCCACATCCTGGATGCGGCCAACACCCTGATCGCGCAAAACAGCCAGCGCTTGGGCAAGAACCTGCGCACCGACGCGGGGCAGGGCGAGCCGATTCGCATCTACGAGGCCGCCAGTGACTACGCCGAAGCGCAATGGGTGGTGGACGAGGCCCGCCAGTTCAAGCGCGAAGGCCAGCCTTTGCACGAGGTCGCCGTGCTGTACCGTAGCAACGCGCAGTCGCGGGTGATTGAGTCGGCGCTGTTCAACGCCGGTGTGCCCTACAAGGTGTATGGCGGACTGCGCTTCTTCGAGCGCGCCGAGGTGAAGCACGCGCTGGCCTACCTGCGCCTGATCGAGAACCCCAACGACGACACCAGTTTCTTGCGCGTGGTGAACTTCCCGGCGCGCGGCATCGGCGCTCGCAGCGTGGAGTTGGTGCAAGACGCCGCGCGTACCAGCGGTCGCAGCCTGTCGCAGAGCGTGACCGCCGTGCCCGGCAAGACCGGGGCCAACCTGCAAGGCTTTGTCGCCCTGGTGGACGCCATGCGCGAGGCCACACGGGGTCTGACGCTGCGCCAGATCATCGAGCATGTGCTCGACACCTCGGGCCTGCGCGATTTCTACCGCAACGAAAAGGACGGCCAGGACCGCCTGGAGAACCTGGACGAACTGGTCAATGCCGCCGAGGCCTTCGTGACCCAAGAGGGCTTTGGCAAGGATGCCGTGGCCCTGCCGGTGGACGAACCGGCCGGCACCATTGCCACTGGTTTGCCTGCCGCCGTGGCCTCGGTGGACATGCTGCCCGACGCGGAAACCGGCGAGATCATCTCGCCGCTGCTGGCCTTCCTGACCCACGCGTCGCTGGAGGCGGGTGACAACCAGGCCCAAGCCGGCCAGGATGCCGTGCAGTTGATGACCATCCATGCTTCCAAGGGGCTGGAATTCAACAACGTCTTTTTGACCGGTCTGGAAGAAGGCCTGTTCCCGCACGAGAACTCGGCCACGTCGACCGAGGGCTTGGAGGAGGAGCGTCGCCTGATGTACGTGGCCATCACCCGGGCCCGTCGTCGCTTGCACATCAGCTTCTGCCAGACGCGCATGTTGCACGGGCAGACCCGTTACAACATCAAGAGCCGTTTCCTGGATGAGTTGCCGGAAGGCGCCCTGAAGTGGCTCACACCGCGCAACCAGGGCTTCGGCTCGGGTTTTGGGCAGTCGTACCAAGACGCCTGGTCCAGTGGGAAAGGCATGGGGTCGATGGTGGGGGCAGGGGCACAACCCTATCGCTCATCGGGTGTTGGCGGCTCGTCGAGCTATGGCGGTGGCAGCCGCGGAGGCTATGGCGGACAGGCCTATGGCGGTGGCTACGCCAAGCGTGAGGAGTCTTTCAAAGACCTCACTGCGCCCATCCCCAAGGCCATGGCCCAAGCCAAGTCGGAGGCGGGCTTCAAGGTCGGTCAGGCCGTGTTCCACAACAAGTTCGGCGAAGGTGTCATCCTCACGCTGGAGGGCAATGGCGGCGATGCCCGCGTGCAGGTCAATTTCGGCCGGCATGGCACGAAGTGGCTGATGCTCAGCGTGGCCAAGCTCACGCCCATCGAGTGACGGTCAGGGCCTGGTGCTCCGAGGTGCCCAGGCTGCCCCGCGTCGCGGTCCCCGACGGCTTACACCAGACCGTTGCGGATCGCGTACACCGTGAGCTCGGAGTTGTTGGTCAGGCCGAGCTTTTCCAGCACTCGGGCCCGGTACACGCTCACCGTCTTGGGACTGAGCAACAGCTGTTCGGCGATGTCCGACAGGCGCTTGCCCGAGGCGATCATCACCAAGGTCTGCAACTCGCGGTCGGACAGCTTTTGGTGTGCGTCTTCCTGTGTGGGCGTGGTCAGGTTGTCCACCAGCATCTGGGCCATCTCGGGCGTCACATACTTCTTGCCGAGGGCCACAGTGCGTACCGCAGCCACGATCTGGGCCGCGTCGCTGCCCTTGTTCAGATACCCAGATGCCCCTGCCTTCAGCGCCCGCATGGCGTACTGGTCTTCGGGGTACATCGACACCACCAGCACCTTGAGCGTGCTGCCTTCCTCTTTGAGCACGTGCAACACGTCCAGCCCACTGCGGCCCGGCAGGTTGATGTCCAGCACCAGCACGTCGCAGGACTTGTCGCGCAGCAAGGCCCGCAACTCGCCATAGTCACCGGCTTCGCCGACCACCTCGATGTCTTCCGAGTCGGACAGCGTGTCGCGGATCCCGCGGCGGATCAGGGCATGGTCGTCGCAGAGAATGACTTTGATCATAGATTGCCCCATGTCGTGGGGTCGTCGTGGTCGTTGTCCATCATGCCAGTGTCGTCGGGCAGGCCGGTGAGCAGAGCGTCGATGAAGCCATTTTCATCGCCAGACAAGGGCACCGACAGGATCAGACTGGTGCCTTGCGGGTTGCTGCTGATGTCCACCCAGCCGCCGACTGTCTCGGCGCGTTCGTGCAGACCCCGGATGCCGAAGGAGCGCGCCTTGGCCAGATCTTCGCTGTTCAAGCCGCGGCCATTGTCGGTCACCTCGATGGACAGCACGCCGCCCGCCTGCGTCAGGTCCACGCTCACCTTGCTGGCCTGAGCGTGTTTGGACACATTGGTGAGGGCCTCCTGGGCAAAACGGTAGGCCACCAAGGGCACCCCCGAAGCCAGATCCGGCTTTTCGTGGCTGGCGCGGAAGGTGGTCTCGATGCCCGTGCGCTTGGCGAAACGATCGGCCATCCACTGAAGGGCCGGCACCAGACCTTGCTCCAGGATGGCGGGGCGCAGGTTGTGCATGATGCGCTGGCTGGCTTCGTGCGCATGCCCCACGGTCTCCAAGGCGCGCCGCGCGCGCTCGGCCACCTGCGGGTTCTCGGCGTGTCGCACGATCCACTCAAGGTCAAACTTCACCGCCGTCATCGCCCCGCCCACATCGTCGTGGATCTCACGCGCGATGGCCGCACGCTCTTGCTCGATGCTCGCCTGCAAGTGTTGCGCGAGCTCGCGCAGTTGCTGGCGCGAGCGACTCAGGGCCAAGTCGGCCCGCTGCTTGGCAATGCGGGTGCGGTTGGCCTCAATGGCCAGCATGGCGGCCGGTGCGAGGCGGGCCAGATTGCTTTTGAGCAGGTAGTCATTGGCGCCATTGCGCATGGCCTGGACCGCAATGTCCTCACCAATCTCGCCGGACACCAGGATGAAGGGCACCAGTTTGCCCAGTGCGCGCACCTTGTCGAGCGCCGCCAGCCCGGAGTAGCCGGGCAAGTTGTAATCACACAGGATCAGGTCCCAGTCCTCGAACAGCGCCTCGTTCAACTCTGGCTCGCTGTCGATGCGACGGATGTCCGCATTGATGCCGCCGCGGCGCAAATGAACGGCGACGAGGGCATGATCCTCCTCGTTGTCTTCAATATGCAACACCTTCAGGCGCAGCGGTGGCATGGAGGGTACATCTCCAGCGAGGGCCGGTGAACCGGACGAGTGATCTGTCACTGAAAACCTTCCATCCTTCGATTTGCGCCAAGTTTTACCGACTCACTGTCGCCTTCTGGAGCGAAGAAACTGAAAAATTCTAACAACCGCCTCATGATGGAGGTTGTTACGGTGTCAAGCGTCGGCACAATAGATCGACAATCCGGACACAGATCCGTTTGCATTGACTGCAAGAGCCCCAAACCCGGTCACGTGGAGCCATGATGAGCTACGACGATCCCGTCGCCAACCAGTCTGCCGAGATGCCCCTGTTGCTCGCGGCCGAGCTGCAGGATCACCTGATGATGGCCTCCACCGATCTGGAGCGCCTGCAGCGCCTGTTGGACGATGCCTGCCTCGCCCTCATCGAGGGCTTTCACAGTTCGGCCGGGCAACTGGCCGAGGTCATTGATCAGGGGCACGAGATCACCCCGGAATTGCAGGAGGTGCGCCACAAGCTGTTCAAGGCCGTCACAGCCTTGCAGTTTCAAGACATGGCCACCCAGTTGATCGCGCACACGAGTCAGCGCCTGCGCAGCTGCGCCGACCAAATTGCCCGTGATGCCCTGGGGTCGGACGATCCAGACGGCGATGCCGTGGTGGAATCCGTTCCCCTCAAACCCAACCCGGTGACCCAGGACGAAATGGACGCAGGATCGGTGGAATTGTTCTGAGAACAAATTCTGCTTGCTGAAATCCTGCCAGACTCGGACTGGTCATAACATCCACCATCTGCTCACAAAGCACTGTTCATTCAAGCACCGGAGAGCGACATGCACTCGATTCTTGCCGTCGACGATTCTGCATCCATGCGTCAAATGGTTTCTTTCACGCTCAAGAGCGCTGGCTACAACGTCGTCGAGGCTGTTGACGGACAGGATGCATGGGAGAAAGCCGGCGGGCGCAGCTTTGACCTGGTCTTGACCGACCAGAACATGCCCCGCATGGACGGCATCAGCCTGACCAAGAAATTGCGCGAGAACCCCCAGTTCAAGACCACGCCGATCCTGATCCTGACCACCGAGTCCAGCGATCAGATGAAGCAGGCTGGCCGTGCCGCGGGCGCAACCGGCTGGCTGGTCAAGCCCTTTGACCCCAACAAGCTGATCGAGGTCATTCAGAAGGTGATCCGCTGATCATTGGGGTGCACCGTGATGGACGGTGCCGCGACGACATTCAGGAGCCGCCATGGCAGAGATGAGCACAGACAACAGCAGCGCTTCGGCAGGCATCGACCTCAGCCAGTTCTATCAGGTCTTCTTTGAGGAGGCCGGCGAGAACCTCGACAACATGGAGCAACTCCTGTTGAACGTGGATCTGGCCGCAGCCGACGATGAAGAACTCAACGCCATCTTCCGTTGCGCCCACTCCATCAAAGGGGGGGCTGCCACCTTTGGTTTCAGCGATGTGGCCGAGTTGACCCACCAGATGGAGACGCTTCTGGACAAGCTGCGTCGACATGAGCTGATTCCAACCTCCGCCATGGTGGACGTGTTGTTGCAATCAGGTGACGCCTTGCGCGCCATGTTGGGCCGGCACCAAGGCTCCGGGGCCGATCCGGTCGACACCGCTGACCTGCTGGTGAACATTCGCGCCATGGTTTCCGGGGAGGGCGCGCCGGCACCCAGCGCGCCTGCGCCGGTCGTACCGGCACCTGCGCCCACACCGACATCCGCTCTCGTGGCCGTCGAGCCTGCCCCGACGGCAGGCGCCCGTACCGTCGAGTTGCGCGTTGGGCCAATGAGCGACGGCAGCCAAGCTGACAATTTGGTCGAACTCTTCAAGGAGATCACCGATCTTGGCACCATCGAACCTTTGCCGGATGAGCCAAGCTTGGCTGGCATTCGCCGCTTCAAGGTGGTGACCAGCACGCCAGAAGGCGATTTGCTGGATTTGTTCACCTTCCACGTTTCTCGCGAGCAGGTGGCTTTCCTGCCGTTTGGCGCGCCGGCCGCACCCAGTGCTCCTGCCGCAGATCCGGGCTACGGTTTCTTTGACGACGAGCCCGCACCAGTTCAGGCGGCACCGGCTGCCCCCATGGCAGACAAGGCCGCGCCAGATGCCGGTTATGGCTTCTTCGATGATGCGCCCGGTGCACCGAATAAGCCAACCAATCAGGTGGTCGAGACGGCTGCACCCGCACCGAAGCCCGCTCCCGCACCGGCCAAGCCTGCGGCTGCACCCAAGTCCGATCGCCCGGCTGGCGGCCTTGAGGCCTCCACCATCCGCGTCTCGGTCGAGAAAGTTGACCAGCTCATCAACCTGGTGGGCGAACTCGTCATCACCCAGGCCATGTTGGCGCAAAACAGCCGGGGTCTCGATCCGGTGGTCTACCAGCAACTGGTGGCTGGCCTGACCGATCTGGACCGCAATACCCGCGACCTGCAAGAAGCTGTGATGTCGATCCGGATGATTCCGATGTCGACCGTCTTCAGCCGCTTCCCGCGCATGCTGCGCGACCTGGCCAACAAGCTGGGCAAGAAGGTCGAGCTGGTGACCCAGGGTGAAGCGACCGAACTGGACAAGGGCTTGGTCGAGAAGATCACCGATCCGCTGACTCACCTCGTGCGCAACTCTTGCGACCATGGCATTGAAATGCCGTCCGAGCGTGTGGCCAAGGGCAAGCCAGAGGTGGGCACCATCACGCTGGCAGCCTCGCACCAAGGTGGCTCCATCGTCATTGAGGTGCGTGACAACGGCAAGGGCCTGTCGCGCGAGAAGCTGCTGCGCAAGGCCCGCGAAAAGGGTCTGGACGCACCTGACTCGCTGACCGATCAAGAGGTCTGGAACCTGATCTTTGCGCCGGGCTTCTCGACGGCCGAAGAGGTCACCGACGTGTCGGGTCGCGGTGTCGGCATGGACGTGGTGAAAAAGAACATCACCTCGCTGGGTGGCACGGTCGAGATCGACTCGGCCGAAGGCTACGGTATGCGCGTGGCAGTGCGCCTGCCGCTGACCCTGGCCATCATGGACGGGATGAGCGTGGGCGTGGGCGAAGAGGTCTACATCCTGCCGCTGTCGTCGGTGGTCGAGTCCTTCCAGGTCAGCCCCGAGATGATCAAGACCATCGGTGGCTCCGGTCGTGTGGTCGAGGTGCGTGACGAGTACATGCCCGTCATCGAGCTGGAAAAGGTCTTCGATGTGCCCCGCTTTGACTGGGAGCACAACAGCGGCATCATGGTGGTCGTCGAGGCCGAAAGCGGTCGTGTGGCCCTGCTGGTTGATGAACTGCTGGGCCAGCAACAGGTGGTGGTGAAGAACCTCGAAACCAACTATCGCAAAGTCAACGACGTGTCGGGTGCGACGATCATGGGAGATGGCCGCGTGGCGCTGATCCTGGATGTGGGCAGCCTGGTGCGTCGCTCGCGCCACTGAGCGGCGCGGGCCTCATCTGATTGGAGAATGTGTTCATGGGAAGCTTGAGCGTGGTCGAACAGCCAGACTCGCAAGCCAGTCTGGCGCGCGAATACCTGACGTTCCGTCTGGGCGATGAAGAGTACGGCATCGACATCCTGAAGGTGCAGGAAATCCGTGGGTATGAAAACCCCACGCGCATTGCCAATGCGCCGCACTTCCTCAAGGGTGTCGTCAACCTGCGTGGCACCATCGTCCCCATCGTGGACCTGCGTCTGCGCTTCGGTTGCAGCTCGGCCGAGTACAACTCGTTCACGGTCAGCATCGTGTTGCACATTGGCCAGCGCACCATCGGCACCGTGGTCGACTCGGTCAGCGACGTGATGGAGATCCCGGCCGAGGCGATCCGCCCCGCACCGGAAATGTCGTCGGCGATCGATGCAGCCTACATCCGTGGTTTGGCTCAAGTCGGCGAGCGCATGGTGGTCTTGCTCGACATCGAAAGCATGTTGATGAGCCCGGACATGGGGCTGGTGGACTGAGCGTTCAGGTCATCAAGCCATGAAAAAGGGCGCCTGCGGGCGCCCTTGGTGTTGGTGGGTGGCAAGCGGATGGCCAAGGTTTGGCCACAGCGCCAGAGGCCATCAGTTCGCGTGGCTGGTTTCCTCAAACGCTGCCACGACGGCCGCATCGACCTGCACCAAGGGTACCGACAGACGCTGCGCCGCATCGCTCACCTCGCGCTGTTTCGGAGCCCAAATTGGCGCAGGCCAACGGGCATCCCAGTCATAGCGTGCGATCACGTGCCAGTGCAGGTGCGGCACCACATTGCCCAGCGAGGCCAAATTCAC
Source organism: Aquabacterium sp. G14 (assembly GCF_037482285.1). Taxonomy (NCBI): domain Bacteria; kingdom Pseudomonadati; phylum Pseudomonadota; class Betaproteobacteria; order Burkholderiales; family Sphaerotilaceae; genus Aquabacterium; species Aquabacterium sp. G14. The sequence continues at coordinate 94,059 of NZ_JBBEYB010000009.1, forward strand.
CTTGGTGGGCTGCAAGACCTGGCGTAGCACGGTTTCCACCTTGGCCACGGCTTGCATGAGGTGGCTGCGGTCGGTCGGCGCCAGATCGGTCCATTCCGCCACATGCTCGTTCCAGATCACACGGTAGAACGCCGGATGATCGGCATCCACCGCGCGGATCACACGGAACTTCTCGGTGCGCCACAGCAGGATGCCGCCATCCTGCTCGCACAGTTCACAGCCTGGTACCAAGGTGATGCTCATGACAGCTCTGGTTTTGGGTTAACGGGTAACGCACAGTGGCCAGCATGCCTCAGCCCGACCCAACGGACGCCGCAGATCCGGCTTGGCCGGTCTGCCAGCGTCCGCCCCCTTGAGGGGGCGCGCGAAGCGCGTAGGGGGTGGGCCTGTCAGACCAGGACGCGCTCAATGCCGCCGTTGTTGGCCTTGGCCACATACTCCGGCATCCAGTTTTCACCCAGGATCTGCTTGGCCATCTCGATGACGACATAGTCGGCTTCCAGCAGGCCGGTCTGGGCGTCATCCACATAGCGACTCAGACCTTGCAGGCAGGCCGGGCAGGACGTCAGGATCTTGGCGTTGTCCTTGGCACCGATCAGGCCTTGCTCGCGCAGTGCGGCTTCACCCTTGCGGATCTCCTCTTCCTTGCGGAAGCGCACTTGCGTGGAGATGTCCGGGCGGTTGACAGCCAGAGTGCCGGCCTCACCGCAGCAACGCTCCGACTTGATCACGCCATCGCCCAGCAAGGCCTTGACGGTCTTCATCGGATCCTGCTGCTTCATCGGGCTGTGGCAGGGGTCGTGGAAGAGGTAGCCGCCGGCCTTGGGCAGGGTGATGCCCTTTTCCAGCAGGTACTCGTGGATGTCGATGATGCGGCAGCCGGGGAAGATCTTGTCGAACTGGTAGCCCTGCAACTGGTCGTAGCAGGTGCCGCAGGACACAACCACCGTCTTGATGTCCAGGTAGTTCAGCGTGTTGGCCACGCGGTGGAAGAGCACCCGGTTGTCGGTGATCATCTTCTCGGCCACATCGAACTGGCCGGCACCGCGTTGCGGGTAGCCACAGCACAGGTAGCCCGGCGGCAACACGGTCTGCACGCCGGCATGCCACAGCATCGCCTGCGTGGCCAGGCCCACTTGCGAGAACAGACGCTCCGAACCACAGCCCGGGAAGTAGAAGACCGCTTCGGTGTCCGACGTGGTGGCTTTGGGGTTGCGGATGATGGGGACGTAGTCCTTGTCCTCGATGTCCAGCAAGGCGCGCGCGGTTTTCTTGGGCAGGCCGCCCGGCATCTTCTTGTTGATGAAGTGGATGACCTGTTCCTTGAGGGAGGCCTTGCCCACCGATGCCGGCGGGGCGCTGGTCTGCTTGCGTGCGGCCAGCTTCAGCACATCATTGCCCAGACGCTGCAGCGGCATCGCCACGTCCACCAAGGCGCTGCGGATCACCTTGATCGTCTGCGGGTTGTTGCTGTTGAGCATGGCCATGCCGGCCGCGCCCGCAGGGCGGAAGGACTTCTTGCCCAGCTTGGTCAGCAGGCTGCGCATGGCCATCGACACGTCGCCGAAGTCGATCTTGACCGGGCAGGGCGTCAGGCACTTGTGGCAGACCGTGCAGTGGTCGGCCACGTCCTCGAACTCTTCCCAGTGCTTGATCGACACGCCGCGGCGGGTCTGCTCTTCGTACAGGAAGGCCTCGACCAGCAGCGAGGTGGCCAGGATCTTGTTGCGCGGGCTGTAGAGCAGGTTGGCGCGCGGCACGTGGGTGGCGCACACCGGTTTGCACTTGCCGCAACGCAGGCAGTCCTTGACGGAGGTGGCGATGTCGCCAATGTCCGACTGCTGCATGATCAGCGATTCGTGGCCCATCAGACCGAACGAGGGCGTGTAGGCCTCGGTCAGGTCGGCGGCGTGCACGTCGTCACCCAGTGCCTTCAGAGCAGCACCACGCAACAGCTTGCCCTTGTTGAAGCGGCCTTCCGGGTCCACCTTCTGCTTGTAGGCGGTGAAGTTGGCCATTTCCTCGTCGGTGAGGAATTCCAGCTTGGTGATGCCGATGCCGTGTTCGCCCGAGATCACGCCGTCGAGCGAACGGGCCAGCTTCATGATGCGGCCCACGGCTTCGTGCGCCGTTTGCAGCATCTCGTAGTTGTCGCTGTTGACGGGGATGTTGGTGTGCACGTTGCCGTCGCCGGCGTGCATGTGCAGCGCCACCCACACGCGGCCACGCAGCACCTGCTTGTGGATGCGCTTGAGCTCGTCCAAGATGGGGCGCAGGGCGCCACCATTGAACTCGTGGGCCAGCACGTCACGGATCTCGCGCTTCCAGCCAGCACGGATCGTCCAGGTCTGCAGCAGGTTGAAGACCGTGTCACAGGCTTCGGGCGTGTATGTGCCGTTGCGGTGCTGCTGGTAGCCATGGGCCACCAGTTCTTCGTCTACTTCGGAGATCGGGGTGTCGATGTGCTCGTACAGGAAGGCCCAGCGGGCGCGCACCGTGGTGAGGTGGGCCTGCGCGGTGGCGATCTTCTCGGCCAGGGCTTCGGCGCTGGGCAACTCTTCCTCGTCTTCGACCTTGCCCATGAACGAGGCAATGTGCTGAGGACCGGTCTGGAAAAAGGCTTCTAGCGCATCGATCAGGGCCAGCTTGTTGCGCAGGCTCAGTTCGATGTTGATGCGCTCGATGCCCAAGGTGTACTCGCCCATGCGCGGCAGCGGAATCACCACGTCTTCGTTCACCTTGAAGGCGTTGGTGTGCTTGGCGATGGCGGCGGTGCGCTTGCGGTCGGCCCAGAACTTCTTGCGGGCCTCACCGCTGACGGCCACAAAGCCTTCGCCCGAACGGCCATTGGCCAGGCGGATGACTTCGCTGCTGGCGCGGGCCACGCGGTCTTCGTCGTCACCCACGATGTCGCCGATCAGCACCATCTTGGGCAGGGTGCCGCGCTTGCTCTTGGTGGCATAGCCCACGGCGCGCAGGTAGCGGTCGTCGAGGTGCTCCAGGCCGGCCAGGATGGCGCCGCCCGGTTGCTTCATCTCCTCGAACATGAAGTCCTTGATCTCGACGATCGAGGGCACGCCTTCCTTCGGGTTGCCAAAGAACTCCAGGCACACCGTGCGCACGTGCTTGGGCATGCGGTGAACAACCCAGCGGGCGCTGGTGATCAGGCCGTCACAGCCTTCCTTCTGGATGCCGGGCAGGCCGGCGAGGAACTTGTCGGTGACGTCCTTGCCCAGGCCTTCCTTGCGGAAGGTGCGGCCGGGGATGTCCAGGCGTTCGGTGCGGATCGGGGTCTTGCCGTCGGCTTCGAAGTAGCGCAACTCGAAGCTGGCGGTTTCCACGTCATGGATTTTGCCGAGGTTGTGGTTCAGGCGCACCACTTCCAGCCATTGCGCGTCGGGCGTGACCATGCGCCACGAGGCGAGGTTGTCCAGGGCGGTGCCCCAGAGCACGGCCTTCTTGCCGCCGGCGTTCATGGCGATGTTGCCGCCCACGCAGGAGGCCTCAGCCGAGGTTGGGTCCACCGCAAACACAAATCCCGCGCGCTCGGCCGCATCGGCCACGCGCTGCGTGACCACGCCCGCACCGGTCCAGACGGTGGCCACGGGCTGGTCCACGCCCGGCAGGTTCACCATCTCGACTTCGGTCATCTGTTCGAGCTTTTCGGTGTTGATCACCGCGCTCTTCCAGGTCAGCGGCACAGCACCGCCGGTGTAGCCCGTTCCACCCCCGCGCGGGATGATGGTCAGACCGAGTTCGACGCAGCCCTTGACCAGGGCGGCCATCTCTTCTTCCGTGTCCGGTGTGAGGACGACAAAGGGATACTCGACACGCCAGTCGGTGGCGTCGGTCACGTGCGAGACGCGGCTCAGGCCGTCGAACTTGATGTTGTCGTGGCGGGTGACCTTGCGCAGCACACGCTGAGCGCGCTCACGCAACTCGCCCATCTGTTCGAACGCGCGGGCAAAGCGGTCTACAGCCGTACGGGCCATGCCCAACACCTCCCCCACCAGGGCGTCGCGGGCGCTGTCGTTGCTGGGGGTGCGACGCTTGTCGACCTCGCCCAGGCGGTGGTGCAAGGCTTCGATCAGCTGGCCACGGCGCTTGGGGTTGTCCAGCAGGTCGTCTTGCAGATAGGGGTTGCGCTGCACGACCCAGATGTCGCCCAGCACTTCGTACAGCATCCGGGCAGAGCGGCCCGTCATGCGCTCGGTGCGCAACTGGCTCAGCGCGTCCCAGGCACGTTGGCCCAGCAGGCGCTGGACGATCTCGCGGTCCGAGAACGAGGTGTAGTTATAGGGAATCTCGCGCAGGCGTGGCTGGCCGTCCGTGTGGGCGTCGGCAGCCTGGGCAATCATGTGGGTCAACTCGGTGGGTGCGTTCATGAGGGCGCCAGACGCGAAGGGCCGGATTTCAGAAATGCGCAAGGCACCTGGGGGCGATGGATCACACCCAGGCGCTGCTGTGGGGGTGGTTTTCGCGCCTGAGGTGAGATGGTAACGCAGCAGGTCATGCCCTTAGTCAGAAAAGGGCGCTTAGTCCGGCCTTATGGCAGCGTTTGGGTGCGTTTGAAGTCGTTATGCTGACAACACTGACACCTCGATGACCTTTTGCCGAGCCTCCCTATGCACGCTGCCGCTCCGAATGCCGCCTGGCCTTATCCCTGCTGGATTGCCCACCGAGGTGCGGGGGAGTTGGCGCCCGAGAACACCATGGCAGCCTTCCGTTTGGGCGCCGAGCATGGGTTTGCCATGTTCGAGTGCGACGTGAAGCTGAGTGCCGATGGTGAGCCGTTTCTGCTGCACGACACCGACCTGAATCGCACGACCAACGGGCAGGGCGACGCGGGGTTGTTGACCTGGGATGCACTCTCACGTCTGGACGCCGGCAGTTGGCATGGCCGCCCGTATGCGGGGGAGCCGCTGCTGCGCTTGGAGTCCTTGGCCCGTTGGCTGCAGGCCTTGGGCATGATGGTCAATCTGGAAATCAAGCCCACACCCGGTGACGAAGTGCGCACGGGACGGGTGGTGGCGCAGCATGTCGCGCGACTGTGGTCGCAAGCTCACGTCAAGCCTCTGCTCAGCTCGTTCAGCACCGTCGCCTTGGAGGCCGCTCGCCAGACGCAGCCGGAGCTGCCCCGGGCCTTGCTGCTTGATACGTGGACCGATGGCAGCATCGGCACCGCCGTGCGACTCGGATGTGTTGCCGTGGTCGTGAACCATGCTCATTTGAACGCCGAGCGCATCGCTGCGATCCATGCGGTCGGCATGAAAGCCTTGAGCTACACCGTCAATCAGGCGTCACGCGCCAGCGCATTGTGGCGCGCCGGCCTGGACGGGCTGATCACCGATCGGGTGGACGTGTTTGAACCCCAGGCGCGTCTGGGGGCCAATCCGGCGCGGCTGATGGTGGAGGCCGAGGCCTTGATGGCTTGAGGCGCTGCACCCCCAGCGGTGCAGGTGGCGCAGGCTCAGCCCTGCGCCAAGGCGTTCAGCAACTTGTCGTGAACGCCGCCAAAGCCGCCATTGCTCATGCACAGGACGTGGTCGCCTGGCTGCGCAGCCTTGACGATCTTGCTCACCAGCGTGTCGATGTTGTCGGACATCACGGCGCGATCCCCCATCTCCAGCAAGGCCTCTGAAGCATCCCAACCCAGGCCGCCACTGTGACAGAAGGCCAGATCGGCTTCCTCCAGTGACCACGGCAGTTGCGCCTTCATCGTGCCCAGCTTCATGGTGTTGGAGCGCGGCTCGAACACTGCCAGGATGCGGCTGTCTGGTCCGACCTTGCGGCGCAGGCCGTCCACGGTCGTGCGGATGGCCGTGGGGTGATGGGCGAAGTCGTCGTACACCGTGATGCCACGCACCTCGCCCTTCAATTCCAGGCGGCGTTTGACGTTGGCAAATTGCCCCAGCGCTTCGCAGGCCTGCTGTGGCGTCACGCCCACATGCTCGGCGGCGGCGATCGCTGCCAAGGCGTTCAACTGGTTGTGTTCGCCCAACAGGGCCCATTCCACGCGACCGACCAGCACACCGGCTTTCAGCACGTCAAAGGCGTGCGGCTCGCCGCGGGCGCGGAAACCGGGCGCGTCGCGCCGCTCGCCAAAACGCACCACGTCGCTCCAGCAACCGCGCTCCAGCACGCGGCTCAAAGCCTCCTCGCGTGCATTGACAACGAGACGGCCACTGGCGGGCACGGTGCGCACCAGGTGGTGGAACTGTGTTTCGATGGCGGCCAGGTCTGCAAAGATGTCGGCGTGGTCAAACTCAAGGTTGTTTAGGATGGCCGTGCGTGGACGGTAATGCACGAACTTGCTGCGCTTGTCGAAGAAGGCCGTGTCGTATTCGTCCGCCTCGATCACGAAGGGGTGACCCGTGGCCGGACGGCTGGCCGCTTCGGTGTTGCCCAGTCGCGCCGACACGCCAAAGTTCTGCGGCACGCCACCCACCAAGAAGCCCGGCTGCAGCCCGGCAAACTCCAGGATCCAGGTCAGCATGGACGTGGTCGTGGTCTTGCCGTGCGTGCCTGCCACGGCCAGCACATGGCGGCCTTGCAGCACGTTCTCGCTCAACCACTGCGGACCGCTCGTGTAGGGCAGCCCCGCATCCAGAATGGCTTCCATCAATGGGTTGCCACGCGAGACCACGTTGCCGATCACGAACAGATCCGGCTGGAGCGACAGCTGCTCGACCCCATAGCCTTCGATCAGGTCGATGCCCAGCGCGCGGAGCTGGTCGCTCATCGGCGGATAGACGCCTGCATCGCAGCCGGTGACACGGTGGCCCGCCTCGCGGGCGAGCGCAGCCACGCCACCCATGAAGGTGCCGCAGATGCCAAGAATGTGGATGTGCATGGAAACGTCAGAGTTGGCGGAACGCCTCGGCAGCCGCAGCCACCGTGTCGGCAATGTCCTGTTCCGTGTGGGCCGCGCTCACAAAGCCGGCTTCGTACATGGCGGGGGCGAAGTACACCCCACGGTCGAGCATCAGGTGATAGAAGCGATTGAAGCGCTCGCTCCCCTTGGCCATGACCTGCTGGTAGTTTTGTGGCAGTGCCTCGGCAAAGAAGAAGCCGAACATGCCGCCCTGGCAATCGGTGACCAGGGGGATGCCGGCTTGCGCCGCTGCCTGCGCCATCCCGTCCATCAGGCTGCGGGTGCGGGCCGACAGGGCTTCGAAAAAGCCTTCGCGCTGGATCAGCTTGAGCGTGGTCAGGCCGCAGGCCGTGGCCACCGGGTTGCCCGACAGCGTGCCAGCCTGGTAGACCGGGCCCAGGGGGGCCAGCTTGGACATGATCTCGCGCGAGGAGGCGAAGGCAGCGAGTGGCATGCCGCCACCAATGACCTTGCCGAACACACTCATGTCGGGCTGGAAGCCCGGGATCTCGCGTGCGTAGATGCTCTGGGCGCTGCCCAAGGCCACACGGAAGCCGCTCATGACCTCGTCAAAGACCAGCAAGGCGCCGTGTTGGTTGCACAGCTCACGGATGCGCTTCATGAACGGTACGCTGGCGCGCACGAAGTTCATGTTGCCGGCAATCGGTTCAATCATCACGCAGGCGATCTCGTCTCCTTGCGTGGCGAACGCCTCTTCAATCTGCGCGATGTTGTTGTACTCCAGCACCAGGGTGTGCTGCACCACCTCAGGTGGCACGCCTGCGCTGGTGGGGTGTCCAAAGGTGGCCAATCCCGAGCCAGCTTTGACCAGCAGCGCATCGGCGTGGCCGTGATAGCAGCCTTCGAACTTGATCAACTTGCTGCGACCGGTGTAGCCGCGCGCCAAACGGATCGCACTCATGCCGGCTTCGGTGCCCGAGCTCACCAAACGAACCTGCTCGGCGCTCGGAGCCAGCTTGAGAATCTCTTCGGCCAACTCGATTTCGCGCTCGGTCGGGGCCCCAAACGAGAACCCATCCAGCGCCGCCTTTTGCACGGCTTCCAGCACTTCCGGGTGGCCGTGACCCAGGATCATCGGTCCCCATGATCCGATGTAATCGATATATCGGGAGCCTTCGGCATCCCACATGTACGCGCCTGCTGCGCGAGCAATGAAGCGGGGGGTGCCGCCCACGGCGCGAAAAGCGCGTACGGGCGAGTTGACACCACCGGGAATGACGCGCTGAGCGCGTTCGAACAGGGAAACGTTAGTGGACATTGCGTGAATGCAGAGGAGGGACGGTGTCGTCGAGCAGGTCGACGGACTCTTCGGGAGCGGGCCCCTCGGGGGGCTCTTCACCGGGAGGCAGGGCCCAGAAGAAGCGGTCAGGGATGACGCCACCCATGCCGGGGCGGAAGCCGGCATCCAATGCCTGATCCAGAAAACTCAAAGCCTCCGCGGCCGCGACATCCAGTGCGGTCCCGCTGGAGAGGATCGCAGCCAGTGCCGCCGACAGCGTGTCACCAGCGCCGACAAAACTGGCTTCGAAACGTTCAAAACGCTCACCGCACATGGCCCCTTGAGGCGATGCCAGCACGTTGTCAATGAACTGGTCGGGCAATTGCACGCCCGTCACCAGCACGTAGTCGGTGCCGTGCTCGGCCGCGGCCACGGCCAACTCACGCGCAGACGGCGGACGTTCAGCGTCCCATTCTGGCAACAGGAAGTCAGTCAGGGTATTGTGGCTCCCGACCAACACCATCGTGGCTGGCAGGATCAACTCCCGAAAGGCATCAAGGTAGGCCATCTGAGCATCGTCATCCATCCACGACAAGTTGGGCAGATACGACACCAATGGCACATCGGTGTAGTCGGAAAGGATCTCGGCCACGGCGCTCACGCCCTCGGCGCTGCCCAGGAAGCCCACCTTCCACGAGGCGATGGTGGCATCCTCCAGCACGGAACGCGCCTGGTCCACCACGGCCTCAGAGTCGAGTTCGTGGGCTTCGAAGATCTCCGCGGTGTCGCGTACCAGGATGCTGGTGACCACGGGCAGGGCGTGGGCTCCCATCGCAGCGATCGTCGCGATATCAGCCCCGATTCCAGACGCACCGGTGGGGTCGCTGGCGTTGAAACTGAGGACACAAGCCGGTGCCCCGGCATCTTGCTCTTCGGCCGCCAGTGTGAGATCTTGTCCGATAAGTTGAGAATTCATGGCGGTTTTATCGAAAGATAAGGTCTACTTGCCCACAAACCCTTGGATTTGCGCGAAAGACCGATGGCTACAATCAGTCCATTGTATTCAAGCTGGTTTAAGTCGACGTGAACGAATTTCGTACCTGGATGTGCCTGATCTGCGGCTGGATTTACGATGAAGCGGCAGGCTTGCCCGAAGAAGGCATCCCGGCAGGTACCCGCTGGGAAGATGTGCCCATGAACTGGGTCTGCCCGGAGTGCGGTGCGCGCAAGGACGACTTCGAGATGGTGCAGGTTTGATCCGAAGTGTTTGAGCGTGCTGTAATGGTTCGGGAGAAGCCCGGTCTGGGACACAGTTTGGAGGAACGCTTTCGTGCCTGAAGTTGACAGCCCCGAAATTCGGGGACCCAAGAAGATTCTCGTCATTGATGACAGCAACACCATTCGGCGCAGCGCCGAGATCTTCCTCAAGCAAGGGGGATATGAGGTGGTCTTGGCCGAAGATGGTTTTGATGCTTTGTCCAAAGTCAATGACCATGCACCAGATGTTATTTTTTGTGACATCCTGATGCCGCGCCTTGATGGCTACCAGACTTGCGCCATCATCAAGCGCAACCCGAAATTCACCAACACGCCCGTCATCATGCTGTCCTCCAAGGATGGTCTCTTCGACAAGGCGCGTGGCCGCATGGTGGGTTCACAGGATTACCTGACCAAACCTTTTACCAAGGACCAACTCTTGCAAGCGGTTGCCCAGTACGGCGGCTGAAGGCCTGAGACGGTTTGCTCACCGATCACTGCCAGGGATGAATGTTGATCACGCGAGAGTGTCTGCACCAAGTTGGCGCTCCCGCATGAAGAAGGTTGGATATGCCGATTCAAAAAATACTGCTTGTTGATGATTCCAAGACCGAACTGCATGTGCTGTCGGAACTTCTGACCAAGAACGGTTATGCCGTGCGCACAGCCGAAAACGGCGAGGAGGCCATGCGCCGCCTGCAGGAAGAGAAGCCCGACTTGATCCTGATGGATGTGGTCATGCCTGGCCAGAACGGCTTTCAGCTCACCCGTGCGATCACCCGTGATCCGCAGTTTGCCAACGTGCCGGTGATCATGTGCACCAGCAAGAACCAGGAAACCGACCGGGTCTGGGGTATGCGCCAGGGGGCCAGCGATTACGTCGTCAAGCCGGTGAATCCGGAAGAGTTGCTCCGCAAGATCAAGGCATTCGGCTGAGATCGGGGGCGCACAGATGGCCAACAAAGAAGCACTCCGGGCTCTGCAACAGCGTCTGGCGGAGCGTTTGCAGACCGTGCGGGAGCATGCGCCAGCCCGAAACTGGCTGGCGGTTGAGATTGCCGGCCACGGTTTTCTGATGCCGCTGGAGCAGGCTGGCGAGATTTTCCCGCTGTCGCCTGCGCAGCATGTGCCGCACAGTCAGCCCTGGTTCCTGGGCGTTGCCAATCTGCGCGGTCAACTGCACGGCGTGGTCGACACGGCCATCTTTTTGGGGCTTTCCGATCGTGCCGGGCGCAACCTGACTGACGTCGGGGTGCGTGATGCAGGACGTTTGGTGGCCCTCAACACCGCCCTGCAACTCAATGTGGCGTTGCTGATTGACCGCTTGCTGGGTTTGCGTAACGCCAGCATGTTGAAGCCGGCCGCCAGGGAGGCGTCCGAAGGCAAACCTCACTTCATCGGACAGGCCATGACCGATGATCAGGGGCGAGTCTGGTACGAGCTGGATTTGGCCGCCCTGTCGGCCGACGAGGCATTTTTGAAGATCGATGTCTGACGGTGTCACCCGTCGAGCGCTGTATACATCTGACCGTTTGGAGCACAAGAACATGAGTTTCCTCAGTCGTATCAAGGAAATGGGCAAAACCAAGGGCGACGACGAAATCCCCTCGGAAGCCTTGAGCACGGAAGGCATGGTCTCGGCGTCGGGTGCTCAGGTGGTGGACACCGAAGCAGGCGCGTCGACAATCCAGCCAGGCAGCAACGAGGCCATCATTTCCGAGTCGGCACCGTCCGAGTTCCCGGCCGACTATCAGCGCCCCAGCGATGACATTTCGGAAGCCAGTCTGATGGAGCCGCGTTCTGGCTTGCCCCTGGTCGGGCACCTCAAGCTTGATCGGCAACAACGTGTTCTGGGTATTGGCTTGGCCGTTGGCGTGCTGGGTCTGGTGCTCAGTGCTTTCCTCTCGGTGAACTCGGCTGACCGTCGCGCAGGACAGTCTGCCGCCACCGGTCAGGCGCTGATGCAATCGCAGCGTTTGGCGAAATCGGTGTCGCAGGCCTTGATCGGTCGCGCGCAGGCGTTCGACGAAGTGAGCGAGAGCTCCAAGGTGCTGGCCAGCAACGTGCGCGGTTTGGCTGCCGGCGATGATGAACTGGATCTGAAGGCCGTACCTGGCAGCGTTCAGGAAACCCTGGCACCGTTGCTGCCGCTGGTGGATCGCGCCGAGAAGAACGCCAAGTTCGTGTTGGGTCAGAAGCAAACCCTGATTCAGGTGAGCCAGGCTCTGCGCGAGGTGAACACCCAGTCTTCCGAGTTGTTGGACTTGGCCGAAAGCATCACGCTCACTCGCATTGAGTCCGGTACGCTGACGGCGGGTGAAGCCTCGGCGCTGAGCCAGTTGGTCATGCTGACGCAGCGGATCGGTAAGTCCGCCAACGAATTCCTGACGGTGGAAGGCGTGTCGACCGAGGCTGTGTTCCTGCTGGGTAAGGACTTGAACGCTTTCCAGGAGCTCGCAGAAGGTCTGCTCAAGGGCAATGCTGAACTGAAGCTGTCGCCGGCCAAAAACCCTGAAGTGCGTGAACAACTGGAAGCCTTGCTGAAGATCTTCGAAGGCACTCGCACCCAAGCGTCTTACATCCTCGGCTCGCTGCAAGGTCTGGTGGCCGCTCGCGATGCTCAGGTCCACATCATTGATGACAGTGAACCGCTGCGCAAAGGCTTGGAGCAGGTTCAGCAGCGCTTGTCGCAAGGCGCTGGTATTGGCGGTTTCAACATCGTCCTGATTCTGGCTTTCCTGCTGTTGTCCGCCGCTTCGGCCTATGGTCTGCTGCGCGTGTTCGTGACCGACAACCGTCACCGCGCTCAGATTGCTGAGTATCAGCGCCAGGAAGCTGAGCGTCAGGAGCGTGAGGCCAAGCGCGTGAACGACGCCAACCAGGCGGCCATTCTGCGACTGATGAACGAACTGCAACTTGTTGCTGAAGGGGACTTGACGCAGCAAGCAACCGTGACCGAGGACATCACCGGCGCCATTGCCGACTCGGTGAACTTCACGGTGGAAGAGCTGCGTACCCTGGTGGCCCAGGTGCAAGGCACGGTGCAACGGGTGACCGAAACCACTGGTCAGGTGGAAGCCACCTCGACCGAACTGCTGGCTGCCTCCGACGAGCAGCTGCGAGAAATTCGCGAAACCGGTGAGTCGGTGCTGCACATGGCAGGTCGAATCAACGAAGTGTCTGCACAAGCTCAGCAGTCTGCTGAAGTGGCCCGCCAATCGCTGTCTGCCGCTGACTCTGGTCTGCAGGCCGTACAGAACGCCATCGGCGGTATGAACACCATCCGCGAACAGATCCAGGACACCTCCAAGCGCATCAAGCGACTGGGCGAATCGTCACAGGAAATCGGTGAAATCACCGAGCTGATTTCGGACATTACCGAACAAACCAACGTGCTGGCTTTGAACGCGGCCATCCAGGCTGCGTCTGCTGGTGAAGCCGGTCGCGGCTTCTCTGTGGTGGCCGAGGAAGTGCAACGTCTGGCTGAACGCTCCGCTGACGCGACCCGTGAAATTGCCGCGCTGGTGCGCACCATTCAGACCGACACCCAGGATGCCGTGGCCGCTATGGAACGCTCCACGCAGGGGGTGGTGGAAGGTGCTCGACTCTCCGACGCCGCCGGTTCTGCACTGGGTGACATCGACCGCGTGTCACGTCGTTTGGCAGAACTGATTGAACAGATCTCCGAGCAGGCCTTGAAAGAAGCCGAATCCGCGAACGTGGTGGTTGCCAACATCCAGCACATTTTCGCGGTGACCGAGCAGACCGGCGAGGGTACCCGCTCCACCACACAACTGGTGCGCGAGTTGTCTCGGACCGCCAACGAACTTCAGCAATCCGTGTCTCGATTCAAGATTGCCTCCTGAGCTGGATGATTCATGGACAGCCTGCAACAAGACGCCTCCCTGCCTTCGGATGACCTCAGCGCCCTGGCTTGGGTGCATGAGGAGTTGCGCAAGTCGCTGGACCTCGCGCACAAGGCCTTGCATCGGTGCCTGAAAGACGCCACGGCCGTGGGCGTGTCCGACATGGACGCGCTGGACCCGGCCGTCCTGCGTACCGCCCGGCAACAGATCCACCAAGGTGTGGGTGCGCTGGAGCTCGCGGGTTTGCCTGCCGGTGCGACCGTGCTGCGGGCCAGTGAGGCGGTGGTGCAGAAGTTGGTCAGTCGCCCGCAGTTGATCGACGAAGACGTGGTGCGCGAGATTGAGCGCGCCTCGTTCGCACTGCTCGACTACATCGCGCGCCGACTGGCGGGTAAGTCTGTGTCGGCCATGGCGATGTTTCCGCAGTACGAGGCCCTGGTGGCACGTGCGGGTGGTGGCATGGCACGTCCGACGGATCTGTGGAATCAGGATTGGCCCACTTTGTCGCTTGAAGCGCCCCTGGCCCCGCCAGAGGGTGTGACGCCCCGTGCGCCCGATGCGGCCACGGTGGAAGATTTCGAGATGGGCATTCTCAAGCTGATGCGTCGCAATCAGCCCGATGACGCGGTGGCGTTGGCGGATCTGTGCGCGTCGCTTGCCAGCGATGCCTCGCAGCGTCACGCGTCGCGTGAGTCGGCGACTTGGATGCTGGCCAGTGGCTTCCTGGAGGCGCTGGCGGGCAAGTATGTGCCGCTGAGCGTGCATGCCAAGCGTGTGCTGTCTTCCTTGTTGAGTCAATTGCGCGTGCTGACCAAAGGGCAGGACGTGCCGTCCGATCGTTTGGCCAGCGAGTTGCTGTTCTTTTGTGCGCAGGCAGGTGACGTGCCGGCCACCGAACGCTCGGTGCTGGCGCGTGTGCGTCGGACGTTTGGCTTGGCCAGACATCAGCCGGTCAACCTGTCTGCATCCAGCCTTGGACGCTTTGATCCAGCCTGGGTCACGCAGGCCTTGAAGCGGGTGGCCGGAGCCAAGGACGGTTGGTCTGCCGTCGCGGGTGGTGAGTTGCTGCGTTTGGGCGGCCTCAACGAGCAATTTGCACTGGTGTGTGACTCCTTGCGTCGTCTCTTCACGCAAGGAGATGTGTTGGCTTCGGCACTGGCCGACGCCGCGCAGCAAACTGTGGCCAAGGCGTCTGCACCCGAGCCGAGCTTGGCGATGGAAGTGGCCACCAGCCTCTTGTACATGGAGGCCAGCCTCGAAGATGGCGAGTTTGACCAGCCTGAGCAGCAGCCACGGTTGCAGCGATTGGCCGAGCGGATCCAGGCCGTGGGACAAGGGCAGCCTGCCCAGCCTCTGGAAGTCTGGATGGAGGACCTGTACCGTCGTGTCTCCGACCGTCACACCATCGGCTCTGTGGTGCAGGAGTTGCGCACCACGCTGACCGATGCAGAAAAGCACATCGACCAGTTCTTCCGCGACCCGCAGGATCGCACACCGTTGGCGAGCGTGCCCACCATCTTGCAGTCCATGCGGGGTGTGCTGGCCGTGTTGGGTCTGGATCTCGCCGCACAGGCCAGCGTGCGCATGCGCGATGATGTCGATCACCTCTTGCTGGAAAGCACCGATCTGGACGACGCCGCACAGCGTGGCGTCTTTGATCGCCTCGCCACCAACTTGGGGGCCTTGGGTTTCCTGATCGACATGATGGGTGTTCAACCCCAGTTGGCGAAGTCGCTCTTCAAGTTCGACTCGGAGACGGGGGTGCTTTCGCCCTTGATGGGACGTGAGAAGAAGTCTCTGCCCCAGACCGACGATCCGGTTGAGGCCGTGGCGCAGCATGTGCAACAGGTTCAGCAGGAAGAGGCTTTGGCTGTGGCCGATGAGGTCGTTCAGAGCCTGGAGCGCAGCGATGTGCCGCTGAGCGAAGTCTCCGATCAGCTCAACCGCTTGGCCGAGACGCGTCACGTGCAGGAGCAGCGCGAGCTCGCGGACAACCTCGCGGCGGCTCAGGCCGCCTTGGCGACGGCACAGACCTCGGACGACGAGGCATCGGTGGCGGCAGCACGTGAGCAACTCGCCCACGTTTTGTCGGATCTGACCCGCGCCGAGGAGCCCGAGCCCGAAGAGAAACCAGTGGCGCCCGCGCCGCTCCTCGCACCGACCGTGGCTGCGGCACCCGCTGAGACCGGCCTGGAGGAAGACGACGAAATGCGCGAGATCTTCCTGGAGGAAGCTCGCGAGGTGATCGAGACAGCACAGGCCAGCTTGGCGCATCTGGCGCAACAGCCTGGCGATCTCGAATCCCTGACTTCGGTTCGCCGTGCTTTCCACACGCTCAAGGGCAGTTCACGCATGGTGGGTTTGACCCAGTATGGTGAGGCCGCTTGGGCATGTGAGCAGTTGTACAACGCTTGGCTGGCCACGCAGGAGCCCGCCAGCCCGGATCTCCTGGGTGTCAGCAACGAGGTTCTGACGCACTTCTCTGCGTGGACCGACGCGATCGCTGAGGGGCAGGCGTCTGACTGGCGTCATGAGCCTGTGACTGCGGTGGCCGAAGCGCTGCGCCTGCACGGTCAGCGCCTCAGCTTGGATGAGGCGCGCACGCCTGCGGCGACACCAGAGCAGGAGCCTGCCTTGGCCTTGGATCTGCCAGTGCAGTCCGACGAGGTGGTTCTGCCGGATGTGGTGGTGGCCGAGGTGTCGCCGCCAGCAGTCGAGGCCATCGATTCCTTCGAGCTCGATCTGTCGGCCGATGACCTGGGTGTGGCCGAGACGGCGGCAGTCCTGGACCTGACAACACAAGGTGACGAGGTCGAGGTGCGTGACGAGGTCGCTCCGGATGACTCGGATGCCGCCAGTGCGCCCGACGCTGCCTTGCCTGTGGTCAACATTGCCGATTTCGGCATCGAGTTGGATCTGTCTGCGCCCGACGCCGAACCTCCTCTGGTGTTGGATGAGACCGTGGCCGCCGCCGACAGCACGTCGCTGGACGTCTCGGTTGACGAGGAACAGCCGCTGAGCGTGCACATCCTCGAGCCCAAGCATGTCGTGCAGTTGGAGGACGACGATCCCACGGTCTCCGGTGACCTGTACGAAACGCCGGCCAGCGATCTGGCCGACGCATCTGAGGAACTCGCTTTGTCGGCCTCCGACGAGACCCAGGTGGAGGCGGTGTCTCTGCCAGACCTCGTGGTAGACGACCAGGCGGTGGTTGAGCCCGACAGGCTCGCACTGCCGGTGTTGTCGGCAGAGTTCACTGACGATGAGCCTGTCGCGCTGGAAAGCTCTGACGCCGATGCCTTGCTGGATCTCCCGCTTGAGGTTGTGGGCGAGTCGGTTGACTTCCCCGAGTTGGCCGATCAGTCCGTGATCGAGGATGCGGCAACGGAGGTACTGGAAGTCGCCGCGTCGCCTGAACCCACACCGGTCACAGAGACTGGCGACGAACAGTACAAGATGGTGGGCGATCTCCGCATCGGCATCCCACTGTTCAACATCTATCTCAACGAGGCTGACGAGCAGTCGCGTCGTCTGAGCACCGCGCTGAACGAGTGGGCGATCGAGATCCAGCATCCCGTGAGCGACGAGGTCATTGCCTTGGCGCACTCGTTGGCGGGCAACTCTGGCACGGTGGGCTACACCGAGCTGTCGAAGTTGGCGCGCCTGCTGGAACACGCGCTCATGCGCTCGCAGGCCCTCGGCGTGGGTGAAGTCGACGCGGCTTTCCTGTTCAATGAGGCCGCCGACGAAATTCGAGGTCTTTTGCATCAGTTCGCTGCCGGCTTCCTCAAGTCGCCAGACAGCGAACTCATGGCCCGTCTCGAAGACTATGAGCATGAAGCTTCACGTCGCTTCGAAGCGCGCAGCCTGGTTGCCGATCAGGAACCCGCCGAATCCGAGTTGGGTGACTTGCCCCTGCTCAGCGAAGATGGGCACGAGTCGGCGCCAGACCTCGTACTGGATGCCGCCCCCGAAATCGCGGTCTCTGGTGTGGAGGCCGACATCGATTTGACGGTGGTGCAGGATGTGGCGCCCTTGGGTGTCGCCGAGTTCAAGGCTTTCGACGAGCTCCCGGCACAGGCTGTCTCTGCGCCAGGTGGTGTTCGCGCGCCTGCCGTTGTCTGGGACGACGGCGAAGCCATCGACGCCGTCGACAGTGTGGACGTGGACCTGTTCCCGATCTTCGAGGAGGAGGCGCTGGAGTTGTTGCCGCAGTTGGGTGCGCAGGTGCGCGACTGGCTTGCGACGCCGGACAACCCGGCAGCTGGCACGGCTTGCATGCGCACGCTGCACACCTTCAAGGGCGGTGCACGTCTGGCGGGGGCCATGCGATTGGGTGAGCTGGCTCACCGCCTGGAAAGCGCCATCGAGCATCTGGTGGCTGCTGAGACCGTGACGCACGATGACGTGGCGCCGTTGGAAGCGCGCGTCGACCGTTTGCTGGAAGTGTTCGAGGCGCTCCGTCAGCAAGACGCACAGAGCTACGAGGCTCAGGTGGCGCATGCCGAGCAGGCCGCAGAAGCCGAGCAGCAAGCCGATCCGGTCTTGGACGGCGCTGTCGAGGTGAGCAACGATGCCATGCAGGACGCGTGGCCCTCGCCTGCCTTGGAGAGTGTCCCTGATGCCATGGCGGACGAAGGGGTGCAGACCTCGTCTGTGGGCGCCGAGTCACCCAAGCGCGGGGTGGGGCGCGAGGCAGCCGAGTTGCAACTCACGCCCGTCGATTGGGCCGCTTTGCAGGGCAAGGCCTGGCAGGGATCGCAGCGCGTCGTGCGCGAAGCGCAGCAAGGTGCTTCGCAGGCGGCGGTGCGGGTGCGCCCTCAGTTGCTGGACCGTCTGGTGAACCATGCGGGTGAGGTGTCCATCACGCGCACACGACTGTCGTCGCAAGTGGGGCAGATCCGCAACTCGCTCAACGACCTGACTGACAACCTGGAGCGTCTGCGACAGCAGTTGCGTGACATCGAATTGCAGGCCGACACGCAGATGTCGACCCGCATGGAAGCTGCACGTGCCGCCAGCCAGGAATTTGATCCGCTGGAGTTCGATCGCTACACCCGTTTCCAGGAGTTGACCCGCATGATGGCTGAGTCGGTGAACGACGTGGCCACGGTGCAGCGGACTTTGCAGCGCAGCTTGGAAACCGCTGAAGACCAGTTGGCTGTTCAGGCTCGTTTGACGCGAGACTTGCAGGACGATCTGCTGCGTACCCGCATGGTGGAGTTCGAAGGTTTGTCCGACCGCCTCTATCGTGTCGTGCGTCAGGCCGCCAAGGAAACAGGCAAGCAGGTGCGCCTTGACATCGTGGGCGGCGCCACCGAAGTGGACCGCGGGGTGCTTGAGCGCCTGACCGGCGCTTTCGAGCACCTGCTGCGCAATTGCATCTCTCACGGCATCGAGATGCCGGACGTGCGGGTTGCTGCCGGCAAGGAGCCTTCGGGCCTTGTGACGGTGGCCTTGCGCCAGGAGGGCAACGAAGTCGCCATCGAGTTCCGTGACGACGGTGCGGGCCTGAACCTCGCAGGCATCCGCCAGCGCGCCGTGTCGATGGGTTTGTTGCAAGAGGGGCAGGCTGTCAGCGATGCCGAGTTGGCGCAGTTCATCTTCATGCCCGGCTTCTCGACTTTCGACAAAGTCACCGAACTGGCCGGGCGTGGCATCGGCATGGACGTGGTCCGTTCCGAGATCAACGCCATGGGTGGGCGCATCGAAACAGCGACCAGCGCAGGACGAGGCACCAGCTTCACGCTGATCGTGCCTTTGACGACGGCGGTGACGCAAGTGGTGATGCTGCGTTGTGGCGCGCACACGGTGGCCGTGCCGACCCACTTGATCGAGATCGTGCGCCGCGCCAAACCGGAAGAGGTTGAGCACGCTTACCAGCAAGGCAGCTATGTCTATGGTGAGCACGCCTTGCCTTTTTACTGGCTGGGTGCCTTGCTCGACTTCAGCCCGCGCAGTCATGAAGGTGGGCGAACCCTGCCTTTGGTGATCATCCGCTCGGCGCAGCAGCGTGTTGCACTGCACGTGGATGAAGTGCTGGGCAACCAGGAAGTGGTGGTCAAGAACCTGGGTGTCCAGATGTCGCGCATGCCGGGTTTGGCTGGCATGACCTTGCTGGCTTCAGGTGCGGTGTCGCTGATCTACAACCCTGTGGCGCTGGCGACTGTGTACGGCAACCATGCTCAGGCCTTGACCTCGCACGCGATGGCGGCAGACAGCGCAGCCCATGACGGCTGGCTGCAGTCCGGCGCACCGGCTGATGTCGTGGAAGAGGTGCCTGATGAGGCACTGGCACCTCTGGTGCTGGTGGTCGACGATTCGCTCACTGTGCGTCGTGTGACCCAGCGTCTGTTGGCGCGCGAAGGCTACCGTGTCACCTTGGCCAAGGATGGTCTGGAAGCCTTGGAAGCACTGGCGCAGGAGCGGCCGGCAGTGGTCTTGTCTGACATTGAAATGCCGCGCATGGATGGCTTTGACCTGGTGCGCAATATCCGTGCTGATGAGAAGATGGCAGACATGCCTGTCATCATGATCACTTCACGCATTGCGCAGAAGCACCGCGACTATGCGCAAGAGTTGGGGGTGAACCACTACCTCGGCAAGCCGTATGGTGAAGAAGAGTTGCTGGAACTGGTGGGTCGCTATGCGGCACATCCGGAATTGGCCTGAGCACGCTGTCACATTGTCCCCACCGCATGGAATCTCACATCGAAGCCCCCGCCCAGGTAGATGACCACATCTCCCACCTCGCTGCGCTCACGGCCCAGCGAGATCGGGAAATGCTGGATGTGTCCCTGGCACAAGGGGTGTTGGAACTGTTGCCAGCAGCCAGCGTGGGGGTTTACCGTCTGGTGGGGCCAGACGAGGACTCTCAGCGTTGGCTGTGCTGCGGCTTAGCACGACGCGGTGAATTGACGGTCAGTGATCCGCCGTGGGTGGATCTGGATTCATTGCCATCCGTCACAGCTTACCCCTTGCGACAGTTGGTGCTGGACTCCCGTTTGCTGGAGCAAGCGGAGTTGCCTACGGCCAGCCTCATTGACCCGACACAGCGTTTTGTCACGGTCCTGCCCCTGATGGTGGAATTGGGGCTGCCCGGTGTGCTGGAGGTGATGTCGGACAAGCCTTTGGCCATGGAGGCCCTCAAGCCTATCCAGACCTTGCTGAGGGTGTTTGCCAACTTCCAGAACCTGTTGGAGTCGAGTCAGCGTGATTCGCTCACAGGATTGCTGAACCGGCAGACGTTCGATGCCACCTTCCTCAAGGCGTCGATGCCGACACAGCACGATCCGGGCCTTTCCATCGAGCGGCGGACCTCGCCTGCCACCGGCTATTGGCTGGGTGTGGTGGACATCGACCTTTTCAAGCTGGTCAATGACCGGTTTGGTCACTTGATTGGTGACGAGGTGCTGGTGTTGGTAGCGCGCATCATGCGCCAATCGTTCCGACACTACGATCGCCTCTACCGCTTTGGTGGCGAAGAGTTTGTGGTGTTGCTGCGCGGTGGCACGGAAGAAGATGCGATGCAGGCGTTTGAGCGTTTCCGTCGCAATGTGGAAACCTATGTCTTTCCGCAGGTCAACAAGGTCACCATCAGTCTCGGTTTCACCGAGGTGATGCACAACGACACGCCCAGTGTGGCGTTCTCGCGGGCCGATCAGGGGGTGTACCAAGCCAAGCACCAAGGACGTAATCAGGTCTTGTGTTACGAGGCTCTGGTGCGCGATGGCGTGCTCAAAACCGAGGCCGCCCACGTGGGCGATGTCGAGTTGTTCTGATGGCTGGTATCAGCCCGCACGCTTCGGGCTGCGTGTCCGGGGTGCTGCGCCGTCCTTGATCTTGTTCTCACTCACCACTCCATAACGCGCCAAGGTTTCGGTGCGGGCCTCATCGTGCTGCACGATCGGCTGCGGGTAGTCGCGGCCCAATACAACGTCGTCAGCGCTGGCCAGATCGGCTGGGCGGGTCAGCCAGGGGGCGTGCAGGGCCTTGTCGGGCAGGGCGGCCAGTTCGGGCACATAGCGGCGGATGAACTTGCCCTGGGGGTCGAACTTTTCGCTCTGGGTGATGGGGTTGAAGATGCGGAACCAGGGCTGGGCGTCACAACCCGTCGATGCCGCCCATTGCCAGCCGCCGTTGTTGGCGGCGAGGTCAAAGTCCAGCAGCTTTTCGGCGAAGTAGGCTTCGCCGCGGCGCCAGTCGATCCCCAGGTCTTTGATCAGAAAACTGGCGGTCACCATGCGCAGGCGGTTGTGCATGTAGCCGGTCTGGTTGAGTTGGCGCATGGCCGCATCTACCAGTGGGTAGCCGGTGCGACCCTCGCACCAAGCCTGAAAGTGGGCGTTGGCCTTGGCGCCGTGGGCCCACTTGATGCGGTCGTACTCGCGCCTGTAGGCGTTGCCCACCACGTGGGGGTGGTGAAACAGAATCTGGCGATAAAAGTCGCGCCAGATCAGCTCCGACAGCCAAACCTGTGCCCCGGCGGAGCCCGCTTGGGCACGCTGCCACGCCAGATCGACCAGGTGGCGGATCGAGACGGTGCCAAAGCGCAGGTGGGTGGACAGGTAGCTCGGGCCCTTGAGGCCTGGAAAGTCCCGCGTGCTGTCGTAGCGGTCGATGCGGTGAAGGAAGTCGTCCAGCAGGGCCTGCGCCCCGGACATGCCCGGGGCCACCTTCAGCGGCCCGACCTCTTCGAAGCCGATGTCGGCCAGCGTGGGGATGTGGTCGGCGCCCATGCCGTCCACCGCAGGGGGCACCGGCGCGAGGTGCGCGGCGTAGGGCATGATGGGATAGGGCTTGACGTAGAAAGGCTCCAGCTTCTTGAGCCAGGCGTTCTTGTAGGGAGTGAAGACGCCGTAGGGGGTGTCGTTGCCGGTGAGCACCTCGTTGCGCTCGAAGATCACGTGGTCTTTGACGGTGTAGAGCGCCACGCCCAGGTTGCTCAAACGGCCGCGCACCTGGGCGTCGCGGTCTTGCGCGTCCGGCTCGTCGTCGTGGCTGGCGTACACCGACTGCACGCCCAGCTCGCCCGCAAGTTGCGGGATCACCGAGCGGGCCGAGCCATAGCGCACGATCAGGCCCACCCGCTCGGGGTGGGGCACGCCGACGTTCAGTGCCAGCTCGCGCAGGCCTTGGTCCAGTTCGACCAGACTGTCGCGGATGAAGGCGACACGGCGATCCTGGCGGGGCAGGGGTTCGAGGATGTCGCTGTCAAAGACAAAGGCGCACCAAACCCGACGGGCGTGTTTCAGGGCGTGAAACAGGGCCGCGTGGTCCGTGCAGCGCAGGTCGCGGCGGAACCACACCAAGGCCGAGGCATTCGATTCGCTCATGGTCGTCTAATTCACAGATAGTCGGTACGGATCAGCGTGGGCGTCTAAAATCGGCGCATGTCCCTAAGCGCATCTTCCCCCATCAACCTGACCAATCAGTTTCTCATCGCCATGCCCGGCATGGTGGACGGCAATTTTGCCGGCACTGTGGTCTACATGTGCGAGCACAACGACAAGGGGGCACTGGGACTGGTCATCAATCGACCGATTGACATCAATTTGAAGCACCTTTTCGAGAAGGTGGACTTGCCGCTGGAGCGCAGCGACCTGGCCGAGCGCCCGGTGTACCTGGGCGGGCCGGTGCAGACCGAGCGTGGTTTTGTGCTGCACGAGCGCCTGGACGACGAGGGCGGGCACTACAACTCCACCTTGAAGATCGAGGGCGGCTTGGAGATGACGACCTCGCGCGATGTGCTGGAAGCCCTGTCGAACGGCGCCGGTCCGCGCAAGGTGTTCATCACGCTGGGCTATTCCGGCTGGACCGCCGGTCAGCTCGAAGAGGAAATCTCGCGCAATGGCTGGCTGAACGTCGACGCCGACCCGCAGATCATTTTCGACACCCCGGTGGAGCAGCGCTACGACAAGGCCCTGTCCCTGCTGGGCATCGATCGCAGCTTCCTGATGGGTGAGGCTGGTCACGCATGAGCGTCCAGCCCATCTCGGCGATCCGGCATTTCCTCGCCTTTGACTATGGCCTCAAGCGGGTCGGCGTGGCCACGGGCAACAGCCTGACGCGCCAGGCCCAGCCGCTGCGCACGATCGCGGCCGAGGGGGCAGAGCGCTTTGCTCAGATCGGCAAGCTGATCGACGAATGGCGCCCCGATGCGCTGGTCATCGGCGTGCCGTTTCACCCCGACGGGGCCGAACACGAAAACACCCAGCGTGCCCGCAAGTTCGGCGGCCAATTGCGCGGGCGGTTTCACCTGCCGGTGCACGAGGTGGACGAGCGCTATTCCACGACCGAAGCCCAGGGCTTTGGCGCCCAGGATCTGGACGCTGCCTCGGCTGCCATCTTGCTGCAACAGTACTTCAACGATCATCCTGGGGATGACATCCGGAAAGAGGCCTGAGTGAGCACTTCGCCCCATACCCTGCACCTCGACGCCGAGGCCCTGTATGCCAACCTGCTGCAAGGCGTGCGCCGCATCGTGACCCCCGAGACCGTGCTGGTGGGCGTGTGGTCGGGCGGCGCCTGGCTGGCCGAGCGCCTGAACGCCGACCTGGGCCTGAAGACCCCGCACGGCGTGATCTCCTCGGCCTTGCACCGTGACGACTTCGGCTCGCGCGGCATGGTCTCGTCCAAGGACGCGACGCACCTGCCGTTCGAGGTGGACGGTGCCCACATCCTGCTGATCGACGACGTGATCTACACCGGGCGCACCACGCGTGCGGTGCTCAACGAACTGTTCGATTTCGGCCGTCCGGCCAGCGTCACATTGGCCGTGCTGGTCGACCGTGGCGGACGCCAACTGCCTTTCGAGCCGGCCCTGTCGGCTGCCCGTATCACCCTGCCGTCTGAAGAGCGTGTGGCACTGGTCCGCGCCGACGACGGCCGATTCCAATTCCATTTCGAGAGGGTTTGATGACCGCCATCCGGAAACCCCAGCGCAACCCGCAGCTCAACAGCCACGGGGAGCTGATCCACCTGCTGTCCACCGAAGGACTGCCCAAAGCCATCATCCACCAGATCCTGGACACGGCGGAGCAGTTCCTCAGCGTCAACGACCGCGAGGTCAAGAAGGTGCCCTTGCTGCGTGGCAAGAGCGTGTTCAATCTGTTCTTCGAGAACAGCACCCGCACCCGCACCACCTTCGAGATCGCGGCCAAACGCCTGAGCGCTGACGTGATCAACCTCGACATCGCGCGCTCGTCGGCGTCCAAGGGTGAAAGCCTGCTCGACACCATCGCCAACCTGTCGGCCATGAGCGCCGACATGTTCGTGGTGCGCCACTCCGAGTCGGGGGCCCCCTACCTGATCGCCCAGCACGTGGCGCCGCACGTGCACGTGGTCAACGCCGGTGACGGTCGCCACGCGCACCCGACGCAGGCCCTGCTGGACATGTACACGATCCGGCACTACAAGAAGGACTTCACCAACCTGACCGTGGCAATCGTGGGCGACATCGTGCACTCGCGCGTGGCCCGCTCCAACATCCACGCGCTGACCACCCTGGGTGTGCCCGAGGTGCGCGTGGTGGGCCCCCGCACCCTGGTGCCGGGTGACCTGCGCGAAATGGGCGTGCGCGTGTGCCATGACATGGCCGAAGGCATCAAGGATGCGGACGTGGTCATCATGCTGCGCCTGCAAAACGAGCGCATGAATGGCGGCATGCTGCCCAGCGCGGGCGAGTTCTTCAAGGAGTTCGGCCTGACCGAGTCCAAGCTGGCGCTGGCCAAGCCCGACGCCATCGTCATGCACCCCGGCCCCATCAACCGCGGTGTGGAAATCGACTCCGCGGTGGCCGACGGCAAGCAAAGCGTCATCCTGCCCCAGGTCACGTTCGGCATCGCCGTGCGCATGGCCGTGATGTCCATCCTGGCTGGTAACGAGGCCTGATCCCATCATGAAGATCCTGATCAAGAACGGCCGACTGGTCGACCCTGCTTCCGGCCTGGACCAGGTCGGTGACCTCGCCATCACGGCCAGCCGCATCACGGCACTCGGCAACGTCAGCGCCGATTTCGAACCCGACCGCGTCATCGACGCCACCGGCCTCATCGTGGCGCCTGGCCTGGTGGACCTGGCTGTGCGCCTGCGCGAACCCGGTCACGAGCACGAAGGCATGCTGGAGTCCGAACTGGCCGCCGCTGCTGCGGGGGGCGTGACCAGCGTGGTCTGCCTGCCCGATACCGACCCGGCCCTGGACGAGCCAGGTCTGGTCGAGATGCTCAAGCTGCGTGCGCGCAAGCTCAGCCGCTGCCGCCTGTTCCCGCTGGGCGCCTTGACCCGTGGCCTCAAGGGCGAGAACCTGACCGAGATGGCCGAGCTGCAAGAAGCCGGCTGCGTGGGCTACTCGCAGGCCGAATCGCCCATCAAGGACACCCAGGTGCTGCAGCGTGCCATGCAGTACGCCTCCACCTTTGGCTACACCGTGTGGCTGCGCCCGCTCGATCCCTGGTTGGGCAAGGGCGTGGCGGCCAGTGGCGCCGTCGCCACCCGTTTGGGCTTGTCCGGCGTGCCGGTCAGCGCCGAGACCATCGCCATTCACACCATCGTTGAGCTGGCGCGAGTGACCGGTGCGCGCGTGCACCTTTGCCGCATCTCCAGTGCCGCTGGCGTTGAGCTGGTGCGCCAGGCCAAGGCCCAGGGCCTGCCCATCACCGCCGACGTCAGCATCAATTCGCTGATGCTGACCGATGTGGACATCGGCTATTTCAACTCGTCGATGCGCGTGACGCCGCCGCTGCGCCAGGGCCGCGACCGCGATGCCTTGCGTGCTGCGTTGCTGGACGGCACGCTGGACGCGTTGGTGTCGGACCACAACCCGGTCAGCGAGGACGAGAAGCTGTTGCCTTTCGGCGAAGCCACACCGGGTGCCACCGGCGTGGAACTGCTGCTGAGCCTGGCCATGAAGTGGTCGGGGGCGGACCAACAAGATCAGCCGGCAGCCGACAAGCTGCGTCAAGCCCTGTCGGTGGTCACCCAAGGGCCGGTCAAGGTGCTGGGCGACGCGCTGGGCTCCCTGACCCACAGCGCGGGCCGCTTGGTCGAAGGTGGCGTGGCGGACATCGTTCTCTTTGACCCCGCTGAGCGTTGGCAGGTGCAGCCTTCCGCCCTCGTGAGCCAAGGCAAGCACACACCGTTTGCTTTCGAATCCACCGGTTTTGAGCTGGCCGGTCGCGTGCGCCTGACCCTGGTGGCAGGGCAGGTGGCTCACGATGCGCAGGATCGTCCAGGGGCATGAGCCTGGTGCCTTCTGAGTCCGCCAGCGGGGCGCAGGCCGTTCGCGGCGGGCGCTGGACTGCAGCGCCACGCGCGGCTTGGCGACTCAGTCGCGTTCTTCTGCACGTTTTGTACGGGTACGTGCGCTCGTGGCTGGTCTGGCCTCGCTTGAGTGCGTCTGGTCGTGATGCTGAGTGCATACGCTGGTCGCGTCACCTGCTGCGCATCCTGGGGATTGGTGTGGTGATCCAGGGCCAGGCGCGTCCGGGGGCCAAACTGGTCGTCGCCAACCATGTGTCCTGGCTTGACATCGTCGCGATCAATGCGGTGGTGCCGTCTCGTTTTGTTTCCAAGGCGGAGGTGGCTGACTGGCCGATCGTGGGGCGCATGGTCACACAGGCAGGGACTTTGTACCTCACACGAGAACGCCGTCGGGACGCCATGCGGGTGTTGGGACTCATGGCCAAGGGGCTGCGCGAGGGGCACACTGTGGCCGTGTTTCCGGAGGGAACCACGGGCACCGGTCACGGCGTGCTCCATTTCCACCCGAATCTTTTGCAGGCTGCGATCGATGCGTCCGTTCCGGTCCAGCCTGTGGCGCTGCGTTACGCGGATCCCGTTCACCAGGTCAGCCCCCTCGCTGCTTATGTGGGCGACACCAGCTTGTTCCAGTCACTGTGGTGGGTGGTTTCCGCGCAAGGACTGACGGTGCACGTGCATGTTTTGCCTCCGCAGGCCACCACGCATGCCGATCGCAGAGCCTTGGCCGCCTTGCTGCAATCCCAGATCGGGTCCGCGGTGATGCCCTGAGTACCTTGCAAGGCATCTTCTCAAAGAAAATCGGACATTTCGTGCTTACTGCAGGCCGGCCCTTTCTTGGTGGCTGGTCGCATGGGCGTCCGTCGGCTACATTGCTCCGCGTGATGCGGCGCTTTTTCTTGTCCTGGGTTAAGCGCCCAGGCTGGGGGATCTCTACAATCCGCCGTCCTCCTGAAAGGTTTTGAATGTTTGATATCGGGTTTTGGGCTTCGCTGCACGACAGCATCGTGCAGTGGGCCATTCATGGCTGGACCGGCGCCAGCGGCTGGCAGATCCTGGCCTTCACCCTCATCGTGACGCACATCACCATCGCGTCCACGACGATTTTCTTGCACCGCTCCCAGGCGCACCGTGCGCTGGAGTTGCATGCGATTCCGTCGCACTTCTTCCGTTTCTGGCTGTGGTTGACCACCAGCACCGTGACCAAGCAGTGGGTTGCCGTGCACCGCAAGCACCATGCGAAGTGTGAAACTGCTGACGACCCTCACAGCCCAGTGACTCATGGCATCAAGACTGTGTTGCTGCAGGGGCGAGAACTCTACCGTGATGAGGCCATGAAGGCCGAGACCCTCAAGAAGTTCGGGCACGGTACACCCGATGACTGGCTGGAGCGTCATCTCTACACCCCGCGCAACAATTGGGGCCCCATCGTCATGTTGTTGATCAACCTGGCCTTGTTCGGTGCGATCGGCATCACGGTCTGGGCGGTGCAGATGGCCTGGATTCCCATCACTGCCGCCGGCATCATCAACGGGTTGGGTCACTGGTGGGGTTATCGCAATTTCGAGGCCCCGGACGCGTCAACCAACATCTCCCCTTGGGGCATCATCATCGGCGGTGAAGAGTTGCACAACAACCACCACACCTACCCGACGTCAGCCAAGCTCTCCGTCAAGCCGTACGAATTCGACATTGCCTGGGGTTACATCCGCGGGCTGGAGATGATGGGGCTGGCCAAAGTGCGCAAGACCCCGCCACGTTTGACCCTGGGCGACGTCAAGCCGGTGGCCGACGCCAAGACCCTGGAGGCCATCGTGGCCAACCGCTACGAACTGATGGCTGGCTACGCACGTGAGGTACGCCGTGCATGCGCGAGTGAGGTCACGCGCCTGAAGGCCAACGGTCAAGAAGCAGCTGCTGCGCAACTCAAGCGCGTGCGTCGCTGGGTTCACCGTGATGAGGCTCAGATGCCCGTGGGCATGGCCCAAGAAGTGCAACAGGCGTGTGCCAACCTGCCGCAACTCGACAAGCTCATCGCCATGCGTGAAGAGCTGAGGGCGTTGTGGACCCGTACCAACGTGTCTGCCGAGCAATTGGTTCATGACCTTCAGGAGTGGTGCCACCGCGCTGAAAGCAGTGGGATCGCCGCTTTGCAGGAGTTCTCCCGCAAGCTCCGTGCCGCTCACGCCTGAAGGCGCGGTACTTTTCCCAAACTCAAACCCCGCAGCCGCGGGGTTTTTTGTTGTCTATCGGAGCTCATCAGGGCAAGCCCTGAATGTTTTGCGTGCCGTCACATCTTGTAACGTGAACTTTGGCGCGTTGGCCGTTGTTTTCACATCTCGGATGCCGATTTCCCCCAAGTGGGTGTACCTGATCTGTCCTGTAACCTGAAGTCATTCTGTCAGCACGGGCCTTGAATCTGTTGAAAGGTGAAAGGTCAGCGAATCAGAATCGGGCTGCGCCAGCGCGGCCACGTGACATCAGTGACGGCAAAGGTTCGAACATGTGGCTTGAATTGGGTATCGGTGTCTTGGGTTGCATCCTTGGCGCAGGGGTGACCTGGTGGTACCAGCAGCGCGCATGGCGGGCCCGCGGTATCTTGGTGCCGCAAGCCGAGGTGCTCGCACAACAGCAAACGTGGCAAGGCCGTGTGGATGAACTGCAGGCTCAGTTGCAAGAGCAGGAAAGCGCCCGGCTTCAACAGGACTCTCAGGCGCATCTGCAATTGAGCCAGTTGCGCACCGATCTGGAGGCCCAACTGCATCAGGTGCAGAGCGGTGCCTCGCTGTCGCGTGAACAGGCCCTGCACCTCTGCAACCAGCTCGGCGATGCGATTGACAAGCTCATGGGGCTGATCAAGACCTTCGAGCGTTGGCATGCGGACATGAACGTGCTGATCTCCCATAACCGCGAGATGCACGATCGCAACGACGAGTTCGCCTCCATCGTGAGGCAGGTGATCATCGTGGCGCTCAATGCGTCCATTGAGGCGGCCCGCGCTGGCGAGATGGGCAAGGGCTTTGCGGTGGTGGCCAACGAGGTCCGCAGCCTTGCCAACCGCGCCGAGGCCCTGTCCAAGGACTACAGCAACAACCTGCACAAGAACGACCTGATCACCACCACCACCTTCCAGGACTTGCAGGCGGGCGGCAAGATGATCATCGGCGCCGTGACCGAGTTGCAGTCGCTCAACAGCAAGGCCCGCGCCATCCTGGCCACTGAATCTGTCTGACCGCCATGATCAGCCACCAAGCCAAGGCCGGATTCGAGTTCTTCGTCACCAACGCATTGAAGGCCGCGTTGTCATCGTCTTCTGACGATCAGGTGGACGTCACCCCCCTTGAGGACAGCAGTGAGATCAAGGAGCAGCGTCTGGTCATCCTGACGGTGTCGTCGTACCTGTTTCGTGCGCTCACTTTGATGAGCTTCACCTTGGACGCCCCGACGCGTCGCCACCTTGCGGCCATCCACCACAGCACGCCAGAGGCGATGTCGGAGGCCGACTATCTCGACGTCATTGGCGAGGTGGGCAATATCTTCTGCGGCACGCTCAACCGTGACCTGTCGCACCACTTTCCGTATCTCGGCATGTCGACGCCCAATGTGCTGGAGCGGCAGTGCATCGATCACCTCAGCGAGCTTGATGCCAGCTACATCCAGCACTTTCGTGTGGTGGTCAACGGCAGTGTCACGTTCCATGCCAGCTTGTGCGTCTGCGATTTCGCTGACATCGATTTCCAGGTGGATACCACCGTGACCGAAGAAAGTCACGGGGAACTGGAACTGTTCTGAACCTCCTTGTCTGAACCCTTTGCGAGAGAACTCCCACATGCAAGAAGCAGCTCAACTCGTCAGCAAAGTGCTGGTGCTCAACGATGATGCCGAGGTTCGCGGGCACATCAAGGCCTTCTGTGACGCCCACCATCTCATCCCCGTGAAGCCGCAGGCCGGTGCGGCGCTCTCGGTGCTCAAATCCAACGTGGACTTGGGCGCCATCTTCATGCAAGAGACTTACACAGGGGAGGGCGGCAATGCGCTCGAACTCGCGCGTGCCATTCATGCCATCCGTCCTGAATTGCCGATCTTCTTGCGCCGTGAAGCGGCATCCCATCTGGATGATCTGCCCGATCTGTACCGCGGCATCTTCACCGCCGCTTACACCACCAGCACCATCGATGAACTCGCGCCGCTGATTGACAAGAACATCTTCAGCTTCCAGTACCCCAATGCGCTGGTGCGGGGCATCACCGAGATCACCAAAACCACGCTGGAAACTCAGTTCAAGGGTGTTGAGGTCCGGACCGAGGCCCCCTACATGGTGCGGGATCGCATCATCTACGGTGAGTTGTTCACCCTGATCCCGCTGGAGAGCACCTGGTGCCGCGGCTACATGATGCTGCAGACCGAAGAGGGGCCGCTCATCAAGTACGTCGAGGACGGACGCACCCATATCTCCCGTGACCCGGCCAACTTCCGTGACATCAACCATGTCATGGGCGAAGTGACCAACCTGATCTGGGGTGCCTTCAAGAACCGCTTCATTTCCAATGAACCGGTGGACTGGCGGCAGTCTCAGGTTCCGCTCATCGTCAACCACGAGCACCGCTACATCTCGTTCGGTTCGGAAGATCCGCAACTGTGCTTCCGCTACACCCTGGTTGATCCGAACGGTGAGGCGACCCCCCTCGTGCTCTACCAGCGCTTTGTCTTCAACCTCAGTTGGGCCCCTGAAAAGTTCAAGGAGAACGAAGTGCTCACCGAGGACCTGTTCGAGTCGGGTGAACTCGAGCTTTTCTGATCCATTTTTCTCAAGAGGTGATACACCATGGCACAAGTACTCGTCGTCGATGACTCGGCAACCGTCCGCAACGAAGTCGGAGACTTTCTCAAGAAAAATGGCCTGGACGTGGTCACAGCGGTGGATGGCCGCGACGGCCTGGACAAGCTCAAGGCAGATGCACGCATCAAGCTGGTGGTCAGTGACGTCAACATGCCGAACATGGATGGCCTGACCATGGCCGAGAAGATCCGCGGCGAACTGCGCAACAGCACCGTCAACATCATCATGCTGACCACCGAGAACACCCCCATCATGAAAGAGCGGGGCAAGGCTGCCGGCATCAAGGGCTGGATCGTCAAGCCCTTCAAAGGTGAGGCTGTGATCGCCACGTTCAAGAAGCTTGCTGAAGGCTGAGCCATTCGCTCAGCTGTCATCTGGTTCACCACACGCAGACAGGCGTTGCTGTATCCGCTGTTTGCCATCTCGTCTGCTTACCCTCCATCAGAGAGGAACACCACATGTCCATCAGTCGTTTTCTGATGCTGGCTTTGCTGGGAATGTTGTTGTCCTGGACCGCACGCGCTGCCGACACCCGTCCCGATTGCCACTCCTGTCACATTCAAATCCAGTCGCTCGACAAGCCGGTCAAGCTCGTGGGCAAATGGCTGTTCACGCGTGACGACCGCCCTGAGAACAAAGATCCGGTGCTGGACACCCAGGACTGGAAGCTGATCATGGCGCCTGGTCCCTGGAAGCCCGCCTACAACGATGGCAAGGTGTTCACCGTGGGCTGGTACCGCGGCAACCTGAAGTTCAACCCTGACCTCATTGGTCAGGAAGTGGTTTTCATGGTCAACACCTACATGGCGCGCATGCACGTGTATGTGGACGGCCAGGAGGTCTACCAACGTCCTCACGATATCAATGTGGAACGCTACTACTCGATCCAGCCGATTCCGGTGCGCTTCAAGGTGACCAAGCCCGAGCACGTGGTCGCCTTCCGTGTCGAGACACCCCTGATGACCGGTGTCTATCAGTTGCCATTCGAGGTGCATCGCTACGACCAGCACGACAGCAGCCTGGCGCTGTGGCAGTTTTGGGGCGGCGAGGCTCGCACCATTGCGGCCTACGTGATGTTCGTGTTCGGCTTGTTCTTCCTGCTGGTCTATTCCAAGACCCAGTACCCCCTGTACATGATGGCGGCCTTGGCAGGCTTGCTCATCTTCCCCTTCTTCGGTTCGCCCGGCGACTACTTCATGAAGGTCTTCAGCCCGGACGTGATGCTCTACTTGCATTACGTCGGCCTGATGGGCATTTTCATGTTCTACATGTTCGGGCAGTACATCACGCACCGTTTCCTGCCTCGACTCAACTGGGCCATGGGTGCCTTGTACATCGTCCTGTGCGCCACAATCGGAAGCATGATGTTTGTGCCGAACGTCGAGTTGTTCCAGAAGGTGCGACCCGTCCTGTTCATTCTGGCCATCATCACTGGATCCATCTGTTTGTGTCAACTGCTGCTGGCCTGGCGCGAGGGCAAGTCCGGTGCGGCCATTCTGTCGGTGGCCATGCTCATCTTCCTGGCGACGGGCGTCAACGACGTGCTCCTCGCCTTGGGCAAGATCTCATCGGTGTCGCTGATCTTCACGGGCGTGTTGATCTACATGAGTGCCATGATGTACGTGGCGTCGACCCGCTTTGCCAACACCTTCATGGAGAACCGCAAGCTGGTCAAGGACCTGCAGGTCATCAACGACAACCTCGAAGGACTGGTCAGCGAGCGTACCGCTCAGCTGCGTGAAAAGAGCCAGGACATCCAGAGCATGCTGGAGAACCTGCCGCAAGGTGTGTTGACCGTCACCGGCAGCAACGAGGTTCACCCCGAGTACTCGGCGTACCTGGAGACCATTCTCGAAACCAAGGACATCGCAGGCAAGAATTTGATGACCTTGCTGTTCAGTAACAGCTCGCTCGGCTCAGACGCTCTGTCCTCGGTGGAGGCGGCTGCGGCCAGCTGCGTCGGCGAAGATGTCATGAACTTCGAGTTCAACAGCCATCTGATGGTCACTGAATTTGACAAGACCATGCCCGATGGGCGTGTGAAGTCGCTGGCCCTGAGCTGGTCGCCCATCTGCAACGAGGATGACACCGTCGACAAGCTCATGCTCTGCGTGCGCGATGTCACCGAGCTCAAGCGACTCGAACAAGAAGCCTCTGAGCAGAAGCGCGAGCTGGACATCATCGGTCAAATCCTGCCGGTGACCCAGGAAAAGTTCAGCGACTTCATCGAGGGCTCACGTCGCTTCATCGTCGAGAATCGCCAACTCATCGAGCAAACCTCAGGCAAGGACGCGGAAGTCGTGGCGCTGTTGTTCCGCAACATGCACACCATCAAGGGCAATGCTCGTACCTACGCCTTCATCCACCTGACCAACCTGGTGCATGAGGCCGAGCAGGCTTACGACCAGTTGCGCAAGGATCCTGATGCTGTCTGGGATGCCGCGGCCTTGCTTCATGCCCTGGACGGCGTTGAGGCGATGGTCGAGGAATATGCGCGCATCAACGACAACGTGCTGGGCCGCAAGGGTCCGGGTCGTCGCGGCAGCGTTGAGAAGTACGCGCTCGTGGATCGGGAGGACTTGGCTGCATCGCTGGACTTGTTGTCTGGCGTGAACCTGAACGATCCGGCTGCCCTGCGCGGCGTGCTGCAGCAGGTCAAGCTCACCCTCAGCCAGATCGGGACGGAGCGTCTTGAGGGCGTGCTGGCCGGCCAACTGGATTCCTTGCCCTCGCTGGCACGTGAACTGGGCAAGGAGCCGCCTGTGGTCCAGGTGGTGGACCACAACGTGGTGGTTCAAAATCAGATCGCGCCCTTGCTCAAGAACCTGTTCACCCATCTGCTTCGCAACGCGATGGACCACGGACTGGAACCCGCTGCAGAACGGGTGGCCGCGGGCAAGCCAGCAGCAGGCCGCATCGATGTCGAGATGAAACTTGATGTCGGCGGTTTGCGTATCCGCCTGCACGACGATGGACGGGGCTTGGCCTTGGCGCGCATTCGCGGTCGTGCGATGGAGCAGGGCTTGCTGAGTGCCGATGAGGCTGGCTCCGACGAGCGTGTGGCGCAGACCATCTTCCAATCCGGCTTCTCGACCGCTGAGCAGGTCACCGAGGTGTCGGGGCGTGGTGTGGGCATGGATGCCGTGCGTGGCTTCTTGCAGCGTGAGGGCGGGGATGTGCACATCCACTTCCGTGACGCCAACACGGGCGCCGACTATCGCTCGTTTGAACTGGTGGTCAGTCTGCCTGCCCGCTTTGGCACGCAACTGGACCAACCTGGCGCTGCGGCCGCGCCTGATCTGGAAGCTTCGGCCCTGGCCGTGTGAGGCCATCCGGCCAATAAAAAACCCGCCGGTTTGCACTGGCGGGTTTTTTTGTTTCTGCTGGCTGCGAGAGCCAGACAGAACAGCGAGACTGAATTACTTCAGCTTCACTTCCTTGTAGGCGACGTGCTTACGTGCCTTGGGATCGAACTTCATGAATTCCAGCTTTTCAGGCGTGGTCTTCTTGTTCTTGCTGGTGGTGTAGAAGTGGCCGGTACCCGCAGTGGATTCCAGCTTGATCTTTTCGCGTCCGCCTTTTGCAGCCATGATTCAGTCTCCAATTACAGTTCGCCGCGGGCGCGCAGGTCAACCAGGACCTGATCGATGCCCACCTTGTCGATCAGACGCAAAGCGGCCGTGCTGATGCGCAGACGCACCCAGCGGTTTTCGCTTTCGACCCAGAAACGACGGTACTGCAGGTTGGGCAGGAAACGACGCTTGGTCTTGTTGTTGGCGTGGGAAACATTGTTCCCGGACATCGGGCCCTTGCCCGTGACTTGACAGACGCGTGCCATGACGCTTCTCCGTTCGCTGTAATTGCGCTTATGTTGCGAATCGGTGCCCAGAGCAGGGGTGATCATTGCTGAACCGGACCCTGTTGAAGCACCCTTCCGGAAGCATCGACGTCAAAGCCACCAGGTGACTTATGAATGACGCAGCTACTCCGGGACGAATTGTGCAAAAACCGAGATTATAGACAGATTCTTCGGTCTTGGCAAAGAGGCGGCGACAAACAAGCCGCCAACCTTTGATCAGGTCGCACCCTGCTCCAGAAAGCGCTGAGCATCCAGCGCAGCCATGCAGCCGGTGCCGGCACTGGTGATGGCCTGGCGGTAGACATGGTCCTGGACGTCGCCAGCAGCGAACACGCCGGGAACGCTCGTCATGGTGGCAAAACCATTGTTGCCACCGCGCGTGACGATGTAGCCGTCCTTCATCTCCAGTTGGCCCTTGAAAATGTCGGTATTAGGCTGGTGGCCGATCGCGATGAAGCAGCCCTTAAGTGGCAGTTCCTTGACGCTGTTGTCTTCCACGTTCTTCAGGCGCACGCCAGTCACGCCGCTCTGGTCGCCCAGGACTTCGTCCAGCACATTGAACACATGCAACTCAATCTTGCCGGCGGCGACTTTTTCGTAAAGCTTGTCCACCATGATCGGCTCGGCACGGAACTTGTCACGGCGGTGGATCAGGTGCACCTTGCTCGCGATGTTCGACAGGTACAGCGCTTCTTCGACAGCGGTGTTGCCGCCACCTACCACGCAGACCTCCTGGTTGCGGTAGAAGAAACCGTCGCAGGTGGCACAGCCGCTCACACCGCGGCCCATGAAGGCTTCTTCCGAGGGCAGGCCCAGGTATTTGGCCGATGCGCCGGTCGCGATGATGAGGGCTTCGGTCGTGTAGGTGCCGGCGTCGCCCTTGAGGGTGAAGGGGCGCTTGGACAGGTCCACCTCATTGATCTGGTCAAAGATCATGTTGGTATGGAAGCGTTCTGCATGCTGCTGAAAGCGCTGCATCAGGTCTGGACCCTGCACGCCATGCACATCGGCAGGCCAGTTGTCCACTTCGGTGGTGGTCATCAATTGGCCACCCTGGGCAATGCCGGTGACCAGCGTGGGTTTCAGGTTGGCGCGTGCCGCGTAAATGCCGGCGGTGTAGCCAGCCGGGCCGGAGCCCAGGATCAGGACTTGGCTGTGTTGAGGAGTGCTCATGACTTGACCTTTCTGTGAGTGTGTATGCTACAGCCACGTCAGTGACCGTTGCGCACAAGGGCAATTTCCGATGGGCCGCATCATGAGCCCTCGTTAAAGTGCTGAAAAATAACGGTGTATCGACGAAAATTGTAGAGACAGGTTGTTTGTTGCACCGGTTCCGGGTGGGAAAACCCATCCCATTCCATGTTTCTGACTTGAGCACCCGCCTGATAAAAGAGGAGCGTTTATGGCCATGCTGTCCAATCTCGACCTGATCCGTCGAGTCCCGTTGTTCTCCATGCTGACGCAGGCCCAGGCTGAATCGATCGCCGAGGGTGTGGTCAAGCGGCGTTACCGCCGCGGTGAGCTCATCGTTGAGCGCGGTCGCAAAACCAACGCCTTGTTCATCCTTTTGACCGGGCGTGCCCGTGTGGTGGCTGCGGACGAGCGTGGTCGTGAAGTCATCCTGGCCGTTCTGGAGGCTGGTGACTATCTGGGCGAGATGAGCCTGATCGACAACGAGCCACACTCCGCCACAGTACGTGCCGAGGTGCAGACCGACGTGCTGGTGTTGGGGCGCCCCGAGTTCGCGAGGTGTTTGCCCGAGAACTCGTCGCTGTCCTACGCCATCCTGCGCGGCCTGGTGCAGCGCTTGCGTGCCGCCGATCGCCAGATCGAATCCCTCGCCTTGCTTGATGTGTACGGCCGCGTGGCGCGTGCCTTGCTCGACATGGCCGACGAGGATGCTGGCGAGAAGGTGATCCGTGGCAAGGTCTCTCGCCAGGACTTGGCCAAGCATGTGGGTGCATCCCGCGAAATGGTCAGCCGCGTCATGAAAGATCTGGAAGAGCGTGGGCTGATCGAGACCCAGGAGACCGGCAGTGTGGTGCTCAAGGAGCGCCTGTCCAACACCGCCTGAGGTTGCGCTGGGGCAGCTTTGTTTCGCCCTGCCGTGCTGATTGAGCGAATGCCCCTCGCGAGGGGCATTTTGCTGTGCGCACGCTCGGTCCGAGCATGAGCAAAATGCGCTCACAATGCAGGCATGACATTTCCGTTGGGATCTCTTCATTCAGATGCCGCAGGCGGCAGCAAAGGCGCTGACCGTCGCGCCGACTCCTCCAGTTCGGCTCGGGTGACCGGCCGCTTACACCGTGTGCCCCAGGCTCCCGTGGTGGCGCCGGTCGAGCCAATTGAGCAGACCTTGCGCTTTCAGGCCGCGCTGTTGTTGGGGGGCGTGCTGTGGATTTTGGTGGTTCTGGCCATGGCCAGTCACGACCGATTCGACCCGGCATTCACCACATCTGGTCAACACGCGGTGCCGCACAACTGGGTGGGGCAGTTGGGGGCCTATGTGGCCGACATCCTGCAGATGCTCTTGGGGCATTCCGCGTGGTGGCTGCCGGTGGTCGGTCTGAGGGTCTGGTTGAGCGCCTTGGCGCGCTGGATGCGACGCGATGTCGCCCCAGCCGGTGTGCGTGTGCCGCCCACTGCTGCACAGGGTGCCGAGGTCCGCGGCGGGGGCTGGCGTGTGGTGCTGGGTCTGGTGCTGTTGCTGGTGGCCAGTTGTG
Organism: Aquabacterium sp. G14; assembly: GCF_037482285.1. NCBI lineage: Bacteria > Pseudomonadati > Pseudomonadota > Betaproteobacteria > Burkholderiales > Sphaerotilaceae > Aquabacterium > Aquabacterium sp. G14. The sequence goes on from NZ_JBBEYB010000009.1 coordinate 131,975, forward strand.
CCTTGGAGTGGTCACGTTTGTATCGCAACGAGGTGATGCTGGCGGGCGAGCAGGCCGGCGGCGTGCTGGGCATGGCGTTGGGGCAGTGGGGCATGCACTGGCTCGGCTTCAACGGCTCCGGTGTGCTGTGGATTGCCTTGCTGGTGGCCGGCAGCGCCTTGGCCTTGCGGTTTTCCTGGCTAGATCTGGCCGAGCGCATTGGCCAGTTGTTTGACCGCCTGCGTCAAGAACGTGAAACCCAGCGTGAGGTGGCGCAAGACATCCGCATTGGTGAGAAGGCCGCCATCGAGCGTGAGCGTGTTGTCGAAGAGGTGCGCCAGGAGTTGCCGTCTGAGCCCATTCCCTTGATCATCGAGCAGCCGGTGGTCGAGGTGCCCAAGTCCGAGCGGGTCAACAAGGAAAAGCAAAAGCCGCTGTTTGCCGAGATGGCCGATGGCAAGCTGCCGCAGATCGATCTGCTCGATTCGGCGCCGGGCCGCACCGAAACCATCACCACCGAGTCGCTGGAGATGACCTCGCGGCTCATCGAGAAGAAGCTCAAGGACTTTGGCGTCGAAGTGCGCGTGGTGGCGGCCTCACCGGGGCCCGTCATCACCCGCTACGAGATCGAGCCTGCTACCGGGGTCAAGGGCTCGCAGATCGTCAACCTGGCCAAGGACCTGGCCCGCTCGCTGTCGCTGGTGTCCATCCGCGTGGTTGAAACCATCCCCGGCAAGAACCTGATGGCGCTGGAGTTGCCCAATGCCAAGCGGCAGATGATTCGCCTGACCGAGATCCTCGGCTCGCAGGTGTATCACGAGGCCCAATCCATGCTGACCATTGGTCTGGGCAAGGACATCGTGGGCTCGCCGGTGGTGGCGGACCTGGCCAAGATGCCTCACTGCCTGGTGGCCGGCACCACTGGCTCCGGTAAGTCGGTGGGCATCAACGCCACCATCCTGAGCTTGCTCTACAAGGCCGAGGCGCGCGATGTGCGCCTCATCCTGATCGACCCGAAGATGCTCGAAATGAGCATGTATGAAGGCATCCCGCACCTGCTGTGCCCGGTCGTGACCGACATGAAGCAGGCTGGCAACGCCCTGAACTGGGCGGTGGGCGAGATGGAGCGTCGCTACAAGCTCATGTCCAAGATGGGCGTGCGCAATCTGGCTGGCTTCAACAAGAAGATGGACGAGGCCAAGGCGCGCGGCGAATTGATCCCCAACCCCTTCAGCCTCACGCCGGACGAGCCCGAACCGCTGGACCGCATGCCGCACATCGTCATCGTGATCGACGAGTTGGCCGACCTGATGATGGTGGTGGGCAAGAAGATCGAAGAGCTGATCGCACGCTTAGCCCAGAAGGCCCGCGCGGCCGGCATCCACCTGATCCTGGCCACGCAGCGCCCGTCGGTGGACGTCATCACCGGCCTGATCAAGGCCAACATCCCCACGCGCATCTCCTTCCAAGTCTCCAGCAAGATTGACAGCCGCACCATCCTCGACCAGATGGGCGCAGAGGCGCTGCTGGGGCAGGGCGACATGCTCTACCTGGCGCCGGGTTCCGGTTTGCCGATGCGGGTGCATGGCGCCTTCGTCAGCGACGACGAAGTGCACCGCGTCGTCGAGTACATCAAGTCGCAGGGCGAGCCCAACTACATCGAAGGCATCCTCGAAGGGGGCAACCTCAGTGATGAGGGCAGCAACCTCGATGGCTCCCCGATGGGTGGCGGCGACGGTGAGCAAGATCCGATGTACGACAACGCCGTGGCCGTCGTGCTGCAGCACCGCAAGGCGTCGATCTCGCTGGTGCAGCGCCATTTACGCATCGGTTACAACCGTGCGGCGCGCCTGTTGGAACAAATGGAAAAATCCGGACTCGTATCGAGCATGGCCACCAATGGCAACCGTGAACTGATCGTGCCGGCCCGTGGTGGCGATGGCGGTGCCACCTCGGCACCCTGGGATGAGGCCTGAAGCAATGCAATCGAAGTGGACAGGAATGGGGCGCGCCAGCGTGTTGGTGCTGGGCATGACGCTGGTGTGCAGCGTGGCACAGGCCGATGCCGTGGCCAGTTTGCGCGCCTTCGTCAAAGACGTGCAAAGCGGTCGGGGGGGGTTCACCCAGACGGTGATCTCGCCCGACGGCAAGAAATCGCGCAAATCCAAGGGCTCGCTGGAGTTCCAGCGCCCGAACCGATTTCGCTTTGCCTACACCACGCCCACGGAGCAACTCATCGTGGGCGATGGCAAACAGGTGTGGCTGCACGATGTGGACCTGAACCAGGTGACCGTGCGGCCGATGAGTGAGGCGCTGGGTGCCACTCCCGCGGCGTTGTTGGCCGGTGGGACGTTGGACAAGGACTTCACCCTCCGCAATGTGCTTGCGTCCTCATCGGGTGCGGCGGCCGCGACCCCGATGGTTCAACAAGCAACGTCTTTGGAATGGGTGGAAGCCTTGCCGCGCCACAAAGAGGGGCAGTTCCAGTCCGTTCGCGTCGGATTCAGAAAAGGGCAACTCGCCGCCCTGGAAATCCTGGACAGCTTTGGCCAGCGCTCGCGGCTGGAGTTTGCGCAGTTTGAATCGAAGGTGGCCTTGCCGGTCACCCGTTTTCAGTTCACACCGCCCGCAGGGGCCGATGTGCTCAAACAGCCTTGACGCTGTGGGCGTCAGGCCCGCTTCCTGAAGTTTTGAATGAATCAGGCCCGTTCGTTGCGGGCCTGTTTTTTTGGGTCTGGCTCAGGGCGACCACCAAGGCCGCCCTGTGATGATCAGGATCTGATCAATCAGCCTTCACGCTTGCCGAAGCCGGGGCGCTTGCCACCAAAACCAGGCTTGGCACCGCCCGACTTGAAGCCAGGCTTGCTGCCAAAGGGCTTGCCGCCGAAAGGCTTGTCGCCAAACGACTTCTCACCGAAGGACTTCTCGCCAAACGACTTGCCGTGAGCCGGCTTGCCGCCAAAAGGCTTGTCACCGAACGGCTTGCCGTGCGGGCGGTCACCGAAAGCGGGACGATCGCCGAAGGCAGGGCGGTCACCGCGGGGGCGATCACCAAAAGCCGGACGGTCGCCGAAGGCCGGGCGATCACCGTAGGGGCGGTCGCCACGAGGTGCTTGACGGTCACCGAAGGCCGGGCGGTCGCCATACGGGCGATCCTGGCGGGCACGGTCACCAAACGCCGGACGATCACCGCCGAAACCACCACGTTCACCACCGAAGTGGCCTCGGTCGTTGCCGCCAAAGCCGCCTTCGCGCTTGCCGCCAAAACCACCGCGGTCGCCGCCGAAGCCACCACGATCACCGCCAAAACCGCCACGGTCACCACCGAAGCCGCTGCGATCGCCGCCACGGTCACCAAAGCCGCCTTCGCGGTGGGCGCCAAAGCGCGGTGCGCCACGGTCTTCACGGTTGCGGTGACCCGGCATGGGCTTGCCCATGCGAGGACCACGGCTGTCCGCGTAGCCGCCCGACTTCATCTTGGGCTCCAGGCCTTCGATCGCCGACTCGGGGATGCGCTGCGTGGTGTAACGCTCGATGCGACGCACCATGCCAATGTCACGGCGCTCGGCCAGGGTCACGGCCAAACCGCTGCGACCAGCACGACCGGTGCGGCCAATGCGGTGCACATAGTCTTCGGCCTTCATCGGCATGCCGTAGTTGATCACGTGGGTGATCGTGGGCACGTCGATGCCACGGGCGGCCACGTCGGTGGCGACCAGCACGCGCAGCTGGCGGTTGCGCAGGGCTTGCAGCACGCGGTTGCGGCGGCCTTGCGGCATGCCGCCATGCAGGGCGGCCACGGCGTGACCCATGTCGGCCAGACGGTCAGCCAGGATGTCGGCGTCGCGCTGGGTGCTCGTGAAGATGACGGCCTGGTCCACGGCCTTGTCGGCCAGCAGGTGGTCCAGCAGTTCGTTCTTGTGCTGCAGGCTGTCGGCCAGGTGCAGACGCTGTTCGATGTTGTCGTGGCTGTCGGTGTGCGAGGCCACTTCGATGTTCACGGCATCACGGGTCAGGCGCTGGGCCAGCTGGCCCACGTGACCGGCGAAGGTGGCGCTGAACATCAGAGTCTGACGCTCGGCCGGCGTGCGCTCCACGATGGTTTCGATGTCATCGATGAAGCCCATGTCCAGCATGCGGTCGGCTTCGTCCAGGATCAGCACTTCCAGGTTGTCGAGCACGGCGGCACCGGTGTTCAGGTGGTCGAGCAGACGTCCGGGGGTGGCAATCAGCACATCCAGCGGACCCTTCAGGGCCTTGAGCTGGTAGGCGTAAGGCACGCCACCCACGACGGTGGCCACACGCAGACCTTGCATGTGACGGCCGTAGGTGTCAGCGGCCTTGGCCACCTGCATCGCCAACTCACGAGTGGGGGCCAGCACCAGCACGCGGGGGCCATGGACCTTGCCCTTTTCGCGACGCTTGGTGTTGTCGCCACGGGCGGCAATGATGCGCTCCAGCGAGGGCAGCATGAAGGCGGCGGTCTTGCCGCTGCCGGTGCTCGAGGCCACGCGCAGGTCGGCGCCGTTCATCGCAGCCGGGATGGCCTGCACTTGCACGGTGGTCGGCTGGGTATAGCCGGAGTCAGCCAGTGCCTTGCACAGGGCGGGGCTCAGGCCCAGGTCTTCGAAGCGGGCGCCGGTGGGTTCGGCGGCCACCTCAGCGGCCTCGTTGCCGAACACTTCGGCTTCGATGCGTTGAGCCAGGGCGTCCAGTTGCGAAGGGGCGCTGGTGTTGATTTCGTTTTGATTCGACATAACTTCTTTCAAGCAATGCAAAGCGCTGCCGCTTGTCGACGGTTCGACAAGAAACAAACGCCACGGCCAAGGCCTGATCACACGATCAAAGGCCTGAGCCAGGTGGAGTCGCTATGGATTTCGTGTACAGACTTCGTGGCAGGTGCGCTCGGCACAGAGAAGGGCCACGGTGAGTCGGTTGGAAAGCGACGGCATCGCCGCCAACCGGAACTCAAGACACGCTCTTGGCAGGTACCCGACGGTACTGCCCGGCTTGAAAAAGGTCAGAGGGGATGAACTTTGAATTCGTGTCGTGCAAGTTGCAAAACAGCGAATTCCAAGAGTTTCCCATAAGTGACAGGGTTTGTCCAGTGCTGTTTGTCGGTGATGTGTTCGGGTGGCCCGGCAACTGCGACAATCATCACCATGCAAGAGAGTCTCTCCCTCGATCTGCCGGACCCCACGGGCGGCACCGGCGCGGCCGGTTTTCGCTCGGGCACACCCGAGGCGTCAAGTCTGGGGGCGCCGCTGGCCGAGCGCCTGCGCCCACGCACCATCGACGAGGTCGTCGGGCAAGATCACCTGCTGGGCCCAGGCCAACCCTTGCGCGTGGCTTTCGAGTCGGGGCAGCCCCATTCCATGATCTTGTGGGGCCCGCCTGGCGTGGGCAAAACCACGCTTGCTCGACTGATGGCCTACGCCTTCGATGCCCAGTTCCTGGCCATCTCTGCTGTGCTGGGAGGCGTCAAGGACATCCGCGAGGCGGTCGAGCAGGCGCAGGCGGCACGGCGTGCGGGGCGCCGCACCATCGTGTTCGTGGACGAGGTGCACCGTTTCAACAAGGCCCAGCAAGACGCCTTCCTACCCCACGTCGAGTCCGGCCTGTTCACCTTCATCGGCGCGACCACTGAAAACCCATCGTTCGAGGTGAATGCCGCCTTGCTGTCGCGCGCCACCGTGCATGTGCTGCGTGCCATGGACGAGGCCGCCATGCAGACCCTGTTGGCGCGCGGCCAGGCCGAGTTGCAGGGCCCCAGCCTCACGCCCGAGGCGCGCACCCGACTGATCGCCTATGCCGATGGTGATGCCCGCCGCGTGCTGAACACCTACGAGACCCTGGCCGGGATGCTCAAGGGCCGAGACACCATCGACGAAGCAACGCTGGAGAAGTCGCTGGGCGAGCAGCTGCGGCGTTATGACAAAGGCGGCGATCAGTTCTACGACACCATCTCGGCCTTGCACAAGTCGGTGCGCGGATCCGACCCGAATGCTGCGCTCTACTGGTTTGTGCGCATGGTCGATGGCGGGGTGGACCCGCGCTACATCGTGCGACGCCTGATCCGCATGGCCAGCGAAGACATCGGTCTGGCCGACCCCCGCGCCTTGCGCATGGCGCTGGATGCCGCCGAAACCTACGAGCGCCTCGGTTCACCCGAGGGCGAGCTGACCCTGGCTCAATGCGTGATCTACCTGGCGGTGGCGCCCAAGAGCAATGCCGCCTACATGGCGTACAAGGCGGTGCGTGCCTGGGTCAAGCAGGACACGACCCGGCCTGTGCCGATGCACCTGCGCAATGCGCCCACCAAGCTGATGAAGACGCTCGGGCACGGTGAGGGCTACCGTTATGCCCATGACGAGCCGGACGGCATTGCCGCCGGTGAATGTTATTTTCCAGATGGCATGGCGCCCCAGGCTTTCTATCAACCGGTCCAGCGCGGCCTGGAACTCAAGATCGGCGAGCGTGTGCGTCAACTGCGAGAGATGCTCGGAGATGGTCGTGCAGGAGCGCAGGACCAGAATCCCGTCGCTTGATCGGCGGGACAGCCTGGGTCTTCAGGGCAGGGTGATCGTGATGTTGGCCACCTGCGGTGCCAGTTGCACGATGTGATGCGCCTGCCCCAGCGCCGTCGAAGCGTGCTGACCTAGCTGCCAGCGCAAGCCGATGAATGCCAGCAGCGCCATCAGGCCGAACACCGACCCGACCACCCACAGCGGCAGCTCATTCTTGAGTTGATGCTGGATGCGGTCAGGCGCAGCCCAGTTGGGCGCAAAGCCAGCGCCTTGGCCCTTGATGCGCGCAATCTCGTCCCCCAGGCGCGCGGTCAGATAGCCCAGCTTTTCGGAGCCTTCGATGAGGTACTTGCCCTGAAAGCCCAGCAGCAGGCACATATGGAACACTTCCATGGCCTGAACGCGCGGGGCGCCCTGGCGCCGCAGCTCTTCCAGCTTTTCAAAGAACTGCTCTCCAGCCAGTTGCTCACCAAAGAACTGGACCTGCAGCGGCAGGCGCTGCCAAGCTTCCTTGATCTTGAAGCCTGACATCAGAACAGCCTCGTCAACCGTGGCACAGAACGCGTACTTGCAGGCATAGACATCTTCGGCTGACGCATTCATGCGGGTGGCGCCCCGCTCAAATGCCGTCAGGAACTGCTTGATGCGCTCGCGAAACACCTCTGCATCCATTGGGGCATGCTTGCCCTTGAGCAGGAACAGCAGGTAGAACCCGTCATACATCAGGTCCAGCAGGTTATGCGCCTCTGTGTGTGTCGCGGGTGTCTGGCCTGGAGCGTGAGATGGTGGCTCGCCAGCGAAGAGTGAGGGGGCTCTCGAAGTCATCTGCAGCGTACTCGTTAATTGTTCACGGCGACCAACTCCAGCCGCAGGTCTGGTAGGCCGGTGGGGGCGTAAACGGTCATGGCATGTGCCTGAAGCATGCGCTCGTACAGTGTTCCGCGCGGCTCCAGAGAGAAGTAATAGCTGCCCGGCCGGACCGGTACCGCCGCGGGGACCTGCGGTGCATGGATCAGACGCACCCCCGGCATTGCCGAGAGGACCAGCTTCTCTACGTCATCCGGGGCGCCGATCTTGAAGCGCTGCGGTACGACCTCCACCAGCTCTGCAGGCGCCATCGCTGCGCTCACGCCAAGGTACAGCTGTGTCTGAGGCGTGATCTGTTCGGCATCCAGACGTCCCAGGTGGAAGGACGGCTGGGTCTCGGTGAGGGAGATCGAGAAGTAGCGGGTCGAGATGACCGTTTCCAGTAACTCGCGCACGATCTGATCCAGGCGGGTGAAGCCTGGGCCCGGATTGCCGTGATCGTAGGCTGGCAAGTCGGCAAGCGTGAAGGTCTTGGAGAACGTCATCAGGGCGCCAGCCAGTTCAAGCAGCTTTTCGAACAGACGCTCGGGGTGGAGTGCGGCGTGCCGGGACAAGTGAGATAAGCCAGCAAAGGCCGAGCTGGCCGTGTGCAGAAGCCAGAAAGAAGCGACGTCGCCAGATCGAAACTCAATGATGTTCTTGCTGGGTTCGCGATGCATGCCATAGAGTGCGTCGACCTTGGCTTGCAGCACATCCAGCAAACGACGCAGGTACAAGAACATGGATGGCGAGGACTGAATGCTCAGGCTGGGGGGCATGAAACGTCCGTCAACCTCGAATCCGCCTGTTGAGGTTCTGCGCAGGCGAACCAACGGAAGGCTCACCAAATGAGCTCTTGGTGCGTGGTCTGGCAGAACTTGGGCGGACTTGCGCAGGACCACCAATTCGGCTGGAACTGCATCGGTGTAGCTGTCTGCGGCCTGGATGGGCGTGCGGAAGTAACGCACCGCAGTGTCTGCCTCGTGCTGCGTGCTGGCCATGTTGGTGCCGCTGGCTCTGACTGGTGCCAAGGCAAGGTGAAAGAGTACTTCGCCGCTGCCATCGTGCCCCAGTGTGGACAGTGACACAGGGGGCGGCAGTTCGTCTTCGCCGGGGGCGTTGAACATCTCGCCGTCGGGCAGGACCACCTGCAATTCAAGCAAGCGCAGCAGACCGGTCTGTAGGGCATCCGGGTCTACCTTGAGGTGTCGAACGCCCCAGGCATAAGGGTGCAGCAGGCGCGACATTTGAGCCAGGCGCCACTCGTGGTAACCGTCTTGTTGCTGGAAGTGTTGGGGGCGCAGGAAGAGGCCTTCTCCCCACAGGATTTTGGGTGACTGGATCACACGGAACCTTCTGTGAGATGGGGGTGTTGTATCAGGGGCAGCTCACGGCGGCGGAGCGCACCACCTTGACTGGCTGACCGATCGGCTCGCCCGCTTGCACGCTGATGGCGCAGGCGTGAGCCCCCAGCGTCAAGCCGCTGAACTCTGCTGCGGCCGCGCTGAAGGCATAGCGCCACCGGTTGCTGGCTGGCGATCTGAACAAGCCAACGATTCCGACATAACGCACGTCTCTTGGCACCTTCTCGGTGGCTTCGTACTGCTGGCCTGGAACGAGTTGAACCTCGCGCACCGACACAAGATCATCGCCAAGCACCTCCTTCTCTTTGGCCGTATCGCCAAAGGTGTCTGGTGCGGCCTGGAGGAACGCGTCAGGGCTACGCAGCCGATACAGCCGAGTGAGCAATGCCAGGGACTGCCCTCTCTCTGTCACATTCAGCGAAGGGCTGGCGTGAATGCGCCATTCAAGGCGTCGGTCAGGTAGGGCGCTATCGGGGACCTTGGGCAACTCTGGGGCTTCGGGCTTCTTCAGGCCCGTGGCTTCGAGTGCCTTTTTGCCCAGGTTGCCCAGGTAGCCCATCACGCCACCGCTTTCGCTGACGCTGCTCGCCTCTGCGCTGCGCTCAGCGAACTCCTTGGGGACGGATGTGGGCAGGGATGATGTGTTCGTGGGCATGCTGCTGCAACCCATCAGCGTGCTGACCCACATGCAGCAAATCGCGGCGCGCCAACCCTGTGTGTGTGTGTTCATACATCGTGGGCGGAGCAAGGGGTGCTCTTCGCCGGCGGGTAGTGTAAGAAGCCGATGCCTATTGAAGTTGCGGCCTCCCCCAACAGGAGGGGGAGGTATTTGCAACGAGTTGAAAGAGTCTGTAAATCACCCCCGAATGGGGGCAGGCGCTCGAAATGAATTCCGCTTTAATCCGCGCAGTCGATTGGGGTGCATTGCGCCGAATCGCATTCATAAGTCATTAGGGAGTATTCGATTGACGCTGCACAACGTACGCCGCGGCATGGGCCGTGCGGTGATGGTTTCCTTGTTGTCTGCCTTGGCAGCCTGTTCATCACTGCAGAAGCAGGACACCGAGTCGGCCCAGAAGGCCATTCGCGAGAAGGTCGATGCACGTGTGACAGCAGCTGATGAGGCGCTGAAGCAGGGGCAACCTCAACAAGCCTTCGAGCAACTTGATCAGGCCATCAAGATCGACCCTTCTGCCAAGCAACCTTGGCTGCGCAAAGCTCAGATTCATTTTGAGGCGCGCCAATACGGTCATGCCATCAACGATGCGCAGGAAGTACTGCAACGTGATGTGAACGATCTGACGGCTCAAAGCATTTTGGCGGTCAGTGGCCTGCGAGTGAGTGCCGATGCCTTGGCGCATCTGCGCAAGGTCAACGAGGTCAAAGGCTCCACCCGCAACGAGGCCGAGAGCGTTGCGAAGCTGATTCGGGAGGCTCTGGGAGAGCCCATTCTGGTCACGCCACAGGCGGAGGTTGCGCCTGCTCCAGTCAAGCCGGTGCGTCGTGCCGTGCGTCGTGCCGCAACACCTGCGCCGGCCAAGGCGTCCACTGATTCAGCCAAGGCTGTGCCCGCCGCGGCAGGCACTGCACCTGCGTCTAACGCTGCTGCGCCTGCCAAGCCTGCGCCGACGCCAGCAGCCAAGCCTGCCGCTGTCTCAAAGCCCGTGGCGAACAACGCAGGACGTGCCAATCCGTTCGGCGCCCTGCAATAACACACATCAGGAAGGAGGCTGCTCATGGCCAAGAAAGACAGCGTTCAGCAACGACTCGGGCGTGTGCGCCCACCACGTGTCCAGCTCACCTATGACGTGGAAGTGGGGGATGCAACCGAGCAGAAGGAGATTCCTTTTGTCGTTGGGGTGATGGGGGATTTCGCGGGGCAGCCAGATCCTGACAAACCTCTGCCCAAGCTGAAGGACCGAAAGTTCGTCAGCATCGACATGGACAATTTTGACGAGGTGATGGAGGGGATCGCGCCGCGAGCCAGCTATCGCGTCAAAAACAAGCTGTCTGCCGAAGGCGGTGAGTTTGGGGTGAATCTCGAGTTCAAGAGCATTGAGGACTTCCGTCCGGAGTCCGTGGTGCAGCAGGTTGAGCCGCTGCGCAAGTTGCTTGAGGCGCGCACCAAGCTGTCTGACTTGCGTAACAAGCTCGCAGGCAACGAGAAGCTCGAAGACGCCCTGGCTGAGGTGCTGAGCAGTACCGAGAAGCTCAAGCAATTGAGCGCCGAAGCTTTGCAGCCTGAACAGGAGTGATGCGATGAGTGCACAACTGCAACCCCAGACCGGTGCTGTGCTCGAGAGCGTCAGCCTGTTGGACGATATCGTGGCCCGCAGTAAGGTTGCCAAGACCGACAGCGAGCACGCGCGTGCGAAAGACATCATTGGTGAGCTGGTCAAGGAAGTGCTCGATGGCACGGTGGTGGTCTCCGACAACCTGTCGGCCAATATCGATGCGCGCATTGCAGAGATTGATCAACTGATCTCAGCTCAGCTCAGCGAGGTGCTGCATGCCCCCGAGTTCCAGAAGATCGAGTCCAGTTGGACGGGCTTGCACTACCTGTGCAAGCACACCTCGACCGGTGAGCGTCTGAAGATCAAGTTGCTGAACACGAGCAAGAAGGACATCGTCAAGGACTTCAAGACGGCCATTGACTTTGACCAGTCAGCGCTGTTCAAGAAGGTGTACGAAGAAGAGTTCGGTACTTTTGGGGGATCGCCATTCGGCGCACTGATTGGAGACTTCGAGATCGGTCGTGGTGCCGAGGACATGTACTTCGTCGAGCAGATGTCGCATGTGGCTGCAGCCGCACATGCACCGTTCATTTCTGCAGCCTCCAGCGAACTGTTTGGCCTGGAGGCCTTTACCGACCTCGGCAAGCCCCGTGATCTGGCCAAAGTGTTTGATACGGTGGACTATGCAAAGTGGAAGTCCTTCCGTGAATCGGAGGACGCACGCTACGTCGGACTGACGGTCCCACGGTTCCTGGGCCGTTTGCCCTATGACCCCAAGGAAGGCATGACCACCGAGGGCTTCAACTTCGTTGAGGACGTCGATGGCACCGATCACAGCAAGTACCTGTGGGTGAACACGGCCTACGCATTGGGTGCGCGCCTGACAGCCGCTTTCGAAACATACGGCTGGTGTGCCGCCATTCGCGGGGTCGAGGGCGGTGGCTTGGTCGAAGACCTGCCCACGCATACCTTCAAGACCGATGACGGAGAGCTGGCACTGAAGTGCCCCACCGAAGTGGCCATCACGGATCGTCGCGAGAAGGAGCTCAGTGACCTGGGTTTCATCCCGCTGGTGCATTGCAAGAACACCGACTATGCCGCTTTCTTTGGTGCGCAATCCGCTCAGAAAGCCAAGAAGTACGACAGTGATGCGGCGAATGCGAATGCAGCCCTGTCGGCTCAATTGCAGTACATGTTTGCGGTCTGCCGCATTGCGCATTACATGAAGTCGATGATGCGCGACAAGGTAGGCAGTTTTGCCAACACGCTCGACGTCGAGCGTTATCTGCATAACTGGCTGATGCAGTACGTGGTGGACTCTCAGGACGCGTCACAAGAAATTCGCGCCCAGAAGCCGCTGCGGGAGGCCAGTGTCGAGGTCAGCGAAGTGCCGGGTCGTCCGGGTGCATATCGGGCCGTGGCCTTCGTGCGTCCCCATTACCAACTGGATGAACTGTCGGTGTCGCTGCGCCTGGTTGCCGAGATGCCACAAGGCTCGAAGTGATCAGGTGAGTTCAAGCGGGGGTGATGCTGTCGGCGATTGCCTCCGCCCCCTTCACGATGAAATCAAGGAGTGATACCCACATGAAAGACATTTACGTCAAGTTCAACAAGCCGTTGAATGGCAAGGACATCAAGGGCGAGTCGCGTGACGCTGGTACCGGTCAGACCCATCCTGCTCCGTGGTTCGAAGCCACGAGTTGGCAGCACTTCATTCGCCAGCCCAAGTCCGCTACGGCCTCGACCGCCGGTGGTCACACGGCCGAGCGTTGCGAACACGGCGAAATGATCTTCACCAAGGATCTTGACATGGTCAGCCCGCAGCTGTGGGAGTCCTGCTCGGCCGGTACGCTGTATGACGATGTGGAGATCCACTTCATGCGCGCGAACGGCACGAATGACCGCGTCCTGTATCTCAAGATCCAGTTGAAGAAGGTCATCATCTCTCAGGTGGTGCCGTCGGTGGACAAGGAAGGCCTTCCGACCGAAACCTTCGGCTTGAAGTACTCGGCCGTGCAGTGGACGTACACCCAGCAAACGATGGACGGCAAGTCCAAGCCGGGTCAAGTGGCTTCCTGGAGCCTCGCCACCAACAAGGCCGCCTTCGACGCTCCGAACTGATCGGAGTGATCACATGAGCGCACTGTGTGCGTGACCGGGATGGGGCCTCGTGCCCCATCTCTTGCTTCAGGCTGTGTGAGAGATGTCTTCTGCCGTGCGCATTCGTCGCAGCGTGTTCGACCGCTTGCTGGACAACAATCCTGATCTGCCGGAAGGTCTGATGCAGACCTGCAGCGTTGAGCAGTTGCGTGATGCGGTGGCGCGCGATCTGGAAAGTTTGCTGAATTCCCGTGCAGCCATCAACTTTGATGCGTCGGATCTGGGGCCTCATACGGCCCGCTCAGTGTTGTGTTTTGGGGTGCGTGATTTTGTTGGGCGGGTGTTGTCCAGTTCCGAGGACCGTCGGCACATCAGCAGAAGCCTATCGCATGCCATCGAGACCCATGAACCGCGACTGCAGAACGTTCAGGTGCAGTTTCATGACACACAGACCTCACAGAGCTCCTTGGCCTTCACCATCCGCGCCATGCTGGTGGTGCGCCCCACGCGCGAGACGGTGAGTTTTGATGCTGTGCTGCAGCCTTCACTGTCTAGTTATCGGGTCATGCAGGCGCGCTTCGCGTCGGCTTGAAACTTGATGTCGTTGTTTTCGCCAGGCACCTGTCATGGATGAGTTGTTACCCCATTACGAGAGAGAGCTGGCATTTCTACGCACGCGTTCGGCTGACTTCGCGCGGCGCTATCCCAAGATTGCGGGACGTCTGCAGCTGACCGGGGATGTGGGTGATGACCCGCACGTCGAGCGTCTGATGGAGTCCTTTGCCTTCCTCAGTTCGCGCATTCACAAGCGGCTCGACGATGACTTTCCGCTGTTCACCGAGTCGTTGCTGGAGGTTCTGTATCCCCATTACCTGCGGCCCTTCCCATCGTGCGCGATTGCCTCGTTGGATATGGGGGCTGCGGCAGGTCAGATGAGCAAGAGTGTGTTGTTGCCGCGTGGCTCGTCCATGACCAGTCGGGCGGTGAAAGGGGTGAGCTGCCGCTTCCGCACCACACAAGATGTGCGCCTTTTGCCTGTGCGTGTCAGCGAGGTGGTGTTTCGCAATGCGTTGGGAGCCCCCCCGGGCAGTCGTGTGCCCGCGGGGGCCAGCTCGGTGCTGTCCATCACGCTGGACAAACTCTCGCCACAGATGTCTTGGCAAGCCATCTTGAGCGAGCCCTTGAGTGTGTACCTTGATGGCGAGGCCTCTCAGGTCAGTGCGTTGAGGGAGGCGCTGTGCAACAAGGCGCTGGCGGTGATGGTGCAGTGGCAAGCGCATCATCCCTGGCAACTGGCGCCGGCCGCGATGGATGGACGTGTTCAGTTGCCGAGCCTGCGCGGTTTCGCCGACAGTGAAGCCTTGATCGATTGGGATGATCGAGCCAATCCGGCTTACCGCCTTCTGACCGAGTACTTCGCCTTTCCGGAGAAGTTCAATTTTGTCGACCTCCCAGTATGGGTTTCGGCGTCGGGGGCATCGATGGACGCCGATGGTGACGGATCTCGTTCGGTGGTGCTTCATGTTCCGCTGCGCGATGTCCGTGCTGATTCGGACGAGTCTCGCTTGTTGGAGACGGTGGCAGCTCACAACCTGGTACTGGGCGCCACACCGGTGGTGAATCTCTTCACGCAGGCGGCCGACCCCATCCGGATCACGCACAAGTCGGCCGACTATCCGGTGGTGGTGGACGCACGCAAGGCCTTTGGGTATGAGTTGTACTCGTTGGATCGGGTGTACAGGGTCCGGCAGACGGCGGCTGGGGAGGCCGTGGACGAGGTGCGTCCTTTCTTCTCCTTGCGTCACGATGAGTTGTGGTCTGCTGAGGAGCAGGGCGAAGAGGGCTTGCCTGCGACTCTGGCCGAAGCGCGCACCCGCCAGCGTCGTGCCGGAGGGCGCTGTCTGGCTTACTGGCAATTGCGTCGCGATGAGGATGTAGTCCAACACAGCCCAGGATACGAGGTGTCGTTGACGCTGGTGGACCAGTCCTTTGATCCGGTCTTACCCAGCGTCGAGACACTGTCGCTTGATGTGACGGCCACCAACCGAGATCTGCCAAGCTTGCTCTCGCCGGGCACCTTAGGGGGCGACTTGTTCATGGAAGGTGGCGGTCCGGCCAAGGAGATTCGGCTGTTGCGCAAGCCCACATCGAGTCAGCGCTTCGAGCGGGGGCGGGGGGCTTTGTGGCGGTTGATCTCTCACTTGTCACTCAATCACCTGTCCTTGTCAGGAGGGGGCATCGATGCCCTCAAGGAGATGCTGCGTCTGTATGACCTTCCGCGCAGTGCCAGCAATCGTCGGCAGATTGATGGTCTGGTGGCGATTGAGTTCCGGCCCGCGACGGCATGGTTGCAGGGCGAGCCCTATGCGAGCTTTGTGCGAGGGACGGAGGTGCGGCTGACCGTGGATGAAAGCAACTTTGTGGGCACGGGCCTGGGGTTGTTTGCCGCCATGCTGGATCATTTCTTTGGCCTGTATGTGCACGCCAACAGTTTCACGAAGCTGACCCTGGTGTCGGCTCGTACGCAGGAAGAGGTGCTGACATGTTCACCCCGCAACGGCGACTTGCCGCTGGTGTGATGGAGGAGCTGCTGCAGTCACCGCAGCAGTTCAGCTTCTTTCAGGCAGTCCGGCTGTTGGATCGCTGGCTGGCCGATGGCGATCGGGCTGGACAAAGTTTGTCGCGCGTGAACTTTCGCAACACGCTGTCTTTGTCGTTTCCCGCCAGCGAGATCGAGTCCTTGGTGTTGCATCGTAAGGGCGATGTGCGCGCGGATGAGTCAGGCAGCGTTCAGCGCGATCAAGTTGAGCGGATTGACCTCACACCGGCGTTCATGGGCTTGCTCGGGGTCTCAGGCGCTTTGCCGCTGTATTACACCGAGATGTTGGCTCAGCGAGAGCACGATCACAAGGATCACGCAGCACGTGCTTTTCTGGATGTGTTCAGTCACCGAGCGGTGGCCTTGTTCTATCAGGCTTGGCGCAAGCATCGGCTGGCCGTGCAATACGAGGGGGCGCACCGACAGCGTTTCCTGCCTGAAGTCCTGGCCTTGGCGGGGTTGGGGCAGCGTGGCTTGCGTGAGCGTTTGACTGGCGCCCTCGGTGATGTGGATGATGAGGCTTTGGCATTCCATGCCGGGGCGCTGCAACGTCGCACCTTGTCGGCGCGGCAGTTGCAGCAGGTGCTGCAGTCCTACCTGAAGGTGCCGGTGCGCATCGAGCAATTTGTGGGGCGCTGGTATCGCTTGCCGGATGCAGCCAGAGGCTATCTCGGTGTGATCGCCGGTGGGCGAGGTGGGCAGGTGCCGACCACAGGGGTGTTGGGGCGGTCCGCCATGCTGGGGGAGCGGGTCTGGCAACGCGATATGCGCGTGCGGGTGGTTTTGGGGCCACTGGACAGCAACGGCTTGCAGCGCTTCTTGCCTGGTGGACGTGGGGCTGCAGCGCTGAAGTCCTGGCTGACCATGCTCAATGGTGTGGCGCTGGAGTACGAGGTGAACCTGACTTTGCAGCGCGAGGCGGTACAGGGCTGTACGTTGCATTCGCAGCGACCCTCGCGTGAGTCCCGCCTGGGGTGGGACACCTTTCTACAAACCAGACCTGCAGCGCATGACCGTTCGGATGTGCATTACGACATCCATGCGGCGGCCTGAACAGGCGTTCTTTCATTGCATTTTCAAACGCTGTCATCACCATGAGTCAGAACCTCAAGACCTTGATCTCCAAGCTCAACGACACCACGCGGCGCGCGGCCGAGCGGGCTGCCAGCCTGTGCATGGCGCGTGGGCACTTCGAGGTGGACCTGGAGCATTTCATGCTGGCGCTACTGGAACAGCCTCAGACCGATCTGGCGGTGCTGTGCCAGCGCTTCGAGGTGTCCGTGACGGCGTTGCAGCGTGATCTGGAAACCGAGCTCAGCCAGTTCAAGGACGGGAACACGCGCACGCCGGTGTTCTCGGCGCACCTGCCGGTGTTGCTGGAGCACGCCTGGCTGATCGCCTCGTTGGAGTCACATGCTGCGCGCATCCGCAGTGCGCATGTGCTGCTGGCGCTGTTGACCGAGCCGAGCCTGAGCCAGTTGGCCCGTCGCGTGTCCAGCCAGTTTGCGCGGTTCAAGCTGGAAGAGCTGAAGCACCGCTTGAACGACATCACACAGGGTTCGGTGGAGGCGGCGCAGTCGGTGCGGGACGCGCAGGCGCCTGCGGCCGGTGGTGAGGCCGAAGGCGCGGAGCCCACGGGGGCGGCGCTGGGTGGCAAGACGCCTGCGCTCGACCAGTTCACGACCAACCTGACGCAGCGTGCCCGCGAGGGCAAGGTGGACCCGGTGATCGGCCGGGACAGCGAGATCCGCCAGGCCATCGACATCCTGATGCGCCGTCGGCAGAACAACCCAATCTTGACCGGTGAGGCGGGCGTGGGCAAAACCGCGGTCGTCGAGGGCTTGGCGCTGCGTGTGGCGCTGGGCGACGTGCCGGTGCCTTTGCAGGGCGTGGCCATCCATGTGCTGGACATGGGCCTGTTGCAGGCCGGGGCTTCGGTGAAGGGCGAGTTCGAGAACCGACTGAAGAACGTGATCGATGAAGTCAAGCGCAGCCCGCATCCGATCATCCTGTTCATCGATGAGGCGCACACGATGATCGGTGCGGGTGGACAGGCTGGGCAGAACGATGCGGCCAATCTGCTCAAGCCGGCTTTGGCGCGCGGTGAGTTGCGCACGGTTGCCGCGACCACCTGGGGCGAGTACAAGAAGTATTTCGAGAAGGATGCAGCGCTGGCGCGACGCTTCCAGGTCATCAAGGTGGAAGAGCCGAGCGAGGAGCTGGCCTGCGCGATGCTGCGGGGCATGGCGCCCTTGATGGAAAAGCACTTTGGGGTGCGCTTGCTGGACGAGGCGATTGCAGAGGCGGTACGTTTGTCGGCTCGCTACATCAGCGGGCGGCAGCTGCCGGACAAGGCTGTGAGCGTGCTGGACACCGCGTGTGCCAAGGTGGCCTTGGGCCAGAGCGCCACGCCGGCGCGCATCGAAGAGACCCGTAAGCACCTGGAGCGCCTGGATGCGGAGGCGGCGGCGCTGTTGCGCGAGGTGGCCGCGGGGGCACGCCATGACGACCGGCTCAATGAGCTGCGCCTGACCCGCGAGGCGCTGGAGGCGACGCTGAAGGCCGACGAGGCGCGCTGGGTGCAGGAGCAGCAACTGGTGCAAGACATCCGGGTGCTGCGCGATAAGCTGGAGCACCAGGCGGGTGGCCTGTCGATGGCCGAGGCGGAGCAAGCGATGCAAACGGGTGCTGCTGCCCAAAGTGGGACCACGTCGGCGAAGAATGGAGGGTTGCAAGGGGGCGCATCCGTGGCAAGCGAGGCGGCCGCTGAGGCTGCCGCACCGACCCCGGCGCCGGCTGCGACGAAGAGCCGCAAGAAGTCAGGGTTGTCGGTGTTCGCCAGCGCCGACCACGAGTTGCTGGCCGCCAAGCAGGCTGAGCTGGCCGCGCTGCAGGGCGAAGCCCCGCTGGTGCCGATGCAGGTGGATGGCCATGTGGTGGCCGAGATCATCGCGGCCTGGACGGGTATCCCGCTGGGCAAGATGGTGAAGGACGAGATCCAGACGGTGCGCAATCTGCAAGCGACCCTGCAGGAGCGGGTGATCGGGCAGGACCACGCGTTGGCGGCGATCGCGCAGCGGGTGCGCACCGCGCGTGCCGGGCTGGAAGATCCGAACAAGCCCAAGGGCGTGTTCCTGTTCGTGGGGCCGAGCGGTGTGGGCAAGACCGAGACCGCGCTGGCGTTGGCCGACATCCTGTATGGCGGTGAGCGCAACCTCATCACCATCAACATGAGCGAGTACCAGGAAGCGCACAGCGTGAGCGGCCTGAAGGGCTCGCCCCCCGGCTACGTAGGCTATGGCGAGGGCGGCGTGCTGACCGAGGCGGTGCGTCGCAAGCCTTACAGCGTGGTGTTGCTGGACGAGGTGGAGAAGGCTCACCCCGACGTGCTGGAGATGTTCTTCCAGGTTTTCGACAAGGGCTTGATGGATGATGCCGAGGGGCGTGAGATTGACTTCCGCAACACGGTGATCATCCTGACTTCGAACGCGGGCTCGCAGCACATCATGCAGGCCTGCTTCCAGCAGGACGAGGAGCTGGGGGGGGCGGTGATGAAGTCTGCCGAGGCGCTGCCGGATGCCGACACGCTGGCCGAAGTGCTGCGCCCGACGCTCTACAAGACCTTCAAGCCGGCCTTTGTGGGGCGGACCAAGGTGGTGCCGTACTACCCCTTGAACGACGATGTGCTGGCCGACGTCATCAAGCTCAAGCTCGACCGTATTGCGGCGCGTGTGAAGGCCAACCATCAGGCTGAACTGGCCTATGACGATGCCTTGATCGACACTGTGCTGGCACGTTGCACCGAGGTGGACACGGGCGCGCGTGCGGTGGACCACATCCTCAACGGCGCCTTGTTGCCTGAGGTGGCCGACAGCGTGCTGGCGCGCATGGCCGAAGGGCGCCCGATCCAGAAGATCAAGGTGTCGGCCGGCAAGGACGGTCAGTTCAAGTTCAAGGTGAGCTGAACGGCCGGTTCAGGCGCGTGACGCTCACCGTGATGAGTTGTACCCACCTGCACCGTCCGGATTCATTCGGTTCGGAGTGCGACGCTGGCCGGAGGGTTCGCGGTCGTGGCGTGCGGGCTCAGTCCGACAGGATGAGCAGCGCTTCGTCGCGCCAGTAGGTGGTGGCGGCGTAGTAGCCCTCCCAGACGCAGCCGTTGCAGCCGCGGCCGCAGCAACTGGTGGGCTCGGGAGGCGGGGGGCGCAGGCTCAGGCCTTGGGCTTCGGCCCGCGCCTGCAGGGCGGCGAACATGGCCCGGGCAGAGGGCAGGTCGTGAAAATCGCCATCTTGCGGGTTCATGGGCGACACAGGTCTCGTCGAAACGACCCATTTTACCGAGCCGGACATGGCATAGTCGATTGGTGACCCAAACGCCCTTTGACCCGTCTGACACCCCTGACATGCCCGCACCCCACACGCCACCGAGCCATGACCCGATGCTGGCGGTCTATGGCCACGCGGTGACTTGGAAGCACCTGATCCTGACGGCCGTGGCCTTGCTGTTGCTGATGTGCGGGGTGGCGCTGGCGGCGGGCTGGTGGGCCTGGCAGAACCTGGCGGCACGGGTGGTCTTGCAGGAGCAGGGCGTGCAGATCCGCTTGCCCCAGGAACTGGCGGTGGAGGCCGAGGTGAGCCGCAAGATCCAAGTGCAGGTGGACCAGACGGTGCCGTTGCGCGTGCCGATCCAGCATGACCTGGACATTGCGCTGAAGCAGGCGGTGCCGATGACCGTGAGCATCGACACGGTGGTGCCGATCCGGATGACGGTGCCGGTCAAGCAGGTGATCGAGGTGGATCAGGTGATCGACCTGGACACGCAGGTGCAGACCAAGGTGATGGGCATTGCGATGACCTTGCCGATCCAGGGCAAGGTGCCGGTGAAAGCCTCGGTGCCGATCGATCTGAACATCCCGATTCAGCATGATCTGCCGGTGGCGCTGGTGCGCACCGCCCAGGTGACGATGCAGGCGCCTTTGCGCACGCACATCGACACGGTGATCGAGACTCAGGTGCCGATCCGCCAGGCCTTGGCCGTGCCCTTGATGGCGCCGGTGAGCGCCAAGCTGACCTTCCCGCAGCCCACGGTGCAGGCGGGGCTGGACTTGATGGACCTCACCATTCCGTTCCGCTCGGTGACGCTGGGTGTGAGAGAGGCGTCGGCGCCGTGATGACCCGCACCTTGAACGCACGAGACAGGGCCTGCGCACGATGAGCGTCCACCCCGCCACGGCTGACGCCCCGCGCGGCTGGCATCGACCGGTGCGGCCGGGTGCGTTGCTGGCTGTGGTAGTGGGCTTGCTTCTGCTCTGGCTGGCTTTGATGGCAGGTGGGGTGATATGGTTTTACGCGCACTTCGAGAGCCACATCACCGTGCGCGAGCAGGCGATACGGCTGCGCTTGCCATCCGGGCTGCCAGCCCTGGCGGAGGTGTCCTCGCCCTTGACCTTGCAGGTGCCATCCACCTTTCGGGTACAGGTGCCCGTGCGCCAGGAGGTGCCAGTGACCTTGCACGACAGTGTGCACGCGCGGGTGCGCTTGGCCACGACGCTGCCGGTGTCCACCGAGGTGCAGGTGGCGCACGAGGTGGAGGTGAACACGGTGGCGCGACTGCATGCGCCGGTGCACCGCTGGTTGCCCGCGCTGGATGTGACGGTGCCCGTGCAGATTCGTTTGCCGGTGCGCTTGAGGGTGCCCGTGAACACGGCGGTGCCGCTGGACCTGGACCTGGCGGTGAGCGGCGAGCTCAATGAGACGGTGCGGGTGCCGGTGGACACGGTGATGGCGCTGCGGCCTCAGGTGCGGGGTGACGTTATCGCGCAGATGCGGTCGCAGGCAGCGTTTCGGCTGTTCGGGCCGCAGGAACTGGTGCCGATGACGATCACGGACACGCGCTTGCGTCTGCCGTTTGACCTGGCCTGGATCACCACCCAGGCAGGATCCGTCAAGGCGCCTTGACGCACGCCTTTATTGGGCGTCGGCCGTCGGTGGGGGCGCCAGGGCCGCGGGTTCGTCGTCCTGGAGCACCTTCAGGGCTTCCTGGCACCAATGCACCCAGCTTTGCTCGTACATGATCCCGGTCTGCAGGATCAGGTGCTGGATGCGGGCCTCGCGGGTGAGAACCTGCTCAGCCGGGAAGTCGCGGGTTTCGATGGCGCGGTAGGCAGCGAGCTTGGTGCTGTGCAGGGCCAGTCGGCGCTCGATCTCGGCATGCAGGCCCAGAGGGCCGATGACGGCGTCGGCGCGCAGGCGCACCATGAACTCGTCGCGCATGTCCACGAGAGGGGCGGGCTCGCGGGCCCAGCGTTCCAGTTCGGCGCGGCCGGCGTCGAGCACGCGGTAGATCTTCTTGCGGGTGCGGCCGCCGTCGGGGGCCGCTTCAGAGGAGATCCAGCCGGCCTTTTCCATGCGGGCCAACTCACGGTAAATCTGCTGGTGGGTGGCGCGCCAGAAGTAGCCGATGGACTTGTCGAAACGGCGGGCGAGGTCGTAGCCTGAGGACGATTTTTCCAGCAGGGACGTCATCAAGGCATGGGAGAGCGACATGGCGCCAGTCTACGTGGCTCGTCTCAACTATGCAACCAGTTGCATAGCGCCCGCGAATCCCCTAATATGCATTCATGCAACTGGTTGCATAGTTGCTGCATCGTTCAGAAGTGCCGAATCAACCGGCCATCCCCACCCTTCATCACCAGAGAGCCATTCCCATGAGCGCCTATCCCCACCTTTTGCAACCGCTTGACCTGGGTTTCACCACACTGCGCAACCGTGTCCTGATGGGCTCGATGCACGTGGGCCTGGAAGAGGCCAAGGATGGCTTCGAGCGCATGGCCGCGTTCTATGCCGAGCGTGCTCGTGGCGGGGTGGCCCTGATGGTGACGGGCGGCATTGCGCCCAACGACGATGGCCGTCCGTACCCCGGTGGGGCCCGCATGGCCACGGAAGAAGAGGCCGCCCAGCACAAGGTGGTGACGGATGCCGTGCACGCCGCAGGAGGCAAGATCGCCATGCAGATCCTGCACTTTGGCCGCTACGCCTACCACCCTGGCCTGGTCGGCCCGAGCGCCATCAAGGCACCGATTTCGCCGATGCCCCCGCGCGCGCTGACCACCGAAGAGGTGGAGCGCACGATCAATGACTACGCGCACAGCGCAGCCATGGCCCAGAAGGCCGGCTACGACGGCGTGGAGATCATGGGCTCGGAAGGCTACCTGATCAACGAGTTCATCGCCGCGCGCACCAACCAGCGTGACGACGAGTGGGGCGGCTCCTACGAGAACCGCATGCGCTTCCCGGTGGAGATCGTGCGCCGCACCCGCGAGCGCGTGGGCCCGAACTTCATCATCATCTATCGCCTGTCCATGCTGGACCTGGTGGAAGGTGGCTCGACATTTGACGAGGTGGTGCAACTGGCCCAGGCGGTGGAAGCCGCCGGTGCCACCATCATCAACACCGGCATTGGCTGGCACGAGGCCCGCATCCCGACCATCGCCACCAGCGTGCCGCGCGGTGCCTTTGCCTGGGTGACGCAGAAGATGAAGGGCAAGGTCAAGATCCCGCTGATCACGACCAACCGCATCAACACACCCGAAGTGGGCGAGAAGATCTTGGCCGAAGGCTGTGCCGACATGGTGTCGATGGCGCGTCCGCTGCTGGCCGACCCGGAGTTCGTGAACAAGGCGGCGGCTGGCCGTGCCGATGAGATCAACACCTGTATTGGCTGCAACCAGGCCTGTCTGGACCACACCTTCAGCGGCAAGATCACGTCGTGCCTGGTGAACCCGCGTGCTTGCCACGAAACGATCTTGAAGATCGAGCCGGTGACGACGAAGAAGCGCGTGGCCGTGGTGGGCGCGGGCCCGGCCGGCTTGGCTGCATCGACAACGGCGGCTCGCCGTGGTCACGACGTGACGTTGTTCGAAGCCGGTGAGGACGTCGGAGGCCAGTTCAACATCGCCAAGCAGATTCCGGGCAAGGAGGAGTTCTACGAGACCCTGCGTTACTACCGCAATGAGCTCAAGGCCTCGGGTGTGAAGGCGCAGTTCAACACCCGCGTGTCGGTGGACGACCTGGTCAAGGGTGGCTTCGACGAGATCATCCTGGCCACCGGCGTGTCGCCGCGTACGCCCGCCATCGAAGGTGTGGACCATCCGAAGGTGCTGAGCTACCTGGACGTGTTGCGTGACAAGAAGCCGGTGGGCAAGACCGTGGCCGTGATCGGCGCCGGTGGCATCGGCTTTGACGTGTCGGAGTACCTGACGCACGAAGGCGAGAGCCCCTCGCTGAACCTGGCGAAGTTCAATGAGGAATGGGGTATTGACTCGGGTTACGCCGAGCGTGGTGGCATCAAGGCGCCGCATCTGCCCAAACCGCCGCGTCAGATCTTCCTGCTGCAGCGCAAGACCAGCAAGGTGGGTGATGGCCTGGGCAAGACCACGGGCTGGATCCACCGCACCTCGCTGAAGAATCGCAATGTGGAGATGATTGCCGGCGCGACCTACAACAAGATCGACGACGCAGGCCTGCACATCAGCGTGGGTGGCAAGGACGTGCTGTTGCCCGTGGACAACGTGGTGCTGTGCGCCGGCCAGGAGCCCTTCCGCGAGTTGCAAGCCGGTCTGGAAGCGGCTGGCCAGAAGGTGACCCTGATCGGTGGTGCCGACGTGGCCGCCGAGCTGGATGCCAAGCGCGCCATCAAGCAAGGCACCGAAGTGGCTGCGGCGCTGTGATCATGGCGATGTCACCCAACTTGAATCCGCAGGTGGCGGCCTCGCTGGCGCTGTGGCACGAGATGGTGGCGCAGCAGGATCTGGGGCGCTTGCCCTCGATCCTGCGCGACGATGCGGTGTTCCGCTCGCCGATGGCGTTCAAGCCGTATGTGAGCGCCACGGCGGTGAACCTCATCCTGACCACGGTGCTGCAGGTCTTCAAGGACTTCACCTATCACCGCACCCTGGTGTCCGACGACGGCCTCAATGTGGTGCTGGAGTTCAGCGCCACGGTGGCCGACAAGCAGCTCAAGGGCATCGACATGATCCGCTTCGATGAAGACGGCAAGATCGTGGACTTTGAGGTGATGGTGCGACCGATGAGCGGGCTGCAGGCCCTGGGTGCCGAGATGGGTGCACGCCTGGCCGCGTACCTGCCGGCCTACAAGGCCCAAATGTCTCAACCTGGACAGTGAGAAATCCCCATGCAATTTGAAACCCTGGCTGTGTCGGTGGACCAGCACATTGCCACCGTCAAGCTCAACCGGCCGGAGAAGGCCAATGCCATGAACTGGCAGATGTGGCAGGACATCCGCAGCGCGATGCAGTGGGCCGACCGCACGCCCGAAGTGCGCGTGGTGATCGTGGAAGGTGAGGGCAAGCACTTCACCTCGGGCATTGACCTGACGATGATGATGGGCCTGCAAGCCCAGATCAAGGACGACTGCGATGGCCGTTCGCGCGAGAAGCTGCGGGCGCTGGTGCTGGAGTTGCAGGACACGCTCAGCAGCATCGAGCGCTGCCGCAAGCCGGTGCTGGCCGCCATCCACAACGGCTGCGTGGGCGGCGGGGTGGACCTGATCAGCTGCACCGACATGCGTTATTGCTCGGCTGATGCGTACTTCACGATCAAGGAAATCGACATTGGCATGGTGGCCGACGTGGGCACGCTGCAGCGCCTGCCCAAGCTGATCGGCAACCAGGGCATCGTGCGCGAGATGGCGTTCACGGGTCGCAAGGTGCAGGCCGATGAGGCGCTGCGCATCGGCTTGGTCAACCAGGTGTTCGAAACGCGTGAGGCGATGCAGGCAGGTGTGCGCGAGATGGCGGCCCTGATTGCGTCGAAGTCGCCGTTGTCGATTCGCGGCACGAAGGAAATGCTGAACTACAGCCGCGACCACTCGGTGGCCGATGGCCTGAACTACATCGCAACGTGGAATGCGGCGATGTTGATGTCCAGCGACCTGACGACGGCGATGATGGCCAGCATGGCCAAGCAGACGCCGCAGTTCAAGGACTGATCGCTGCGACCGGTAGCGGAGGGCGATAAGGTGGAACGTTGGTTGCACGGGGCCCTCACGCTGGGTCTGGCGCCGCTGCTCTTGGTGCAGGGGCGCTGGGTGCGGCGACGCACGCAGTTGTTGCCCGAACCACCGGGGCCGCGCGCGGGCGTCATCGGCCAGGGGCCGGTGTTGCGCTTGCTGATCGTGGGCGACTCATCGGCCGCGGGGGTGGGCGCTGCGCATCAGGATGAGGCGCTGAGCGGGCGTTTGACGAAGGCTTTGGCGCGCGACTTCACGGTGCATTGGCGGCTGCAAGCCTGCACGGGTCACAAGCTGGCCGATGTGCGGGCAGCGGTGCGGGGGCTGCCCGCTGAGCCTTTCGATGCGGTCGTGGTGGCTGTGGGCGTGAACGATGCCACGGGGCGCACGCGCATGGCGCATTGGCTGCACGGCCTGCAGTCTTTGGTGACAGAGTTGAAGCAGCGGCATCAGGCTCAGCAAGTGATCCTGTCGGCCTTGCCGCCGGTGCATTTGTTTCCGGCCTTGCCGCAGCCATTGCGGTGGTATCTGGGGCGGTGTGCCACACGTTTAGACCAAGCCCAGCGGCGCTGGGTGGCCGGTCAGCCAGGCTGTGAAGTGGTGGGCGCGGGCTTTCCGATGGACTTGCGCTACATGGCGCACGATGGGTTTCATCCGGGGCCGTTAGCGTATGAGGCTTGGGCGGGGGCGTTGGCAGAGCGGATTCGGGCGCGCCAGAACCGCCTTGGTTCGTTGCCACAGCACGTCGAGTGACCGTTCCGCAGCGTTCTCTGCCCTTCGACCTCGGCTGCATTACGCACGCTGATAGCCCCACAGCGGTCATTGACGTACCGAGACCGCGATCAAGTGAATGACTGGTTCATCGTCCTCTGCGGTCATGAGCTGCGCCTTAGCTGTGCTTCCAGAGCATCGCGTCATCTGCATGTCGATGAGTACTGCTCTTCCAGCAGCTTGCGGTCAATGCCGGTGCGTATGGTGCGCATCCGGCACATGTGGATGGCTGTGCTGCATGGGCTCGTGCTCATGCCGGTGGCTGTGTGCCCCCGTCGGCATCGGCTCATGGTGATGGAGGTGATGGAGGTGATGGCCATCGTCATGCCGGTGCGCATGTTCGTGCACCAGCCGTTCATGCACATGCTCGTGCTCATGCGCTTCCATGAGGTGCAGCACGACGCCCGCGCCCATCAGCAGACACCCGACCAGCATGCCCCAGCCGCCTGAGCGGTCGCCCAGCCACCAGGCCAGCGCCGCGCCGATGAAGGGGGCAAAGGCATACACAGAGCCGGTCCGGGCTGCGCCGAACGAGCGTTGCGCCAGCAGGTAAAAGCGCAGGCTCAAGCCATAGCCCGTGGCCCCCACGGCCAGCAAAGCTAGGCCAGCGTGCCAGTGCGGCGTCGGCTCGCGCGTCAGCCAGGCCAGTGCCAAGGTGGCCCCCGTGCCCAGAGCGGACTTGGCTAGCACCACCTGCGCCGGGTCGCGCTCGGCCAGGGCCCGCGACAAGGTGTTGTCGATGCCCCAGGCGGTCGTGGCGACCAGCACGGCCAGCAAGCCCCAGACCGAGGCCTGCGGCGCGGCGGGCTGGGCGCCTTGGTCCAGCACCAGCGCAATGCCGCCGGCCAGCAACAGGGCGACGGCAGCCCAGACCCGACGGTCCATCGACTCGCCGTAGAGCCAGCCCGCCAGCAAGGCCGTGAACACGGCCTCCAGCGTGAGCATCAGAGAGGCCCCGGTGCCGCTGGTGTGCTGCAGCCCCCAGGCCAAGGCCACAGGCCCCAGCACCGCCCCGAAGAGGGCCACCCAGATCAGACGCACCCCATCGCTGCGCTGCAACCTCGCTTCGCGCGCAGCCGGCTGGCGCAGCAGGGCTCCCATCACGGCCGCCCCGCCATACAACAAGGCGGCGGTGGTGAACGGCCCCAGGCCCGCGCCCCAGCGTTGAACCAGAGGCGTGCTGGCCCCGAAAAGCAGGGCTGCCAGCAGGGCCAGCACGCCGCCCCGGATTGCCGGCCGACGTGTGGGCAGCAGCGGATGGGATGGCTGAGTCATGCCGGGCTCACTTGACCGAGAAGCGCACCGTCACGGTCTTGCCTTCGACGTTGTTGAGCACGGCCACGACCTTGGCCCCCTTGCTCACCGTCACGCCAGTGGCCTTGAGCTGGTTGTCTCCAGCTTCCTTGAGGTCCGCTTCCGTTTTCTTGCCACCTTGTAAGACGGTCAGCTTGCCCGCGATGCCTTTGGACGGCATGGGCTGGTCGTGGTCCACCAGGTAGATGATCACGCCATCGGCCGTGGCCACCAGCTCGAAGTTCACGTCATGGGCCACCTGCACCACGCCCCCATGGCGAGCCTTGCCAGCGCCATGCGCCATCGCAGGGTTCAGGCTCAGCGCGCACAAGGTCAGGGCGGCGATCTGGATCAGTTGCTTGGTTGTCATCGTTGCATCTCCATGCAAGGCGCGGTGCGCTTGAGGGCGGCACCGCCAGGCCCATGGTGTCAGATCAGAAGGCTTCTGGTGCTCTGGCCTCGGCGGGGGTGTGGCTTTGCGCTTCCGCATGGGCTTCGGCCAGCAGACGCTCGGTGGCCTCACGCCCCAGCAGCCAGAACAGCACGGGCGTGAGCAGCGTGTCCAGCAAGGTCGAGCTGATCAGCCCCCCGAAGATCACCACCGCCACCGGGTGCAGGATCTCCTTGCCCGGTGCGTCGCCCGCCAGCAGCAGCGGCGTCAACGCAAAAGCCGCGACCAGGGCGGTCATCAGCACCGGGGTCAGGCGCTCCAGCGAACCCCGCACGATCATGGCCTGGCTGAAGGTCTCACCTTCCAATCGGCACAGGTTGATGTAGTGGCTGATCTTGAGGATGCCGTTGCGCGTGGCGATGCCGGTCAGTGTGATGAAGCCCACCATGGCTGCCACCGACAGGCTCACCCCGGCGATCCACATGGCCACGACACTGCCAATGAGCGCCAACGGGATGTTGGCCATGATGACACCCGCTAGAACTGCCGAGCGATAGCGTGAGTACAGCACCAGGAACATCATCGCCAGCGACACCAGCGACAGCCCGAGGATCAGTTGGGTGGCCTGCTCCTGGGCCTGGAACTGGCCTTCCAGGCTGATGAAGCTGCCGGTGGGCAAAGAGGTCTTCGCAATGACCTGGCGGATGTCGGCGATGACGCGCCCCATGTCCGACCCATCGGTGTTGGCATAGACCACGATGCGCCGGCGGCCGTTTTCCCGGCCGATCTGGTTGGGGCCATCGGCCTCTTCGACGGTGGCGAAGCTGGATACCGGCAGGCGGCCCGCTGGCGTGTCCACCAGCGTGCGGGCCAGGTCCAGCGGACCTCGCTTGTCGTCGGGCAGTCTCAGCACCAGCTCGTAGCGGCGCGAGCCGTCCACGATCTGCGCGCCATGCGCCCCATCGGTCAAGGCCTTGAGGATGCGGATGGCCTCGCCGGGTGCCAGCCCGGTCTGGGCCAGGCGCTGCGGGTCGAGGCGGACCATCACCTGCGGGATCAGCACCTGCTTTTCCACCGTCAGGTCCACCAACCCCTTCACGCCCGAGAGGTTCTGGCGCATCTGCTCGGCCAGGCCCCGCAGCGTGTCGGTGTCGTCCCCGTAGATCTTGACGGCGATCTGGGCCCGCACGCCCGACAGCAGGTGGTCCAGCCGGTGCGAGATGGGCTGGCCGATGGCGACCTGCGCAGGCAGCACGGACAGCTGCGCGCGGATCTGGGCCATCACGGCCTCGCGGTCCACGGGCGGGCCCTCGCGACGCAGGTCCACGTCGATCTCGGCCGAGTGCACCCCTTCGGCATGCTCGTCCAGCTCGGCCCGGCCGGTGCGCCGGCCCACCTGGGTCACACTCGGCACTTCGCCAATCAGCTTCTCGGCCAGGGCGCCCATGCGGTTGGCCTCGGCCAGCGAGGTGCCCGGGTTGAACATCAGGGACAGCACCAGAGAGCCCTCATTGAAGGCCGGCAGGAAAGCCCGCGGGAAGAACGGCACCGAGGCCGCGGCCGCCGCCACGGCCAGGACCGCTGCGCCGATCAGCAGCCGGGCGCGCGGAAAGGACCAGGTCAGCAGCTTGGCATCCCAGCGCTTGAGACGAGCGACCAGCGGGCTGTCGCCATGGCCGAGTTGCTTCATGCGGGGCAGCAACTGGCTGCACAGCACCGGCGTCACCGTCATCGACACCAGCATCGACGCCAGGATGGAGACGATGTAGGCAATGCCCAGGGGCGAGAACAGTCGACCTTCGATGCCCGGCAGGGCAAACAGCGGCACGAACACCAGCACGACGATGACCGTGGCGTAGACGATGCCCGAGCGCACCTCGACGCTGGCCTGGCGCACCACCTCCAGCACGGGGCGGGGCTGGGGCAGCAGGCTGTTGTCCTTGAGGCGGCGCAGGATGTTCTCCACATCCACCACCGCGTCATCGACCAGTTCGCCAATCGCGATCGCCAGGCCGCCCAGGGTCATCACGTTGATGGACTGGTCCAGCAGCCTGAAGACCAGCGCGGTGACGGCCAGTGACAAGGGGATGGCGACCAGCGAGATGAGCGTGGTACGTGCCGACAGCAGGAAGGCAAACAGCACGATGGCCACCATGATGGCGCCGTCGCGCAAGGCCTCGGTCACGTTGCCGATGGAGGCCTGGATGAAGTCCGCCTGACGGAACAGCACCTGGGGCGCGGACAAGCCTTTGGGCATGCCCGCCTTCAGTTCATCGAGCGCCTGCTCGATCTGGCGGGTCAGTCGCACGGTGTCGCCCGCAGGCTGCTTCTGCACGCTGACGATGACGGCAGGCTGGCCCTTGTAGCCCGCATCCCCGCGCTTGAGGCCCGGCGCAAAGCGCACCTCGGCAACCTGGCTGAGCTGCACCGGTCGCCCATCCTTCCAGGCCACGGCCACGCCTTGCAGGTCATCGACCCGGTTGGTGCGGCCCAGGTGGCGGATCAGGTACTCGCGGCTGTTGAGGTCGATGAAGCCGCCCCCGGCGTTGCTGGCAAAACCTTGCAGCGCTTGCTCGATCTGCGTCAGCGAGATGCCGAACTGAGCCATGCGGCTCGGGTCCGGCTCGACGCGCAGCTGGCGCACATCGCCCCCAATGGGGATCACCTGCGACACCCCGGGGATGGCCAGCAGCCGCGGCCTGAGCACGAAGTCGGCGTACTCACGCGCCTGCATGGGCGTGGCCGCGTCCTTGGCCCCGTCCAGCGGCAAGGCGATCAGCATGACCTCCCCCATGATGGACGACACCGGCCCCATCACTGGTGTGATCTCGTCGGGCAATTGCCCACGCAGCTGGGCCAGGCGCTCGGCGACGAGCTGGCGGTTGCGGTAGATGTCGGTGCCCCAGTCGAACTCGGCGTAGACGATGGACAGGCCCACGCCCGAAGTCGAGCGCACCCGGGTCACCCCCGGCATGCCATTGAGCGCGGTCTCGATGGGAAAGGTGACCAGTTGCTCCACCTCTTCCGGCGCCATGCCGCCCGACTCGGTCAGCACCGTGACCAGGGGCTTGTTGAGGTCGGGGAAGACATCGACCGGCGTGCGCCAGGCGGTCATCCCGCCATAGACCAGCAGCAGGGCGGCAAAGGCCAGCACGAAGAGCCGGTTGTGCAGGCTGTATCGAACGATCCAGTTGAACATGCCGCGCTCCTCAGCGGATCTGTGCGACGAGCGCCGCACCTCGGACCACGACGCGGTTGTCCGCCGCCAAGCCCTGGGTCACCAGCACGGTGTGGGCGTCCAGCGGCTGAACCTGCACGGGCTGCGGCACATAGCGCTCAGCGCCCACCTTGATCCACACCACGGACTCATTGGCTGGGCTGCGCACCACGGCTTCGGCCGGCAACACGATGCCCTTGCGCTGACGCTTGAGCGCCGCCACCACGGTCACGGGCTGCCCCACGGCCAGCACGGCATCGCCACGGGTTCGCACCTTGAAGGTCAGTGGCAGCACCCCATCGCGCAGCGAGCGGGCCGCCCCGACGAGCTGCAGTTGCACATCGGCTTGGCCCAGCAGGTTGGCCTGGGCGAGCTGACTGGCCAATTGGACATCGGGGGTGGTGGCTTCGACCAGCATGCGCGTCGGATCGACCACCTCGATCAGCACCTCCCGAGGCTCGACCACCTGCCCCACCTTCAGGTCGGCGCGCGCGATGACCCCGGAGACAGGCGCCCGCAAGGCCTCGCGTGCGGCCAGGCTGGCGCCGATGCCGCGTTCCCGCTCAGCCAGCGACTGGGCCTCGATGCGCGCGGCGTCGATGTCCTTGCGTGGCACCGAGCCTTCCAGAGATTCCAGGCGCTTGAGTCGCTGCTCGGCCAGTTCACGGGCGGCACGCAGTTCGCTGCGTTGCGCCTGCTGGGCGGCCAGCGCGAACGGCTCGGCATGGTGGCGTACCCAGGCCAGCACGTCGCCTTGACGCACGGCCTGGCCCGCCACGGGCAAGCCTTGCGGACCGGCCTCGATGCGACCGCCGTGCATCGACTGCACCAGGCCGCTGGCGTTCGGATCGGCCACCACCCGACCGGGCAGTTGCACCGTCACAGCGGCATCGGTTTCCGGTGCGATGAGGGTGCGCAAGCCCATGCGGCGTTGCGCGATCTTCGGAATGTGGACGCTGCCATCGGGCAGTCGGCTCAAGCCGGATGTGTTCGGCGCCGCAGCCTGATCCAGGTGTTCGCCGTTGGGGCCATGGGCGCCCGGCCCGGCGTGAGCGGCGTGCAGGCTCAAGCTCAGGACGAACAGTGTTGTCAGGGTGCGCAACTGGAGGTGCATGCGTTGACATATCTGAATCGGGTTCATGCGGCGTCTCCCTTGTTGGTTTCAGCGTGGGCGGTGTCTGCCGCGCGTTGGCGCCAGCGCCACGCGGCGATCACGCCCAGCCCCAGCACGAGCACGCCCCCGGCGGCCCAGCGCCAAGCGGTGCCGGCATGGGCGTCATCGTGGGCGGGGTGGTCGTCCGCACCGTGTTCGTGCCCGTGGTCATGCGCCTGAGTGGCGGCCTGGGCCTGGCCAGCCCCGACACGGAGCACGGCATCCAGCAAGTCGCTGTCATCGCCCGCCACCACGGTGACGACAACGGCATGCTCGCCGGGTTGGGACAGCAGCTTCAGCATCGCCGGGTCGTCCACCGCGTAGTCGCCCAGGTCGGGGTGGAACTTCGCCTTCGCTTTCAGCGCGCCGGACTCGACCTCGACGTCGGCTTTCAAGACAGGTTCGTTGGTCGCGAAGCGGTCGATCAGGATGGACAACTCGCCACCACTGAGGCGCGCGACCAGCTCGAACAGCTCGGATTGGGCTTCCATCTTCGGTACGGTGGAGGTGGCGGTGCTGGTCGCTGGTGGACCGTCGAGGTGTTCGCCATTGGGGCCGTGAGCGCCCGGGGCAGCCAGCGTCACGTTGGTACCGAGGCTGAAGACCAAGGCCAGCACGATCTGGCGCAAGGGAGTGAGGAGGTTGAGTCGGCTCATAGGGGTGAAATCAATGCGGCTCATGGCAGTTGTCCAAGGGCATGTTGGAGGCGGGCCAGGGCTTGGACCAGGGCGGCGTGTTGACGTGCAGCAGCTGCGTCGGCCTGTGCGGCGGACGACAGGGCACGCAGGAGTTCTGGCAGGGACGATTCACCGGCCTGAAAGGACCGAGTCAACAGCCGGGCGCGCTCGCGCAACAGGCGTGCACGCTCGGCTTCCGCTGCGGCTTGGTCGGTGGCCGCGCTCACATGTCCGCGTGCCAAGGCTTGCTCCGCTTCAAGCTGCTGGTGCATGCGTTGAAGGGCCATCTGCGCGCGGTCCAGGTCAGCCAAGGCTGTGGCCAACCGGGGCGCGTTGTGGGGATCCGTGCCAAATGGCACGCTCACGGACAGGGCGACGCTGCTTTGCCGGGGCTGCCCCGAGCCGGGCTGCTCCTGGCGCATGCCCATGCCGAGTTCGGGCGCGGCCCCACGTTGGGCTTGCACCTGAGCCACCCGTTGCTGGGCACGCGCTACCGCTGCGGCGGCCAACTGTGCTTCAGGGTGTGCCTCAAGTGATGCACTCTGGGCCGTATCGTCGCGCGGAGATAGCGCCTCGGGCTCAGGCAGCGCGGTCCATCCGGTCAACAGGGTCCAGGCGCTGCGCTGTGCGGCCAAGGCCCGTTCGGCCTCAAGCGCCAGACTGCGAGCAGCGAGCATCTCGGCCTGGGCAGCCATAGCGTCGGTGGGAGCCAAATCGCCCGCCCGGACACGCCGCTCGACATCGGCACTGAGCGCTTCCAAGGTCTTGCGCTGTTGGGCCGCCTGCAAAGCACTGGCCTCGGCCTGCTGGAGTTGGGCGGCCTGCTCCCGCAGGCGCGTGGCCAGCTGCAGGCGCGCGGCGCGTTCCGAGGCACCCGCCCAGTCGGACTCGGCTTGCGCCACTTGGGCGTTGAGCTTGCGTTGACCCGGGCGCCACAGCGGCAAGGCGATGCCCAGCTCGGTCTCGCGCGCGCCTGCGGCCGCAGAACCGCGACCCTCGCGTCGGGACAGTGCCAGCGAGGGCGCCGCAGCCAGCCAAGCGTCGGCCAAGCCTTGCTCGGCCAGCACCTGACGTTGACGGCCCGTCGCTTCGGCGGACGCCAGGGAACGATCCCACGCCGCAGCGAGGGCTTGCGCCATGGTCAAACGCTGGGCAACGGAGGAGGAAGTGGCCGGGGACGAGGTCGCCGAAACCGGGGGAACAGGTGGCGCAGCCTGTGCAGCGCCAACCAGCGCGCTGCCTGCAAGCATGCAGGCAAGGCGCCATGGGGTGAACCATGGAGATGAATTCACGATCATCCTGACAGAAGTGTGGTGCGGCCCCGCCGGCATTCAGCCGGACATCGGGTCGCTACCGCTCAAACCAAACGCGCAGGGGTCAGCCCCGCGCAACACGGCGGTGTCAGGTGAGTGATTGCGGAGGTCGCTCTGGGCCGCTCAAGAAGGGCTGCGGCGGCTCGGTGGGATGAGCGATGACCGGTGGCGCCGAACCGACGCGCAGAACCGGCAAAACGGCGGCAGTCAGCAAGGCCGGCGCGGACAGGCATGCATCGCTCATCACATGCTCTGTTGATTCGTCGGAATCATCCTGATGAAACCCCGCATCGTGGTCGTCATGGACGTCGTGGTGATGCGCAGAGCCGTCAAAGTGAAGCAACGCATGCACCACTTCCTCGCCCTCGGCCGCCCACACGCCCAGCCCCGCATGGGCCAGCGACTGCCAGCACACGCAGAAAACGAGGAGGATGGAAAGCCAACGACGCATAGCTTATTAGTCTAGCAGGGAGGGTGAACCGAAGGCCCACATAACCCCATTCTTCGAGGGATCTGGCTTGTCAGGACCAACCGACCGACTGCAACTGCATGCGAACCGGTCAGTCGTGTCTTCGCCAATCGAATGGCCGGTGATGACCAATCGCTGCCATTCGGCCTTGAGGTCTCAATGACCGAGTTCAGCCTT
>NZ_JBBEYB010000010.1:0-117426 GCF_037482285.1 Aquabacterium sp. G14
ATTGTGAGCACAGCTGGCCTGGATGCGGTGCTGGTGGCAGTTGAATTGGCGCTGGAGAGCGCGCCACCGTCTGGCAAGGTCAGCGTCGAGCATGTGATCAATGTTCTGAGCAGGCTCAACCCTGCACCCACGCCTGAAGATGCACAGACCTGTTTGCAGGCGACAGTGGCCCCACTGGCCAACACGGCGCGCTACGACAGCTTGCGCGGGCAAGGCGGCACGGAGGAGATCAACCATGCGTGATATCGCTGCAGAGCTCAAACAACTGCGCCTGCACGGCATGGCGGGCGCATGGTTGGACCTGATCGAACAAGGGTCCAGTACGGGCTCAGAGGATGCACGGTGGTTGATTGAACACCTGCTGCAGGCCGAGGCCACAGACCGAGGCATGCGCTCGGTGAGCCATCAGATGCATGCAGCCAAGTTCCCTGTGCATCGAGACCTGGCTGGGTTCGACTTCGCTGTGTCCCCCGTTGACAGCAAGCTGGTTCACACGCTGGCAGAGACAGGCTTCACAGAAGTGGCGCACAACGTGGTGTTGGTGGGAGGGCCTGGCACCGGCAAGACCCACCTGGCCACAGCCATTGGCGTGTCCGGCATCACCAAGCATGGCAGGCGCGTGCGCTTTTACTCCACGGTGGATCTGGTCAACGCGCTGGAGCAAGAGAAGGCACAAGGCAAGGCCGGACGCATCGCGACGAGCTTGTTGCGCCTGGACCTGGTGATCCTCGATGAGTTGGGCTACCTGCCGTTCAGCCAGGCAGGCGGTGCGCTGCTGTTCCACTTGCTCAGCCGGTTGTACGAGCACACCAGCGTGATGATCACGACGAATCTGGACTTCGCGGAATGGTCGCGTGTCTTTGGTGATGCCAAGATGACGACGGCGCTGCTGGACCGGCTCACACACCACTGCCACATCCTGGAGACGGGCAACGAGTCACACCGATTCCTGCACAGTTCCAGCACGGCCAAGAGGCGCATCAAGGCACGAGAGCAGTCTCGGATGCAGGCTGCAGCAGAGGGCAAGGCCTGAAGCTCAAAGCGAAGGGGGAAGCCGCTGCGCGGCTTCCCCCTTGATGTTCAACCAAGCCGGCCGGAAAACTCAAAACCCAGGCCAGGCTCTACACTTATCCACAGCTGACCACCCTTTGGTCGGCTACCAGCCCTGGCTCAATATTGGATCGGCACGGTGGCTCAGATTTGGATCGGGGCGGACACATTGAGCTCGGTGCTTGGGATTACGCCATGAGTCACCATGCGCCTCGACGTAGGCTGTGGCCGCTTGTTTAAACGTAGTCTCGCGAAGTTGTTGTGCGCGTAACTCGCTGGCAAGGTTTTTTCGTTTTGCGATGGGATCCACCCCTGTGCCCACTTCATCGCGTGCCTGCCGAGCTTTCTCTCTTGCTTGTGCCAACGTCACGTCGGGGTAGCCACCCAAACCCATGTGGCGTCGTTTTTCCCCAACCATGATGCGCAACACCCATGACCGTGCACTGGCCTCGTTTACGTAAAGGTAGAGCCCTGCGACACCGCCAACGGCGTGATGGCCTGGCTTGGTCAACCGACTGACCTCCAGCGCAGACAGATCCTTTGCCTTACGAACCATAAAAGCCCTCTGATTTTTCCACCATCGTTTCTACCATCATGGGTGACATTGGTGTGCATGTCAATGCATGCGTTTGGACGCCTGCAAGAGTCATCTCCTAGAGGGGAAGTTGCAATTTGGATAACTTAGGGGCATATCGGATGATGGAGAGGCAGACACCCTCTCCGCCAAAACAAAGCCCAAGTGATTGATTCACTTAGGCTTTTTGGTTTTCAGGGGTCAAGCCAGGGCCCGCTGAATGAGGATCTTCTGCACATCGGATGTGCCTTCATAGATCTGGCAGACCCGCACATCGCGGTAGATGCGCTCAACGGGGAAGTCGCTCACATAGCCGTAGCCACCATGGATCTGGATGGCATCGCTGCAGACCCGTTCGGCCATTTCGCTGGCGAAGAGCTTGGCCATGGCAGCTTCTTTCAGGCAGGGCAGGCCGGCATCGCGCAGGGCAGCAGCGTGGTGGGTGAGGGCGCGTGCAGCCTCGATCTGCGTAGCCATGTCGGCGAGCTTGAAACCCACGGCCTGGTGGTTGAAGAGGGCTTGGCCAAAGCTCTCGCGCTCTTTGGCGTAGCGCAGCGCGCACTCCATGGCGCTGCGTGCCATGCCGATGCTTTGGGCGGCTATCCCGATGCGGCCGCCCTCCAGCGCCGACAGGGCGATCTTGTAGCCTTCGCCTTCCGCGCCAATGAGGTGGTCAGCAGGAATGCGGCATTGATCGAAGTTGATCTGCGCCGTGTCGCTGCTGTGCTGCCCCAGCTTGTCTTCGAGTCGTGCGACGACGTAGCCGGGGGTCGACGTGGGCACCAGGAAGGCGCTCATGCCACGCTTTCCCGCCGCTTTGTCGGTCACCGCGATCACGATGGCCACGTCCGCCTGCTGACCACTTGTGATGAACTGTTTGACGCCGTTGAGGACATAGTGATCACCATCGCGTGTGGCGGTGGTGCGCAAGGCCGCGGCGTCGGAGCCGGTGTGGGGCTCGGTCAGGCAGAAGGCGCCCAGCATGTCGCCCGCGGCCAGGGGGCGCAGCCATCGCGCTTGCTGTGTGGCGTTGCCGTAGTTCAGCAAGATGGCGTTGACCGGGCAGTTGGTCACGCTGATGGTGGTGCTGACACCCCCATCGCCCGCGGCGATTTCTTCCAGCACCAGGGCCAGCATCTGGTAGTTCAGGCCCGCACCGCCCAACTCTTCCGGCACGCAGATGCCGTAGCAGCCCAACTGGGCCAGGCCTCGGTGCACTTCTTTGGGAAAGGTACGGGACTTGTCCCACGCCGGCGCGTGCGGCCAGATCTGTTCTTGCACGAACGCGCGGATGGCGTCGCGCACCATGGTTTGGTCGTGGGTGAGGATCATGGGGGCTCCGCGGGTGTCAGAGCATCTCGATGGCCATGGCGGTGGCTTCGCCGCCACCGATGCACAGGGTGGCCAGGCCTTTGCGCAGCCCACGTGCGCGCAGCGCGTGCATCAGTGTCACCAGGATGCGAGCGCCCGATGCACCAATGGGGTGACCCAGCGCGCAGGCACCGCCGTTCACGTTGACGATGTCGTGGCTGACCTGCAGTTCGTGCATCAAGGCCATGGGCACCACGGCGAAGGCCTCGTTCACCTCCCACAGGTCTACATCCTGCACAGACCAGCCCGCACGAGCGAGCGCCTTTTGGGTGGCGCCGATCGGGGCTGTGGCAAACCAGCTGGGCTCGTGGGCGAACACGGCATGGCTCACGATGCGAGCCAGCGGACTCAAGCCCCGCTCGGCAGCGCTGGAAGCGCGCATGAGCACCAGGGCTGCGGCACCGTCGCTGATGCTGGAGCTGCTGGCGGCGGTGATGGTGCCGTCTTTCTTGAACGCGGGCTTGAGGGTGGGGATCTTGTCGAGCTTGACCTTGCCCGGGGCTTCGTCGGTGCGGATGACGGCCTCGCCTTTGCGGCTGGCAACGGTGACCGGCGTGATCTCGGCGTCGAAGGCACCCGAGGTGGTGGCCGCAACCGCACGTTGCGCACTGGTGGTTGCAAAGTGGTCTTGCTGTTCTCGGGTGAACTGGTACTTGGCCGCGCAGTCTTCACCAAACGTGCCCATGGAGCGCCCAGGTTCGTAGGCGTCTTCCAGGCCGTCGAGCATCATGTGGTCGAAGATGCGGTCATGACCAATGCGGTAGCCACTGCGTGCCTTGGGCAGCAAGTAGGGGGCATTGGTCATGCTCTCCATGCCGCCAGCGACGATGACATCGGCGCTGCCCGCGGCCAGCATGTCATGGGCAAACATGACGGCGCGCATGCCGGAGCCGCACATTTTGCTGAGGGTGACCGCGCCGGTGCAGATGGGCAGGCCACCTTTGAAGGCAGCCTGGCGGGCTGGAGCCTGGCCTTGGCCAGCCATCAGGCAATTGCCCATGAGGACTTCGTCCACCTGGCTGGGCGGCAGCCCGGCGCGTTCAACCGCTGCGCGGATGGCCGCGCCACCGAGGTCGTGGGCAGCAAGGGGGGCGAAGTCGCCCTGGAAGCTGCCCATGGGCGTGCGGGCAGCGGAGACGATGACGATGGGGTCCGTGGACATGGCGGTTCGCTTCAAGAAATGATGGATGGGGACGGATGAGCCATGCCGGCGCAGATGCCAACACGGAGGCGTCTCATCACTTGGGGGCCATGCGGATGGCGCCGTCGAGGCGGATGACCTCGCCGTTGAGGTAGCCGTTGTTCACGATGTGCCCCACCAGTGCGGCGAACTCGGCGGGCTTGCCCAGGCGGGCAGGGAAGGGCACCATCTGGCCCAGCGAGTGCTGCACTTCTGGCGGCAGGCCCAGCAGCATGGGCGTTTCCATGATGCCCGGGGCAATGGTCACGACGCGCACGCCGATGCGGCTCAGTTCGCGCGCCAGTGGCAGGGTCATGGCCACGATGCCGCCTTTGGAGGCGGCGTAGGCGGCTTGCCCGATCTGGCCGTCGAACGCGGCCACGGACGCCGTGTTGACGATGACACCCCGTTCGCCGTTGGCATCGGGTTCGGTGCGCGCCATGATGTCGGCGGCCAGTCGGATCATGTTGAAGCTGCCCACCAGGTTGATCTGGAGGGTGCGGGAGAAGGAGGCCAGCTTGTGCACCCCGTCGCGCCCCAGCACTTTCTCGGCGGTGGCGATGCCGGCGCAGTTCACCAAGCCTCGGAGGGTGCCCAGGCGTGTGGCTTCGGCGAAGGCGAGGCTGGCGCTGTCTTCGTCGCTGACATCGGTTTGCACGAAGCGGGCCTGGCTGCCCAGTTCCGCCGCCATGGCTTCACCCGCTTGCGCATTGA
Source organism: Aquabacterium sp. G14 (assembly GCF_037482285.1). Classification (NCBI taxonomy): domain Bacteria; kingdom Pseudomonadati; phylum Pseudomonadota; class Betaproteobacteria; order Burkholderiales; family Sphaerotilaceae; genus Aquabacterium; species Aquabacterium sp. G14. Next base: position 4,890 of record NZ_JBBEYB010000010.1, read on the forward strand.
GGTCGGCGAGCACCACCTTGGCGCCCTGTTCGACCAGGTGCCGCGCAGTGGCCGCTCCCAGGCCGGAGCCTCCGCCGGTCACCACAAAGACGCTGTCTCGAATTTCCATGTGTCATGCTCCTGAGGAATGGGGTGGCACCACGCTCGGGCAGACGCCTGCCATCGTTGATGGGTGCCTGGATCTCCCGGCAATCTAGCGTCTTGGGGCGTATCTGGGAATGTCGCTTGCGCTCAATTGGGGTGAGCGAACGGGTCACTGCCTCTAAACTTCTGTGGATGCATCCCCGTCAGATGGAAAAAGGCAGTGTCTCGATCGGCTTTGTGGCAGAGGCGATGGCCTGTATCCGTCTGAGGGGGCTGGATCCGGAGGGGGTGTTGCGCCAGGCGGGCATTGCCCCCGATCTGCTGAACGCGCCCCATGCGCGCGTGTCGTCCCGCCAGTTTGGGGTGCTGTGGCACGCCATTGCCCAGGCCATCGATGACGAGTTTTTTGGCATGGACCGCCACCCGATGAAGGTGGGCAGTTTCACCCTGCTGTGCCATGCCGTGATCCAGAGTGACACGCTGGAGCGTGCGCTGTTGCGGGCCCTGCGTTTTTTGCGTCTGGTTCTGGACGAGTTGTCTGGCGAGTTGGTGTGTGAAGGCGAGGTGGCGCACATCGTGCTTCACGACCGACGCATGGACAGCGATCGGCCACAGGCCCTGTCGGCGCAGCCGCGTCGTGCCTTTGCGCACGGGACCTTCATGGTCATCCTGCATGGGCTGGCTTGTTGGCTGGTGGGGCGACGGATCCCGGTGATGGGGGCCTCGTTCTGTGATGACGCACCACCTTACGCGGACGAGTGGCGGGTGTTGTTTTGCCAGAATCTGCAGTTCCGGCAAGCGCGCAGCTGCATCAGCTTTCCGGCGACATACCTGGCGCTGGCCAACATCCAGAACGAGCGCTCCATGAAGGCCTTTCTGCGAGACGCGCCCGCCAACTTTCTGGTCAAGTACAAAAACAGTGCAGGTTTGGCGGCGCAGATTCGACGTCGTTTGCGGGCCTGGCCGCCAGCCTCTTGGCCTGATTTTGACGAGATGGCCAGGCAGCTGCACGCGTCTTCGGCCACGCTGCGTCGTCGGCTGAGCGAGGAGGGCACGTCGTATCGGGCGATTTGTGATGAGTTGCGGCGCGATCTGGCCATTTCCTTGTTGGGTGACACGCGGCGCAGCCTGGTGGACATCGCGGGCGAGTTGGGCTTTGCCGAGGCCAGTGCCTTTCATCGCGCGTTCAAGCGTTGGACCGGCGCTCGCCCGAGCGAGTATCGGCACCCACGCGAAGGGTGATGGGCGCGGATCGGAGTCCCCGCTTCCGCGGTCTGGCTTGTGTCAGCAAATTGCGTGGCGGGCGTGCGATTCGGGCTCGCAGAATGGCACAGTAGAGGCCATGAACATCATCATTTTGGGTGCTGGCCGCGTGGGCGAGAGTGTGGCTGAGAGCCTGGTCTCGGAGCAGAACGACATCACGGTGATCGACCAGGATCCTGTGCGCTTGCGCGTCCTGGAAGAGCGTCTGGACCTGCGCGGCGTGGTGGGCAACGGCATCCAGCCCTCGGTGCTGCGCGAGGCCGGTGCGCAGGACGCCGACATGGTCATTGGCTGCGCCACCTCCGATGAGTCCAACCTGGTGTTCTGCAAGGTGGCACACAGCGTCTTTCAGGTGCCGACAACCATCGCGCGGCTGCGTTCCCCCGAGTTCAGTGAGGGCGACGCCTTGCTGTCCAAGTCGGGCTTTGCGGTCGACGAGGTGATTTGTCCGGAAGACTCCGTCACGCATTACATCAACAAACTGCTGGAGTACCCCGAAGCCTTGCACGTGCTGGAGTTTGCGGGCGGTCGGGTTTGCCTGATCGGGGTGAAGGCCGTGGCAGGCAGTGCCTTGGCCGGGCGCACACTGGCCGATTTCAAGCAACTGTTCCCAACGTTCGAGATGCGGGTGGTGGCGCTCTACCGGCAGGACGTGGGTTTGGAGCCCAGTCGTGACACCGTGGTGATGCCGGGTGACGAGGTGTTCGTGCTGGCCGCCAAGGAACACATTCGCCAAGTGCTGAGGGCCATCCACAATATGGATGCCCCCATGCAACGTGTCATGATCGGCGGTTGCGGCAAGGTGGGTTTGCGCCTGGCCCGCAGCCTGGTCGGTCAGTACCAGGTCAAGCTCATCGAGCAGAGGCTGCCGCGCTGCGAGTACCTGGCCAGCCAGTTGCCATCCGATGTCCTGGTGCTCCACGGTGACACGGTGGACGAAGACCTGCTGGAGGAAGAGGGCGTCGCCGACATGGACATGTTCCTGGCTCTGACCGATGACGACGAGGACAACATCATGGCAGCGATGCTGGCCAAACGCCTGGGCGCTCGTCGGGTGATGGCCTTGATCAATCGTCGCTCCTACGCTGACATGCTCAATGGCGGCATGATCGACATCGCGGTGTCGCCGGCGCAGACGGTGATCGGGGAGTTGCTGACCCACATCCGCCGCGGTGACGTGGTGGGGGTGCACAGTTTGCGTCGGGGGGCCGCGGAGGCACTGGAGGGCGTGGCGCGGGGGGATGTGAAAACGTCCAGGCTGGTGGGTCGACGCATCGAAGAGATCCATCTGCCCACAGGTGCGCGGTTCGGGGCCATCGTGCGGGGAGAGGGGCGGCAGTCTCAGGTGTTGATGCCGCATCACGACACGCTCATCGAGTCCGATGACCACATCATCATTTTCATTCCACACAAGCGTCTGGTGCGTGCGGTAGAGAAACTCTTCCAGGTGGGGGCGACCTTCTTCGGGTGAACGTCATGCAGTTGTTTGGTCCGGTTCTCGCCTTGCTGGCGCGCATCCTGATGGCGTTTGCCTTTGCCTTTTTCGTGCCGTTGGCCTGGGCATGGTTTGCCGATGATGTGGCCCTGCGCGCCGTGTGGGCGGCCTCGTTCGGCCTGGCTTTCGGCAGCGGCTGGGTGCTGCTCTTGCTCACGCGCCGCTACAGCCGCGAGTTGTTGCCCCGTGATGGCTTTTTGCTGGTCAATCTGGTGTGGGTTGTGCTGACCGTTTACGCCATGGTGCCGCTGTTGTTCGCGGTGCCTGACATCACCGTCAGCAAAGCTTTCTTCGAGGCGATGAGTGCCTTGACCGCCACCGGGGCCACCGCCTTGTCCGGACTCGACAGCCTGCCGGTGTCGGTGAACGTGTGGCGCTGTTTCCTGCAACTGGTGGGGGGACTTGGCATCGTGCTGTTGGTGGTGGCCGTGTTGCCTTTGCTGGGACTGGGGGGCATGCAGCTCTACAAGGCCGAAACCCCGGGCCCCATGAAGGATGCCAAGTTCACGCCGCGCATCGCCGAGACGGCCCGCGGACTGTGGGCGGTGTACTTTGTGCTCTCGGTGGCGTGCTTCCTGGCTTATCGCTGGGCTGGCATGAGTTGGGCCGATGCCTTCATGCACATGTGCACCACCATGGGTCTGGGCGGCCTGTCGTCGCACGATGCGAGTTTTGGCTTCTGGAATTCGCCTGCCATCGAATGGGTGGCCACCTTGTTCATGACACTGGCGGGCATCAGTTTTCTGCGCTATTTCATGGTGTGGCGCACCCGCTCCATCAAGCCGGTCATCGACGACCGGGAGATCCGCATGTACATCGTGGTGCTGCTGGTGGCCACGCTGATGGTCTTCATCAGTCTGCTGGAACACCAGCCTCAGTCACATGCGGTGGACACGCTGCGCACCGCACTGTTCCATGTGGTGTCCGTGGCGACCACCACGGGCTATGCCTCGCAGGATTACACGCAGTGGCCTGTGGCCCTGCCGGTGTTGATGATGTTTCTGGGGGCATTTGCCTCGTGCGCAGGCTCCACCGGCGGTGGCATCAAGATGGTCCGCATGGTGTTGCTGATCAAGCAGGCCCGACGCGAACTGGTGCGCATCATTCACCCAAGGGTGGTGAACCCGGTCACCCTGGGCGGGCAGACCGTGCCGCCTGCGGTCATGCAGGCGGTGCTGGGTTTCATGCTGATCTATGGCGGTGCCACCATGGGGCTGACCTTCCTGATGCTGTTGTCGGGTTTGGACATCGTCACGGCGTTTTCCGCGGTGGTGGCCACGGTCAACAACATCGGACCCGGATTGGGGCAGGTGGGGCCGGCCGGCAACTTCGGTGGCCTGAGCAGCTTTCAGCTCTCGGTACTGAGCTTTGCGATGCTGTTGGGCCGACTGGAGTTCTTGACGGTGCTGGTGCTGTTCACCCGCCATTTCTGGCGTCGCTGATCCTTGCGCGGTCCGCCCAGTGCTTCACTGGGACATCGACTGCGGCCGATAATTTCGGTTTGCGGTGATCGGCGGAGATGGGTGTGCTGACCTTCATTTACCTGGTGGCCATCACGGCCGAGGCGATGTCTGGCGCCCTGGCAGCCGGGCGGCGGCGCATGGACATCTTTGGGGTGGCCGTGGTGGCTTTCGTGACTGCGCTGGGCGGGGGCACGGTGCGTGACCTGATCCTCGGCCATTTCCCGATTGGTTGGACCCAGCACCCCACCTACATCTACCTGGTGATCGGTGCCGGTCTGCTCACGGTGCTGGTGGCCCCCTATCTGCACCACCTCAAACGCACGTTCCTGGTCCTGGATGCCTTGGGGCTGGTGGCCTTTTCCCTGATCGGCTGTGATGTTGCCCTGCAGATGGACTATCCCGTGGCGGTGGTGATCATGGCGGGCATGATCACCGGCATCTTTGGCGGCATCCTGCGCGATGTGCTGTGCGCGCAGGTGCCGGTGGTGTTCCAGCGCGAGATTTACGCCATGGTGTCGCTGGCGGTGTGCATGCTGTTCCTGGGTTTGCGCGCCTTGGGCGTTGACCCCACGTGGAACACGGTGATCAGCCTGGTGACGGGCCTGTCGCTGCGCCTGGCTGCCATCTATTTCAGCTGGAGTCTGCCCACGTTCGCCTACGACCGGCGCTGGGACTGACGTCAGGTCATGGCAGTCGAACGGCGCCGAGGGCCTCGTAGAACTGCGCCAGGTGAATGCCATCGACCACGCCGTGGTGGGCTTGCACGGCCACCGGCATCACCCAGCGGTCATCGCGGGGGGTGAACTTGCCCAGCGTGATCACCGGGATGTAGGCATAGAGTGGGTCATACGGGTGCGTGAAGGCCGTGAAACTCAGCCAAGGCACCGTCGTGATGAAAAACATGTGGTGTTTCGCGCCCACCGACAGATCGGGGGCTTGCTTCACCGCTGCCATGCGCGCTTGGGCCTCCCGGCAGTAGGCCTCGAAGTCGTCGAGGTGCAGGCCGTCGCAAAACGAGAACAGGCCCCCCTCGCGCGCGACGGTGTAGCCTGGGTCGGTTCGGTCGTACTCATGGAGCACCCCGTCGATCACGCGCTGGCGGAAGGCTGCCACCGATTGCACCGCGCACGACACCGCATAGCTCATCCCCAGGAAAAACGAGCGTGCCTGGGCCTGGCAGACCTGCCGGATGTGGGTGACATCGACGTCGCAGGTGACGCTGAGTTGGGGCATGGCCCGATCGGCGAAGGCCTTGAGGATCTCGGCGCGCGGGTAAGTGGCGAGGTCGATGACGCGGGGCGTGGGAGGGTACACGGGAGGGCGTGGAACGTGATGGAAGCGGCATTGTCCCGGGCACCGGTAAGCCCGGGACTGGCGTGGGTTAAGGGTTTACCCTAGAATCCGTTCGTTTTCACTCACGCCTCATCATCATGCCTGCCGATCCGAACACCAGTCTGAACCTCATGCTGGGCTGGAGCGCCGCGCCGCTGACGGTGGCCAACGCCTACTTCAGTCAGTTGGAGCGGGGTTCGATCCACTCCCCGCATTCGCACGACCGTGCCTTGTCGCGCGCCCTCAACACCTTCAACACCCAGTGGTTCAACCTGGGTTTGGACGCCGTGAGTGCGTCGCGTCAGGCCATCCGTCAGGCCGAAGACCTGGGGCTGCCCAGTGCCCTGTTGTCGGCCACCGATCAGGTGCTCTCTCAGCAAGAGGCGTCCTTGCGTGCCACCGCACGCAAGGTGGTTCGCATGGCCTACGCCTACTGAGTCCGCTTGCGGTCACAGCGCTGTCAAATTGCGTCTCTATAAAGCGATCTTTACCGTTCCACGGAGAGAACGGTCAACTATCAGCATTGGAGATGGAAGATGCGATCGCTTTTGAGCCTGTCTGCCGCACTCGCTGTGGCGCTGTCGTTGACGGCCTGCGGCACCATGACGAATGAGGCCCCGGTGTCGGCCGAAGGTTTCCCCACACGCACGGCCGAGGGCCTGCTGGTCGGCCCCAACGGCATGACCGTGTACACCTATGCCAAGGACGGCAAGAACGCCGGCATGTCGGAGTGCTATGACGCCTGCGCCACCAACTGGCCACCGCTGACCGTGGCACCGGGCACCGTGGCCACCAAAGAATACCCGCTGATCATCCGCATGGATGGCAAGTACCAGGTGACGCTGGACGGCCAGCCGCTGTATTACTACGCCCAAGATGCCAAGCGCGGCGACACCGCCGGCGACGGCCGTGGCGAAGGTGCCTGGAAGGTCAACCGCCGCTGATCGGACACCATCGCGGCCAAGGGCATCACGGACCGTGGTGTCCGCTCAAGGGGTCGGGTGCATCCAGCGCCCGGCCCATTTTTTCATCTCGCTGACCCACAGCACCGCACTGCCCATGGCAAGGCACACGCCCCATTGCGCGAGGGTGAGTGGCACGGTGCCGAAGGCCACATTGAGCACCGGCAGGTGCACCACGGCTACCTGCAACAAGGCCGACAGTCCCACTGCGCCCCACAGCCACAGGTTGGTGTTCCCCGACTGGAAGACACTGCGCATGTCCGAGCGGGCGCTGAAGGCGTTGAACAACTGGGCCAGCACCAGTACGGTGAAGGCCGCCGTGCGGGCTACATCCAGCCCTTCCTGACCTTCTAGCAGACCGCCGGGCAGATACCCATCGAGCGTCAGCAAGGTGCACACGGCGATCACCAGTCCGTTGAGCAGCACGTCCATCCACATCCGCAGGTCGATCACCCGGTCGCTCAGGCGGCGAGGTGGGCGCGACATCACATCGCCACTCGGGGGGTCCATGCCCATTGCCAGCGCCGGGCCGGAATCGGTGATCAGGTTCACCCACAGCAACTGCGTGGCCAGCAGAGGCAGGATCACCCCGTGTGTGTCGTCCAGCAAACCCAACCATGCGGCGCCGATCACGCCCAGGAACACGGTCAGCACCTCGCCCATGTTGGACGACAGCAGATAGCGCAGGAACTTGCGGATGTTGTCGAATATGGCGCGCCCCTCGCGCACGGCTTCGACGATGGTGGCGAAGTTGTCGTCCGCCAGGATCATCTTGGCGGCCTCCTTGCTCACCTCGGTGCCGGTGATGCCCATGGCGACCCCGATGTCAGCCGTCTTCAGGGCCGGGGCATCGTTGACCCCATCACCCGTCATCGCCACGATGTGGCCTTGCGCCTGCAGGGCGTCGACGATGCGCAATTTGTGGGCTGGGGCCACCCGCGCAAAGACCGAGGTGTTGCGCACGGCATGGGCAAAGCCCGCATCGTCCAGCGCGTCCAGTTCGGTCCCGGTGAGCGCGCGGGCGCCAGGTTCGATCAGGCCCAGATCGGTGGCGATCCGCTCGGCGGTGCGAGGGTGGTCACCGGTGATCATGATGACGCGCAGACCTGCCCGGCGCGCTTCGGCAATGGCGTCACCTGCCTCCGCGCGCGGCGGGTCGATGATCCCTGCCGTGCCCACAAAGATCAGTTGCTCCTCCAGATCCTGACCGGCGCTCAGATCCTCATGCGGGGCCAAGGGGCGGTAGGCCACAGCCAGGGTGCGCAGGGCCGCTTGCGACAACTCGTCCACATGCGACAAGGCCTGGGCACGACGCTCGGGTGTCAGGGGCTCGATGGCATCGCCCACGCGCAGGTGGGTGCAGCGTGCCAGCAGCACATCGGGGGCCCCCTTGCACACCAGCACGGGCGCATTGTCCTGGGTTCGGTCATGCGCCAGCACCGACATCATCTTGCGGTCGCTCGTGAAGGGCAACTCTGCAAACCGTTCGAAGCGGGTGCCGCGCAGGCCCTGTACGCCCAGCTTGTGTTCGGCCACCAAGAAGGCGGCCTCGGTCGGGTCGCCCTGAATCTCCCACTGCCCGTCTGGGGTCTGGCGCAGGTCGGCGTTGCCCGCGAGGCTGCCTCCGCTCAGCAAGGCCGTGTGCTCGCTGTGGACATCGCCTTCGGTCAGTGTTCGACCCTGGTGCTGCACCTCGCCGTTGGGCGCGTAGCCCACGCCGGTCACATGGGTGCCGCCCGAGGCGGTCATGCCCCGCTGCAGGGTCATCTCCGATCGGGTGAGTGTGCCGGTCTTGTCGGTGCAGATGACCGAGGCCGAGCCCAGCGTCTCGACCGACGACAGGTTCTTCACGATGGCGCGCTGACGCGCCATGCGCTGCACGCCAATGGCCAGCACCATCGAGAGAATGGCCGGCAAGCCCTCGGGTACCGCCGCCACGGCCAGGGAGACGCCCAGCATCATCACCGACACCAAAGCCGGCACGCTGTGCACCTCGGTCACCAGCAAGACCGAGCCCACCACCACGGCGCAGATCACGATCACGGCCAGGCCCAGCATCTTGCCGACCCGTCGGATCTCCTTTTGCAGCGGGGTGGCATCCTGACGGGCCTCAGCCAGCAGGTGTGCGATGGTGCCCATCTGGGTTGCCATGCCCGTGGCCGTGACGATGGCCAGGCCGGTGCCTTGTGCCACGGCCGTGCCCTTGAAGACCATGTTGCGCTGGTCGGCCACAGCGGCAGGTTCGTGCAGGGTGTCGGCATGCTTGAGCACCGATTCGCTCTCGCCGGTCAGCGACGCCTCTTGCACGCGCAGGGCCGTTGCACGCACCAGTCGGGCGTCCGCGCCCACTGCGTCGCCTTCTCCCAGCACCAGCAGGTCGCCACGCACCAGGGTGTCGTTGGCCACCCGCTGCACCATGCCATCGCGCATCACCGAAGAGGTGGCCGCCACCATGCGTGCCAGCGCGGCCGCGGCATCGGCGGCCTTGGACTCCTGCACATAGCCCAGCACCCCGTTCAGGGCGACGATCACCACAATCACCAGCGCATCGACGGGCCAGCCCACCTGGCCCTCGATGTGCCAGGCCAGCAAGGTCACCCCCACGGCCGCCATCAGCAAGTAAATGAGCGGGTCCTGAAACTGCGTCAGCAAACGGCGCCAGGCCGGAGGTGGCGGGGCGTGCCGGAGCCGATTGGGGCCGTCGAGGGCGAGCCGACGAGCGGCTTCCGCAGCACTGAGACCCTGCTTGAGATCACTGTGCAGGGCTGCTGCAAGCGCGTCAGCCGATTGCAAAGAGGGGGGCTGGGGCAGATCGGGATCGGCCATGGTGAGGGCGGGGCGGCAGATGGGGGAAGAAGCTCAACCATACAGCCTGACCGTGACAGTCAGGGAGCGGGCGCGCCGCTCAGGCACGCGGTGGCAGCGCGATCACCTGTTCACCCAGCGGCAAGTGGGCCACCGGGGCCACCAGATCGGCCAGCGTCACACCGTCGAGCACCGCCAGATACTGTGCCATCGCGTCCTTCAAGGTGCGCTTGAGCAGACACAGGCCATCGAGTCGGCAGGTGTTCACCTTCGCATCGAAGCACTCCACCAGGTTGAAGTCCGTTTCTGTTTGTCGCACCACCGTGCCCAGCACGATCTGATTGGCTGGCTTGAGCAGACGCAAGCCGCCCCCACGTCCACGGGTTGTCTCCAGCCAGCCGTTGGCCGCCAGGGTCATGGCGATCTTGGTCAGGTGACTGCGCGAAATCCCGTGTTCTTGCGCGATCTCGCTGATCGTTGGCGGCGTCGGTCGGTTCTCGGTGGCGGCGCAGTACATCAGTACCCGCAGGCTGTAGTCGGTCCACTGGGTCAATCGCATGGTGTCAGTGTGTCATCACAAAAAGATTCACACAAGATGAATCTTCTGTGTTTAGAATATGCATGTTGAATGAATCTTTAAGGAGCCCCCATGCACGCCGTTAACACGCCACATTCGCTGGCCCCAGTCACCCCTCTTTCGGCCGATCTCGCCCAACAATCGCTCGGAGAGATCGCCGTGGCCTTGCCTGGCGCCACCGCCGTATTCCGTCGTCTGAAGCTGGACTTCTGTTGTGGGGGGCAAGTGCGTCTGGTGGACGCTTGTGCGGCCAAGGGCTTGGATGCCGACGCCCTGGTCACCGAACTGAAAGCCTTGGTGCGCGACGACCTGGCCCCCGCCACCCCCGAGCCTGCGGCCCTGGTTGACCACATCGTTTCGCGCTACCACGAGGTGCACCGTGCCCAATTGCCCGAGTTGATCCGCATGGCCCGCCGCGTCGAGGCCGTGCACCGCGATCACCCGCATGTGCCCGTGGGGCTGGCCGATCACCTGGAGCGCATGAACGAAGAGTTGTGCGATCACATGGCCAAGGAGGAAGGCGTGCTCTTCCCCATGCTCAAGGCGGGAGGACACCCGATGGTGGGTCAGCCGATTGCCATGATGCGTCACGAGCATGTCGACCACGGCGAGCACCTGGCTCGCCTGGTGGAACTCACCAACGAACACACGCCACCCCAGGGGGCCTGCAACACTTGGCGTGCGCTGTTCGCCGGCACCGCCCAGTTGGCCGAGGACCTCATCCAGCACATCCATCTGGAGAACAACGTGCTGTTCCCGGCTTTCGAGAGCCCGTCTCACTGACTTTGTCTCACATGATGGACCGGAGGGCGACAGAGTGCGCAACTTGTCGTTTTCCGGTCTTCTGGTTTTTGCGGGTGACAGGTAAAATCCATCTACTCCCTTTGCATGTCAGGGTCATGACCGTGCAACACCCAAGAGAACACGATGATCTTTGGAAAACTGCTGCCCCGTGAGGGCAATTTTTTTGAGCTGTTCAACCAGCACGCTCAACACACGGTCACGGCGGCCCACGCCTTTGCCGAGCTCGTCAAGCACTACGCCGATCCGGCCTTGCGCGAGCGCCACAACCGTGCTGTCGACGATGCGGAGGGGGCAGCTGACACGGTGACGCTGGAAGTCAACCGCCTGCTGCACCAGACCTTCATCACCCCGATTGACCGGGAACAGATTCACTCGTTGATCAACACGATGGACGATGTGGCGGACCTGTTGCAGGACGCCGCCGAGGCGATGTCGCTCTACGACATTCGCGCCATGACCGAGCACATCGTGCGCCTGACCGATCTGTGCGTGCGCTGCGTCGAGCGCGTCAAGACGGCCATCGGCCTGCTGCATCAGGTGGGTCAGGCCGCGTCGGCCGAAGCTGCCCTGAAGATCTGCGCCGAAATCGACCAACTCGAAGGCGAGGCCGACAAGGTGCTGCACACGGCCATGAGCAAGCTCTTCCGCGAAGAGCCCGATGTGCGTGAAGTCATCAAGCTCAAAGCCATCTATGAATTGCTGGAAACCGTCACCGACCGCTGTGACGACGTGGGCAAGCTCATCGAGGGCGTGATCCTCGAGAACTCCTGATCCGAGGGGCCTGACCATGGCAACCATGCAGGTGGCTCTCTGGGTCATCATCTTTCTGGTCGCGCTGGCGCTGGTGTTCGATTTCATGAACGGCTTCCACGATGCCGCGAACTCGATTGCCACCGTGGTCTCGACCGGTGTGCTCCGACCGGGGCAGGCGGTGGTCTTTGCCGCCTTCTTCAACTTCATCGCCATCTTCGTCTTCCACCTCAGTGTGGCAGCGACGGTGGGCAAGGGGATCGCGGCCCCGGGGGTGGTCGACGTCTACGTGGTGTTCGGCGCGCTGTGCGGCGCGATCACCTGGAACGTCATCACCTGGTACTACGGCATCCCCAGCAGCTCTTCGCATGCGCTGATCGGCGGCATCGTGGGCGCCGTGCTGGCCAAGGCGGGCACCGGTGCCCTGATCACCACCGGCATCCTGCGCACCGTGGCCTTCATCTTCGTGTCGCCGCTGCTCGGTTTCGTGCTCGGCTCCTTGATGATGGTGCTGGTGGCCTGGATCTGCCGGCGCACGGCTCCGGCGCGGGTTGATCGCTGGTTCCGGCGTTTGCAACTCGTGTCGGCCGGGGCTTACAGCCTGGGCCACGGCGGCAACGACGCGCAAAAGACCATCGGCATCATCTGGATGCTGTTGCTGGCCACCGGCTATGCCTCCACGGCCGACAAGAGCCCGCCCACCTGGACCATCGTGGCCTGCTATGCCGCCATCGGCATCGGCACCATGATGGGCGGTTGGCGCATTGTCAAGACCATGGGCCAGCGCATCACCAAGCTCAAGCCGGTGGGGGGGTTCTGTGCCGAAACCGGCGGCGCCCTCACGCTGTTCATCGCGACCGGTCTGGGCATCCCCGTGTCCACCACCCACACCATCACCGGCGCCATCGTCGGGGTCGGTTCGGTGCAACGCGCCAGTGCGGTGCGTTGGGGCGTGGCGGGCAACATCGTCTGGGCCTGGGTGCTCACCATCCCGGCATCGGGTCTGGTGGCGGCACTGGCTTACGGCGCCAGCCGCATGCTGTTCTGATCTGCAGTGGGGCGGGTTCCGCCCGGTTCCACAGGCAATGAAAAGGCGCCCACCTCGCGAGAGGGGGCGCCTTTTGCATGGCGCTGCCAGTTTTCCGTGCGTCAGGGTTGCGCCACCGTGGCCATCACCCAGTAGATCCCAGCTGCCATCAGGGCGGAGGCCGGCACGGTGATGATCCACGCAGCGGCAATCTTGAACACCGCCGAGCGCTTCACCAATTCCTGACGGTACACCTTGCGCATCTGCTTGCGCTCGGATTTGGTCAACTGCGCTTCGGCCGTCTTGGCCTTCAGTTGCTCCAACATGATGCGCTTTTGCTTGATGTCGGCTTTTGCAAAGTCGTTCAGGTAGCGCGCCACCGTTTCCTTGTCGTCACCCAGGTGGTGGCTCTTGATCTCTTCGATCATCTGGGAATAGTTCGTCTTGATGAACTCACGCAGGAAGCCCACCCCGAACACACCGCCCAGCGCAATGTGGGTCGAGCTCACGGGCAGCCCCATCTGCGAGGCAATGATCACCGTCACGGCCGCCGACATGGCGATGCTGAAGGCCCGCATCTGATCCAGCTCGGTGATCTCGCCGCCCACTGTGCGGATCAGCTTGGGACCGTACAGGGCCAGACCCAGCGCGATGCCCAGGGCGCCCACCATCATCACCCACAACGGGATGCCGGCGCTGTCCGACACCTGGTGTCCGCTGTTGAGCACCACGTCCGTGATGGCCGCCAGCGGCCCGATGGCGTTGGCCACGTCGTTGGCACCATGTGCGAAGCTCAGCAAGGCGGCTGCGCAAATCAGGGGCAGGGTGAACAGTGCGTTGATGCTGGCTTTGTCGTTGCTCAGGGTGGGCGCACGACGGCGAATCGAGGCGCTCATCAGCGCCCAGGTCAGCACGCCAATGGCCAGACCGACCAGCGAGGCGGTCAAAAAGTCTGTCTTCCAGACCTTGTTGAGGCCCTTCAGGATCAGGTAGGTCGCAAACGCGAAGGCCATCAGGCCGATCAGCAAGGGCACGGTGCGCTGTGCCGCACCCACCATGTCGGGTTTGTAGGTGATGGCGCGCTTGATCCAGAGCAGGAAGCCGGCGGCCACCAAGCCGCCCAGCACGGGTGAGATCACCCAGCTGGCCACGATCCCGCTCATGGTGCCCCAGTTGGCCGCATCCAGTCCGCCTGCCATCACGCCGGCGCCCAGCACCGCGCCCACGATGGAATGGGTGGTGGACACCGGCGCCCCGATGGCCGTGGCAAAGTTGAGCCACAGCGCCCCCGCCAGCAGGGCCGAGGTCATGACCCAGATGAAGCGGCTGCCGTCCGCAATGGCCTCGGGCTTGATGATGCCGCCCCGGATGGTGGAGACCACATCGCCCCCGGCGATCAGGGCGCCCGCCACTTCGAAGACGGCCGCCAGGATGATGGCGCCGGTCATCGTGATGGAGCGCGAACCCACGGCCGGCCCCACGTTGTTGGCCACGTCGTTGGCACCAATGTTCATGGCCATGTAGCCACCGATCATGGCGGCCATCACCAAAATGATCCCTTGCGGCCCCTTGGCACCGATGCCCAGCGCGGCATACAACATGATGCAGACCACGAAGATCAGTCCGAGGCCCAGGCGGAAGAACTCCTTGCGTCCGCTCTTGGTGGCTTTCTCGATTTCTGCAAAGTCTTTGAGTTGCATGAGAGGGGGGGCTTGCTGTAAACCCTGTATTGTGACAAATGTGTGACGGGCGGCGGTTCACACATCTTTACCCGCCACGCACACACAGTTCACGGCCTGGGCGCAACATGAATCCATCCAACATCCCATGGAAGGAGTGATGACCATGACACCACGCACCACCACCGCCAAGCTGGCGTCTCAACCTGCCCGCCGCCTTTGGGCCCTGGGCAGTGTGCTGCTGATCGGCGCAGCCGCCGCTGCCTTCAGTGCCACCGCTTTGGCTGGCGGTCACCGCGGCCATTCTGGCGACCACGGCTCCAACGGGCCGCATCAGGGCGGGGACTGCATGCACGAGGGCCACATGGGGCAAATGGGTCACATGGCCCGCCATGGCGGCAAGCACGCGATGGGCAGCACCCGACACCTGGACCGCTTGCTGGGTGACGCCCACAAGCTCACCGATGCCCAGCGCACCCAGATCCGTGACATTCAGGCCAAGGCCCATGCCGATCTGAAGGCCCTGCACACACAGGACCGCACGCCGATGGCCCACGGCCTGTCGCTGCTTGGCGAAGCCAAGCCTGATGCGGCCGCCGCCGAGAAAGCCCGTCAGCAGATGTTGGCGCACCATGACAAGGCCAGCCAGCGCATGCTCCAGGCCCAGCTGGACATCGCCAATGTGTTGACACCGGCCCAGCGCGCCCAGATTGCCGCCACACTGAAGGCACGTCAGGAAGGCCTGAAGGAGCGCTTGAGCGAGCGTGCAGAACGTCGCGCAGCCCATCAGGCCGCACGTGCCGCCTCGCAGCCGTCTGCAGCGCCGTCCGCCACCCGCTGAGCCCTCCCTTCAGACCGATCCGGAGCACGCGACAATGGCGGACATGAGCAATGAGCACATTCTGTTGATCGACGACGACCTGCGCCTGAGCGCCATGGTGGGCGACTACCTGCGCGGTCATGGCTACGACGTGTCCAACGCCCCGAGTCTGGCCGCCGGCCGGGAGTTGCTGGCCCGTCAGGCCTTCGATGCGCTGGTGCTCGACCTCATGCTGCCTGACGGCGACGGGCTCGATCTCTGCAAGGAGTTGCGGGCCTCGCCGCGACACCGGCATCTGCCCCTGCTGATGCTCAGCGCGCGTGGTGAGCCCACCGACCGCATTGTCGGCCTCGAAGTGGGCGCCGACGACTACCTGCCCAAACCTTTCGAACCCCGCGAATTGTTGGCCCGCATCCGGGCCTTGTTGCGCCGGGCCGGTCAGTCGGCCGACGACGGCGATGACGTGCTGCGTTTCGGCCGGCTTGAAGTGGACAACGGCCTGCGTCAGGCGCGTCTGGATGGCCAGTCCTGCGACCTGACGTCTTACCAGTTCGACCTCCTGCACGTGCTGGCCCAGCACCCGGGGCGCGTGATGAGCCGCGACCAGATCATGGATGCCCTCAAGGGTCACCCACTGGAAGCCTTTGACCGCTCCATCGATGTCCACATCTCGCGCATCCGCGCCGCCATCGAGGACGATCCCAAGGAGCCGCGCCGCATCCTCACCGTCCGTGGTGTGGGCTATGTGTTTGCCAAGAAGCAGGACGCTGACACCGGGGTCGCATGAAAACCCTGGCGCTGCGCATTTACCTGACCGTCGTCGCGGTCCTGCTGATCTTTGCGCTGATCACCGGCTGGCTGGCCCAGCACAACCTTGAACACGAACGCACCGTGGTCCAGAGCCAGTCGGCCTGGACCGAGCGCGCGGCTGCCTGGGGCGAGTTGCTGGAAAACAGCTTGCCGCCGGTCACCGCACCTGAGGCGTTGCAGGCCCAGGTCTTTCTCGATTGGGCTGACCGCTTGCGCCTTCCGATGGCCCTGGAGTCTCCCGAAGGCGAGCGCATCGCCACCTCCAGTTTGTTGCAGGAGCGCCTGCGTTTGGCGGGCGAGCACCGTCCGGTGTTGCATCGCGTGCAGCTCTCGGACGGGCGCAGCCTTTGGATGGCCAAGCGCCTGACTCGTGGCCCGCGTCAGCACCCAGGTGGGGCTTCCTTGCCAGCGGGGCTGTCACCGCCTGACGCACCGCCAGGCTCCATCCAGCCTTGGCTGGAGCCCCTGTCGCCCATGCTGCCCCCTTGGCTGGCACACGGTGCGCCCGCCCTCATCCTGTCCCTGATCCTCCTGTTTGTGGCGGTGGCCGTGAGCGCCTGGCCGGTGGCCCACCACCTGACGCGGCGTCTGCAGGCTTTGCGTCGCGGCGTGGAGATGTTCGGCGCCGGGGAGTTGCACCACCGTGTCGCCGTGGAAGGGCGCGATGAGGTGGCGACCTTGGCACGCAGTTTCAACGAAGCCGCCCAGCGCATCGAAGACCTGGTGACGTCCAATCGCAGCCTGCTGGCCAATGCCAGCCATGAGCTGCGCTCGCCACTGGCGCGGCTGAAAATGGCCGTGTCCATCATGGCCGACCTGCCACCTGAGCGCGCGGCCCAGATCAAGGATGAAATCCATCAGGACATCCGCGAGCTGGATGCGCTGGTGGAAGAGGTGCTGCTGGCCAGTCGCATCGACGCACGACAAACCATCGATCGCGGTCCGGTGGACCTGGTGGGGCTGATGGTGGAAGAGGCCAGCCGTGTGGGGGCAGAAGTCGATGTGGCCGAAGGCTTTCCGACCCAGCCATACCTGGGAGACGAGCGCTTGCTACGCCGCGCGGCACGCAACCTGCTGGAGAACGCACGTCGTTACGGTGGGGCGGATGTTCAGGTGGAACTCAGCCACGACCCCGCCTACATCTTCCTTCGCGTGAATGACCGCGGACCCGGCGTGCCGCCGGATCAGCGCGAGCGCATTTTCGAGCCCTTCTACCGTCTGCCAGGTCATGCCGAGCATGCCGGCGGCGTGGGCCTGGGGCTCAGCCTGGTGCGCCAGATTGCCGCCAAGCATGGCGGCCAGGCACGCTGCGAAGCCCGCGAGGGCGGGGGCAGCTGTTTTGTGATCCAGCTGCCCAAGACCCCTCCCGGGGTCTGAGCAGCCTGATACCGCAGGATCAGCCCTTGCGGCCGACGCTCTCGTACACCAATCCCGCCTTTTGCACGAGGCTGGGCTCGTACAGGTTGCGGCCGTCGAAGATGGTGGGCGTCTTGAGCGTGGCCTTGATGCGGTCGAAATCCGGGCTGCGGAATTCCTTCCACTCGGTCACGATCACCAGGGCATCGGCACCGTCCAGAGCGGCCATCGGGTTCTCGGCGTAACGCAGGCGGGGTTCGTCGCCGAAGATGCGACGGGCTTCGTCCATGGCCACCGGGTCGTAGGCGGTCACGGTGGCGCCGCGCTCGAACAGCTCGGCCAGCACCACACGGCTGGTGGCTTCGCGCATGTCATCGGTGTTGGGCTTGAACGCCAGGCCCCACAAGGCAAAGTGCTTGCCCTTGAGGTCTTCACCAAAGCGGCGCGTCACCTTCTCGACCAGCACATGCTTTTGGCGGTCGTTGGCCGCTTCCACGGCCTTGAGCACCAGCAACTCCTGGCCTTCGTCGCTGGCGGTCTTGATCAACGCCTTCACGTCTTTCGGGAAGCAGCTGCCACCGTAGCCGCAACCGGCGTACAGGAAGTGCGTGCCGATGCGGGGGTCGGAGCCAATGCCCACGCGCACCGCTTCGATGTCGGCGCCCATCTTCTCGGCCAGCAGGGCCAGCTCGTTCATGAAGCTGATGCGGGTGGCCAGCATGGCGTTGGCGGCGTACTTGGTCAGCTCGGCGCTGCGCACGTCCATCACCACCAGGCGTTCGTGGTTGCGCTGGAAGGGCGCGTACAGCGCGCGCATCAGCAAAATGGCCTGCTCGTCGTCGGCACCCACCACGATGCGGTCGGGGCGCATGAAGTCTTCCACCGCCGCGCCTTCTTTCAGGAACTCCGGGTTGGAGACCACGGCGAACTGGGCATCGCTGTTGCGCTTGGCCAGTTCATCGGCCACGGCGGCACGCACCTTGTCGGCCGTGCCCACCGGCACCGTGCTCTTGTCGACGATGACCTTGTAGTCCGTCATCAGGCGGCCGATGTTGCGGGCAGCGGCGAGCACGTACTGCAGGTCGGCCGAGCCATCTTCATCGGGTGGGGTGCCCACGGCGATGAACTGGATGGTGCCATGCGCCACCGCACGGGCCACATCGGTGGTGAAGTGCAGGCGACCCGCCTTCACATTGCGCGCCACCACCTGGTCCAGACCGGGTTCGTGGATGGGGATGCCGCCGTTTTCCAGGATCTCGATCTTGCGTGGGTCGACGTCCAGGCACAGCACGTCATTGCCCATTTCGGCCAGACAGGCGCCTGTGACCAGGCCGACATAACCGGTGCCAACAACGGAAACTTTCATGATGGGATGCTCTCTTGGATTGAATAGGGTGTGTGGAGCCGAGGCGGGTGCGGGTTCACGCGTGGCGTCATGCGTGGTACCGACGGTACCAGGCCACGAAGCGGCGCACGCCCTCGCTCAGGTCCACCTGAGGCTGCTGGCCCGTCCACTCGGCCAGGGCGCTGACATCGGCGTAGGTGGCGGCGACGTCACCGGGGGCCATGGGTTGCAGATCTTTTTGGGCCTGAACACCCAGGGCCTCTTCCAGGGTGCCGATGAAGTCCAGCAGGGGCACCGGCTCGCTGCGGCCGATGTTGAACACCTTGTACGGCGCCCATGAACCAGCGGCCGACGGCTCGGCGCGGTTGAAGTCGGGGTCGGCCACCGGCGGTCGGTCCAGTGTGGCCACCACACCGCGCACGATGTCGTCGATGTAGGTGAAGTCGCGCTTCATCTGCCCGTGGTTGAACACCTTGATGGGCTCGCCCGCCAGGATGGCGCGGGAGAACAGCATCGGGGCCATGTCCGGGCGCCCCCAGGGGCCGTAGACCGTGAAGAAGCGCAGACCGGTGGTCGGCAGGCCGTACAGATGGCTGTAAGTGTGCGCCATCAGCTCATTGGCCTTCTTGGTGGCCGCGTACAGACTGACCGGGTGATCGACCGGGTCGGTCTCGGCAAACGGCATCTTCACGTTGCCGCCGTACACGCTGGAGCTGCTCGCGTACACCAGATGCGCGGTCGCGTGGTGGCGGCAGGCCTCCAGGACGTTGACAAAGCCGACCAGATTCGACTGGGCGTAGGCGTGCGGGTTGGTCAGTGAGTAGCGCACGCCCGCTTGAGCGGCCAGGTGCACGACCCCGTCGAAGCGCTCGCGGGTGAACAGGGCCTGCAGGGCCGCGTTATCGGCCACATCCATGCGCTCAAAGCGCCAGCGCTCGGCCCCCGCCTGCTTTTGCAGATGGCTCAGCCGGTCCTGCTTGAGTTGCGGGCTGTAGTAATCGTTGAGATTGTCGATGCCGACGACCTCATCCCCCCGGGCCAACAAGGCCTGGGCCACGTGCATGCCGATGAAACCTGCGGCACCGGTGACAAGAAATTTGCGCATGGCCCGTATTGTCCGTCAGGCGCGGGCATCTCCCCAGCGCAGGCTGGTGCTTTCGTCGCCCTGGTAGGTGGTGTGACCGTGTCGGTCCACACAATATTGGGATGAGGCCACCACCTCGTTGAACACCGTGCCTTCGTTGAGGCGGGTGTATTCGAAAAGCACGCTGCGCACCACCTTGCTGCCCTGCCGCAGCAGGCTGCCGTGTCCGATCCAGGCGGGGCCTTCGATGGTCACGCCCGGCTCGATGCGGGTGCTGGAGCCGATGTACACCGGTCCGGTGATGTGGACGCTGTCCCAGTCGATGCGGGTGTTCAGTCCCACCCAGACGCCGGGGCGGACCTCGGTGCCGGGCATGTGCATCTGGTTGACCTCACCGCGCAGCACTCGCTGGCACACGGCCCAGTAGTCGCTCACCCGACCAATGTCGATCCAGTTGAAGAAGCGGCTTTGGGCGTAGAAGGGCAGGTGCTTCTCGACCAGCAGGGGGAAGAGCTGGCTGCCGATGTCGAACTCCTGACCGGGCGGGACCAGATCGAGCACGCTGGGCTCGAAGATGTAGATGCCGGTGCTGGCCAAACGCGAGCGCGCTTCAGTGGGTTTGGGCTTTTCCTGGAAAGAGGTGATCCGTCCGTCGGGATCGGCCACGACGATGCCGTAGTTCTGCACTTGGTCTTCAGGAACCTCCAGCGCCACGACGCTGGCGATGGCTTGCTTGGCGTGGTGCTCGGCCAGGGCCGCTTCGATGTCCAGGTCAATGATGGCGTCGCCACACAGCACCAGGGTCGTTTCGTCAAAAAAGCCGCTGAAATCCTGGATGCGGCGCATGCCGCCGGCCGACCCCACGGGGCGTGGCACGATTTCTCCATGTTCACGCACGCCCTCGTAGGCGTAGCCGATCTGCACACCCCAGCGGTGGCCATCGCCAAAGTAGTTTTCGATCTTCCAGTGGTTGAACGCCACGTTGATCATGATCTCCTTGATCCCGTGGCGCGCCAGGTGCTCGATGATGTACTCGAGCACCGGTTTGCCGAGGATGGGCACCATTGGCTTGGGCGTCTGCTTGGTCAGGGGGCGTACCCGGGTTCCTTGCCCGGCTGCCAGGATCATTGCTTTGGCCATGTGGACTTCTTCACGCGTGTGGCGTTGCTGGTGTAGCCGTACATGATGCAGCAAATGAATTGAGGCTCAGTGACGATCGGGTGGCGAGTCCCCCGTTGGAGGGGGACCGAGACCGTCCACGTCACCGTGAAGAGGGGTGTCTCCTTGCATAATCTGCCCCATCTCTCGTTCCAGGACCCAGGATGATCCTCATCACAGGCGGCGCCGGCTTCATCGGCGGCAATTTCGTGCACCATTGGTTTGAGCGCGGCGCGCGCCTGGGCTTGCCCGAAGAGCCCGTGGTGGTCTTCGACAAGCTGACCTACGCAGGCAACCCGCACACGATTGGCGAGCACCTGCAGGCCGGTCGTGCCACTCTGGTGCAGGCTGACATTGCCGACCGCGAGGCTGTGCGTCAGGTGCTGGCCACCCACCGCCCGCGCGCCATCCTGCACTTCGCCGCTGAGAGCCATGTCGACCGCTCCATCCACGGTCCTGGCGAGTTCATCCACACCAATATGGTGGGCACCTTCAGCCTGCTCGAAGAGGCGCGGGCCTACTGGGGGGGGCTAGAGGGGGCGGGCAAGGAGGCCTTTCGCTTCCTGCACGTCTCCACCGACGAGGTCTACGGTTCGCTCAGCGACACCGATCCAGCCTTCAGCGAAACCACGCCCTACGCGCCCAACAGCCCGTACTCGGCCAGCAAGGCCGGCAGTGACCACCTGGTGCGGGCCTACCACCACACCTACGGCTTCCCCACGCTGACCACCAACTGCAGCAACAACTATGGGCCGTATCACTTTCCGGAAAAGCTTATCCCGCTGATGATCCTCAATGCACTGGACGGCAAGCCGCTGCCGGTGTACGGCGACGGCCTCAACATCCGCGACTGGCTGTATGTGCGTGATCACTGCGAGGCGATCTGCCAGGTGCTGGAGAAGGGCCGCCTGGGCGAAACCTACAACGTCGGCGGTATCAACGAGATCAAGAACATCGACGTGGTGACCACCATCTGTCGCAAGCTCGACGCCCTGCGTCCGCGCGCCGATGGCCAGCCCTACGAGAGCCTGATCACCTATGTGAAGGATCGCCCGGGACACGACCGCCGCTATGCGATCGACCCGACCAAGATTCAGCGTGAGATTGGCTGGAAGCCAGCGGAGACCTTCGAATCGGGCATCAACAAGACGGTGCAGTGGTTCCTCGATAACACGGCCTGGATCGACACCGTGCGCTCGGGTGCTTACCGCGACTGGATCGCTCAGAACTACGCGGAGCGCGCATGAACATCCTGCTGTTGGGCAAAGGCGGTCAGGTCGGCTGGGAGTTGCAGCGCGCGCTGAGCACCCTGGGTGCCGTGACGGCCCTTGGCCACGACACGCTCGGCCCCGTCGCATGTCCGGACCTGCGTGCCGATTTCAGCCAGCCCGAGCAGGTGGCCGCGCTGGTGCGCGCGGTCCGTCCGGACGTCATCGTCAATGCAGCGGCCCACACCGCCGTGGACAAGGCCGAGAGCGAGCCCGAACTGGCACGTGCCCTCAACGCCACCACGCCGAGCCTGATCGCCCAGGAAGCTGCCCAGCTGGGTGCACTGCTGGTGCACTACAGCACCGACTATGTGTTCGATGGCAGCGGGGACCAGCCTCGCACCGAGACGGCCCCCACGGGCCCTTTGAGCGTGTACGGTCAGACCAAGCTCCAAGGGGAGCAGGCCATCCAGGCCAGCGGCTGTCGGCACCTGATCTTCCGCACCAGCTGGGTCTACGCTGCGCGTGGGGGCAACTTCGCCAAGACCATGCTGCGACTGGCTTCCGAGCGCGACCAGCTCAAGGTCATTGCCGATCAGATCGGTGCGCCCACCGGGGCGGATTTGTTGGCCGATGTCTCGGCCCATGCGATCCGCTCGGCGCAGTCTCAACCAACTCGCAGCGACCTGTTGGGCCTCTATCACCTCGTGGCCAGTGGTCACACGAGCTGGCATGCGTACGCCCGCTTTGTCATCGAATGGGCACGCGCGCACGGTTTGCCGGTTCGGGTGGCGCCCGAAGCCGTCTTGCCGATCCCGACCGCCGAGTACCCGACACCGGCTCAGCGTCCGCTCAATTCGCGCCTCGATACCGCCAAAGTCTGCCAAGCCTTCGGGCTGACCTTGCCGCACTGGCAGCAGGGCGTTGAGCGCATGCTCATTGAAATCTCAGGGAAGTGATTCATCCATGAACCGTAAAGGCATCATCCTCGCCGGAGGCTCCGGCACCCGTCTGCATCCCGCCACCTTGGCCATCAGCAAACAGCTGCTGCCGGTGTACGACAAGCCCATGGTCTATTACCCGCTCAGCACCCTGATGCTGGCCGGTATCCGAGACATCCTGCTCATCAGCACCCCGCAAGACACGCCGCGCTTCCAGGCGCTGTTCGGCGATGGCAGCCAGTGGGGCCTGAACCTGAGCTACTGTGTGCAGCCCAGCCCGGATGGCCTGGCGCAGGCCTTCATTCTGGGCAAGGACTTCGTCGGCAACCACCCCAGCGCGCTGGTGCTGGGCGACAACATCTATTACGGGCACGACCTGCAGCGCCTGCTGCACAACGCCAACAACCAGCCCTCCGGAGCGAGCGTCTTCGCGTACCACGTACACGACCCCGAGCGTTATGGTGTGGTCGAGTTCGATGCCCAGCATCGCGCCCTGAGCATCGAAGAAAAGCCCAAGGCCCCCAAGAGCAACTACGCGGTCACGGGCCTGTATTTCTACGACCAGCAGGTGTGCGACATCGCTGCGAACATCCAACCGAGCCCGCGCGGCGAGCTGGAGATCACCGATGTCAACGCCGTGTACCTGAAGCAAGGGCAACTCAGCGTCGAGATCATGGGGCGTGGTTACGCGTGGCTCGACACGGGCACGCACGATAGCCTGCTCGAAGCTGGCCAGTTCATCGCCACGCTGGAAAAGCGTCAGGGCCTGAAAGTGGCCTGCCTGGAAGAAATCGCCTACCGTTCGGGCTGGATCACGGCTGAGCAGGTTGAGAGGCTCGCGCAACCCATGCTCAAGAACGGCTACGGCCAGTACCTGCTCAAGGTCCTGCGCGACCAGGTTTTCTGAACACCATGAAACTCATTCCCACTCGCATCCCCGATGTCGTCATCGTCGAGCCAGCCGTGTTCGGCGACGAACGTGGCTGGTTCATGGAAAGCTACCACCACGGCAAGTTCGTCTCAGCCTTGGCCGAGTTGGGCCTGCCCGCGCCGCGTCCCTTCGTGCAGGACAACCACTCCTGCAGCAAGGCGGGGGTGTTGCGTGGTCTGCACTATCAGTTGCCGCCTCACCCGCAAGGTAAGCTGGTGCGCGTGACCCAGGGCGCCGCGTTTGACGTGGCCGTGGACATCCGCAAAGGCTCGCCCACCTATGGTCAGTGGGTGGGTGTGGAGCTGTCGGCCGAGAACAAACGCCAACTGTGGATCCCTGAGGGTTTCGCGCACGGTTTTGTCTCTCTGCAGGACGACACCCATTTCCTCTACAAGACCACCGATGTGTACGCCAAGGACTGTGAGCGTGCCATTGCGTGGAACGATCCGGACATTGGCATCGATTGGCCTTTGAAGGGACAGCAGCCTGAGTTGGCGCCCAAGGATGCACAGGCCCCCAGGTTGTGTGATGCCGAGACGTTCTGATGCGCGGGCTCACCTGAGCCCTCTGAGCGTGCGAGCATGAGCACGCCCAGTTTGAACACGGACCTGCAACCGGAGGCAGTGCCATGGTGGCGCCGCGTCCTCGTTTACGGGGTGTTTGCCCTGTTCGCCGCCTGGTGCATCAAGGCGTTTCATCACGACATCGTCCAGATTGACCTGACCCCGCTGCGTGCGGGCTGGACGGCGGTCGCCATCGCCGCAGCACTGTCTTTGCTGAACTACGCGCTGCGGGTGTGGCGGTGGCGTCTGTACCTGCAGCGACTGGGCCACGATCTGCCATGGGGCTTCGTGTCACTGACCTTCATGGCAGGTTTTGCTTTCACCTTGTCACCAGGCAAGCTGGGTGAGATGGTGCGGGCGCGTTACTACCTGCCGCGCGGCATTCCGGTGTCGGCCGTCAGCGGGGCATTTTTTGTCGAGCGCCTGTTGGACTTGGCCGTGATGATTTTGCTGGCCGTCGCCGTGCTGGCCGAGTTGCAGGCCTACCGGGTGTTCCTGTGGGTGGCCGTGGGCCTCGTGGGGGCGCTGCTGATGGGCGTGGCGCTGGTCCCATGGACCCGAGTGGCCGCACAGTTGATGGTGCTACACCAAGGCAAGCTGGTCACCGCCTTGCGCCCTCTGGTGAACATGCTGGTCAGCGCCCGTCAGTTTCTGGCGCCTGGTTTGCTGCTGGCTGGCCTGTCGATGGGGCTGATCGCCTGGGGTGCTGAGGCGGTGGGCCTCAAGTTGGTGGCCGATGTGGTGGCGCCCATTGAACTGTCCATTCCGGCGGCGATGGGCATTTATGCGATTGCCATCATCGTGGGCGCCCTGTCTTTTTTGCCAGGTGGGTTGGGTAGCACGGAAGCCGTGATGGCGGCCCTGCTGTTTGCCCATGGTTACACCATGCCTCAGGCTATCCTCCTGACTCTGGTGTGCCGTTTGCTGACCCTGTGGCTGGCCGTGTTGATCGGTTGGCTCTGCGTCTGGGCCCTGCGTGGCAAGACCTGATCGAATGTGTGAGTCATGACCCAAGCCGTTCCTTTGTGCGTGGACCTCGATGGATCGTTGATCCACAGTGATCTGTTGCTGGAATCTTTCCTGCTGCTCATCAAGCAGAACCCGCTGTACGTGCTCATCGCCCCCCTGTGGCTGCTGCGCGGCAAGGCGCATCTGAAAGCGCAGATTGCCCGCCGTGTCACGCTCAATGGTGCGGCTCTGCCTTACACACAGCCCTTTGTCGACTGGTTGCGTGCGCAAAAAGCGGCGGGGCGTCCGCTGTGGTTGTGCACGGCCTCGGATGCGCGTCTCGCGCAGGCCGTCGCCGACCACCTTGGTATTTTCGACGGCGTGCTCGCCAGCAACGGACGCACCAATCTTTCAGGACACAACAAGGCGGCCGAGTTGGTGGCGCGATTCGGTGAACGCGCTTTCGATTACTGTGGCAACCACCGGGTCGACGTGCCCATCTGGGCCAAGGCGCGCTCGGCCATCGTGGTCAATGCGCCCGAGTCTGTCCGTCTGGCCGCATCGCAGGTGGCCGTGGTCAGCCACGTCGTGCCCGCACCGAAGGTCGGTGTCAAGATGGTGCTGAAGGCCTTGCGTGTGCACCAATGGGCCAAGAATGCCCTGATCTTCGTGCCCGTGCTGGCCTCGCATCAGATGACCATGGCCACGCTTGGGGCGAGCCTCCTTGCCTTCATCGCGTTCAGCCTGTGTGCGTCCTCGGTGTACCTGCTCAACGACATGCTGGACTTGGAGGCGGACCGCCAGCACCACAGCAAATGCCATCGCCCTTTCGCGGCAGGGCAGTTGAGTTTGTTGTTTGGTCTCACCGTGGCGCCCTTGCTGTTGCTGGTGGCCTTGCTTTTGTCGCTGGCCTTGCCTGTGACCTTCCTGGGCGTCTTGGGTGGCTATTACGCGGCCACGCTGGCCTACTCGTTTGGCATCAAGAAAATCGTGATGGTGGACGTGCTGGCGCTGGCCGGGCTCTACACCATCCGCATCGTCGCGGGCTCGGCCGCCGCGGGGATTCCGTTGTCGTTCTGGCTCCTGATCTTTGCCATCTTCATTTTCCTGAGCTTGGCCATCGTCAAGCGCTATGCCGAGTTGCATGCGATGCGAGAGCAGGGCAAGTTGGCAGCGCAGGGGCGAGGCTACCAGGTCGAAGACCTGAATCTCTTGCAGAGCCTGGGGGCCTCATCGGGTTATCTCAGTATCCTGGTGTTGGCGCTCTACTTGAACTCGCCCGATGTGGCGCAGATGTACCGTCATCCCAAGTTCGCGTGGTTGCTGGTGCCCATCATGCTGTACTGGATCAGCCGAATCTGGATGCAAACCTACCGGGGACGCATGCACGACGATCCGCTGGTCTATGCGCTCAAGGACCGCGTCAGCTTGCTGACCGGGGTGGCAGCCGCCATTGCGCTGTACCTGGCTGTCTGACATCGGCATGAGCCCGGCCACTCCTGCGCGCGTGTTCACCTCCTGGGGGCGGGTGCAGCGTGTCGCCCACACGGCTTTGGGCCTGCCCAGTCGCCATGGGGCCTTGCCTTTGCCTGGGGGTGATGCCTCGGTGTTGCCTTTCGGCAATGGCCGCAGTTACGGTGACAGCAATCTCAACCCTGGCGGTGCCTTGTTGCTGGCCGGGCAACTGGACCGCTTCATCGACTTCGATCCGCAGACCGGCTTGCTGCGCTGCGAGGCGGGCGTGCTGCTGTCCACCATCTTGCGTCTGGTCGTGCCGCAGGGCTGGTTCTTGCCTGTCACGCCCGGCACGCAGTTCGTGACCGTGGGCGGCGCCATCGCCAACGATGTGCACGGCAAGAACCACCATGCGGCCGGATCCTTTGGCAACCATGTCACGCAATTGGAGTTGTTGCGCTCCGACGGCACACGTCGCCGGTGCTCGCCGACGCTGCACCCAGACTGGTTTGCCGCCACGGTGGGCGGTTTGGGTCTGACGGGTTTGATCACCTGGGCCGAAATCCAGTTGCGCCGGGTAGTCAATCCCTACATGGACACCGAAACCATCCGGTTTGACAGCCTCGAGGCCTTCTTCGAGTTGAGTCAGGCCTCCGAACGTGACCACGAGTACACCGTGGCCTGGATTGACTGCGCGTTCACAGGCCAGCGCCTCGGGCGTGGGCTCTTCAGCCGGGCCAACCATGCGCCTGTGGCCATGGATCTGTCTCTGTTGCCGCGCTCGCTGCCCAGTGGCGTTGCGGAGCCGAGCCGACGTGTACCCTTCACGCCGCCGATTTCCCTCATCAACACACTGTCGCTCAAGGCCTTCAACACCTTGTATTTCCACAAGCAGCGAACGCCGGTCGTGCGTGCGGTGCAGCATTACCGACCGTTCTTCTACCCGCTGGATGCCTTGCTGGAGTGGAACCGCATCTATGGCCCTCGAGGCTTTCACCAATACCAGTGCGTGATCCCGCCGGACGATGCTTTGGTGGTGACGCGACGCTTGTTGCACACCATTGCGCACAGCGGTCAAGGCTCCTTTCTGGCGGTGCTCAAGCAGTTTGGTGCGCCGGCGTCGCTGGGCATGCTGTCTTTTCCTCAGCCCGGCACGACCTTGGCGCTGGACTTCCCCAATGTCGGCCCACGCCTGCATCGCCTGTTTGATGAACTGGACCGCATCGTGTTGGCCGCCGGCGGACGGCTGTACCCCGCCAAAGACGGCCGCATGGGTGCTGCCTTGTTCCAGGCCGGCTACCCGCGTTGGCGTGAATTTGCGAATTATGTGGACCCTCGCTTCAGCTCTGGCTTGTGGCGTCGGGTCACGGAGACATCATGAGAAAAATCCTGATCGTTGGCGCCACGTCTGGCATGGCCGAAGCCTGCGCACGCCTGTGGGCCCAACGTGGTGACCATCTGTTCCTGGCCGCCCGCAACTCCAGCCAGTTGCAGTCGGTATGTGACGACCTGCGCGCGCGCGGGGCAGGCCGCGTGGGGCTGCAGGTGTTTGACGCGAACGATTTGTCTGCACATGCGGCCTTGCTGGCACAGGCCACCCACACCCTGGGCGGTCTGGACACGGTGTTGATTGCGCACGGCACCCTGTCTGATCAGGAGCGGGCGCAGCAGGATGTGGCCTATGCGCTGCAGGAAATCCAGACCAATGGCACGTCCGTCGTGTCGCTGATGAGCTTGGCCGGAGAGCAGTTTGCGCAGCAAGGCCAGGGCGCGATCGCCGTGATTTCGTCGGTGGCCGGCGACCGTGGGCGGCAGAGCAACTATGTCTACGGCAGCGCCAAAGCCCTGGTCAGTGCGTTCGCGTCGGGCATGCGCCAGCGCCTGTCCAAGCAGGGTGTGCACGTCATCACCATCAAGCCCGGCTTTGTGAGCACGCCCATGACAGCGCATTTGAAGCAGGGCGCACTGTGGGCCCAACCCGAGCAGGTGGCCAAGGACATCACGCGTGCCATCGATCAAGGTCAGCGTGTGGTGTACACGCCGGGCTTCTGGCGCTGGATCATGTTGATCATCAAACACATTCCGGAGTTTGTGTTTGTGAAGCTCAAACTCTGAGCCATCTCGGGCACATTGGCATCAGGCGTAGCGCTGCAGGAAATCCTGGTACGCCATCCGGATGCCATCTTCGAGCGTGGTCGTGGCTTTCCACCCGAGTTGCGTCAGGCGTGAAACGTTCATCAACTTGCGCGGCGTACCGTCTGGCTTGCTTGTGTCAAAGTTCAAAGTTCCGGTGAAACCTAGCACACGTGTCACGGTTTCGGCCAGCTCCCGGATGGTCACGTCCGTGCCAGTGCCGATGTTCACCAGCGGGCCGCTGTAGC
Organism: Aquabacterium sp. G14; assembly: GCF_037482285.1. Taxonomy (NCBI): domain Bacteria; kingdom Pseudomonadati; phylum Pseudomonadota; class Betaproteobacteria; order Burkholderiales; family Sphaerotilaceae; genus Aquabacterium; species Aquabacterium sp. G14. Next base: position 34,131 of record NZ_JBBEYB010000010.1, read on the forward strand.
CTTGCTCCATGAGAAACACGCAGGCATCGGCCAGGTCGTCTGCGTACAGGAATTCGCGCATCGGCGTACCGGTACCCCATACGACCAACTCCCGGTCACCACGCACCTTGGCTTCGTGTGTCTTGCGGATCAAGGCCGGCAGCACATGGCTGTTGTTCAGGTCGTAGTTGTCGTTGACGCCATACAGATTGGTCGGCATCACGCTGATGTAATCACGACCGTACTGTGCGTTGTAGGCCTCGCACATCTTGATGCCGGCGATTTTGGCGATGGCATAGGGCTCGTTGGTTGGCTCCAACGGTCCGGTCAGCAGCGCGTCCTCGCTCATGGGCTGTCGGGCGAGCTTGGGGTAGATGCAACTCGATCCCAGGAACATCAGCTTCTGAACGCCAGCGAGATGGGCACCGTGGATCAGGTTGGCTTCGATCATCAGGTTTTGGTAGATGAAGTCGGCACGGTACACATTGTTGGCCTGGATTCCGCCCACCTTCGCGGCCGCGATGAACAGGTAATCGGGCTGCTCTGCACTCAGGAAGTCGTGAACAGCACGCTGACTCAGGAGGTCGAGTTCCTGCCGTGTCCGCGTGATCACATTTTGGTAGCCCGCGCGCTGGAGTCGGCGCACGATGGCGGAGCCCACCATGCCACGGTGTCCGGCGACGAAGATTTTGGCGTTCTGATCCATGATGTGAAGTGTCGGAAAAAAGATAGGGTTGCGTTTGTCGATGAGATCCCGAAGTGGTGTCCCAGCCCGTTCACTGGCGGTTGCCAGGACTCGGTCTGTCGCGCTCAAGCAGCATCGCCTTCATGGTCCGGTAGATGAACAGTGTGTTGGTGACGGCGTATCGCTTGGCCAGGCGACGAGGCTCACTGCACAAGCGATGAAACCACTCCAGCCCAGTTCGCTGCATCCATGCAGGTGCGCGTTGGATGGTGCCTGCGTGATAGTCGAATGCCGCACCGACACCCAACATCACCGCGTTGATCTTGCCGCGGTGTTGCGCCATCCAGACCTCTTGTTTAGGGCAGCCCAATCCGACAAAAACGACATGTGCACCTGAGTGGTTGATCTGGTCAATATAGGCTTGGTCTTCGTCATGCGTCAGTTCCCGGAAGGGGGGAGACACCATGCCAACCACCTTCAACTTCGGGAAAGCAGTGCTGATGTGTGCCTTGAGTTTCGTGAGTGTGTGATCACTGCTGCCGAAGAAAAACACGGACTGCCCCAGCTTCTCTGCGGATGCCAGGTAGCGCCAAGTCAGGTCGGGGCCATTGATTCGCTCTTGGTTGGGGTGTCCACTGTGTCTCAATACCCACGCGACAGGTGCCCCATCCGGTAGGGCCAAATCAGCTTCTGCCAACACTTTCTGGAAGTCGGAACTCTGGCTGGCTGTCACGACCGAGTGCACATTGCAAAGAGTGACATAGCGACTTTGGTGCTGCCGCCCCCACTCAATGATGCGGGTCAGCGCATCGTCCCAACTCGCTGCATCGATGTGCGTGTCCAGCACCAGAGAACCACGTCGACCGATGGCGCTAAGAGATTGCGTGTGTTGGGAGTGAGGCATGTGTGCGGGTTCGAGGGCGCGAGCGTTCGGAGAACAGTTCGTGGGGGATTCGAGCGCGTTGGGCACCGGGGGCAACGTCATGGGCGCTCAGCGTGTCGATTTTAGGATTGAAGGTGCCGAGCAAAGTTCCGAAAGATGCCGTCACGAGGTGTCTGGGTCATCCCAAAAATGCGCATTCCAGCCCCCTTGGCTGTTGTCGAAAACGTAAGGCCACAAGGGATAACCAGAGGGCAGATGGCCAGGTTAGCTATGGTCTCATGTGGCGTGCGTGTGAAGTAGCAAGGAACCCGTTTTCAGGGGGGTATGGATGACCCGTGGTGCGGGAACTTCTGCTCACTTATCGGTCACATTACGCTCTGTACATTTACTTTTCACCTTTCTGTTCATGGCTGCTCCTCCTACGTCTGTGCGTGAACCCGGATCGACGGGTCTGGCTGTCGAGGTGACTTACCCGTTGCGCGCACTGTTGTGTCTGCTGGTGGGGATGGCCGTGATGTATGTGCCAACCTTCACTCGACTGGCCGAAACAGTCTGGAACACGGATGAGCAAGGTCACGGCCCCTTGATCCTGGCAGCTTGTGCCTGGCTGCTGTGGGACATGCGTGCCAGCTTGTTTGGCGCGCCGTCGAAGCCTGCGCCAGTAGCAGGGGGGGTACTGCTGACCTTGGCGGTGGCCATTTATGTGGTGGGTCGCTCCCAACAGGTCATCGAGTTGGAAGCCGGTTCGCTGCTTTTGACCCTGACTGCCTGCATGTTGTTGGTGGTGGGTGTCGCGGGAGTGAGGCGAGCCTGGTTCCCGCTGGTGTTTTTGTTTTTCATGGTGCCGTTACCAGGGGTCTTGGTGCAGGCCATGACCATGCCGCTCAAAAGCGCCGTGTCGGTGGTGGCCGAGCAGCTGATGTACTGGGCGGGCTACCCGATTGCCCGCACGGGTGTGACCTTGACGGTGGGGCAGTACCAGTTGCTGGTGGCCGATGCTTGTTCGGGCTTGAACTCTTTGTTCACCCTTGAGGCTTTAGGATTTTTGTACATGCGCGTCATGAACTACACCTCCAAGGCTCGCAATGTGATTCTGGGTTTGGCCATCATCCCGATTTCATTCATCTCGAACGTGACTCGCGTCATCATCCTGATCCTGGTGACTTACCACTTTGGTGACGAAGCGGGGCAGGGCTTCATGCACGGGTTCGCGGGCATGGTGCTGTTTGGTGTGGCATTGATCTTGACCTATGGTGTGGACCGCCTGCTGGCCGCGCGTTTTGACAAGCAGGGAGGCGCACGTGGCAAGCAGTGAACTGTCTGTGGGGCAGAGCGCACGCGTCAATATGGCGGTGGTGCTGCTCTCGTTGGTGTTGATGGTGGCTGGTTTGGGCTTGGCCGAGTGGTTCACACCCCGCCGCGTGTTGGCCGACGAACTGCCGCCCATCAACTTGTCGCAGACCGTGCCCGAGTCGTTCGGCGGCTGGAAGGTGGACCCGTCTGTGGTGCCGGTGTTGCCGGACCCGACCGTGACCGAGCAACTGGATGCGCTGTATTCAGAGACGCTGAGCCGTACCTACATCCGTGAGGATGGCGCCCGGGTGATGTTGTCGATCGCATATGGCAAGAACCAGAACTCGGCGTCGACCGCCGCACACCGCCCTGAGTTTTGTTACTCGGCCCAGGGCTTCGTGGTCAAGCAGTCGGTCAAGGACAAAATTCAGGTGCTGGACCACGATGTGAAGGTGGTGCGCTTGTTGGCGACGGCAGGCCAGCGGCGTGAGCCCATCACTTACTGGGTGACGTTGGGCCAAACGGCGAGTGTGCCGGGCTTCTCGCGCAAGATGGCCCAGATCAAGCATGGCCTTCAGGGCTGGATCATGGATGGCATGCTGATGCGCGTGTCCAGCCTGGTGCCTACTTTGGAGACGTCGGAGCAGGAGGCTGCCCGCGTGTTGCACACCCAGTTCATCAATGATTTGGCCAAGGCGATGCCTGAGGCCGAGCGTTCCCGTTTTTTTGGTTCGAAAGACTGAGACTGATATGTCCAAGAAAGTTGCATTGATCACCGGCGTCACAGGGCAGGATGGTTCTTACCTGGCGGAGTTTTTGCTGAAGAAGGGCTACGAGGTGCACGGCATCAAGCGCCGTTCCTCCTTGTTCAACACGGACCGGATTGACCACCTGTACCAGGATCCGCATGTGGACAACCGCAACTTCATCCTGCACTACGGTGACCTGACCGATTCGACCAGCCTGGTGCGCATCGTGCAGAAGGTTCAGCCCGACGAGATCTATAACCTGGCGGCCCAGTCACATGTGGCCGTGTCGTTTGAAGAGCCCGAGTACACCGCCAATGCCGACGGCATTGGTGCCCTGCGCCTGCTAGAAGCCATTCGCATCCTGGGCCTGGAGAAGAAGACCAAGTTTTACCAAGCCTCGACCAGCGAGTTGTATGGCTTGGTGCAAGAGATTCCTCAGAAGGAAACCACGCCTTTCTATCCCCGCAGTCCTTACGCGGTGGCCAAGATGTACGCCTACTGGATCACGGTGAACTACCGCGAGGCCTATGGCATGTATGCCTGCAACGGCGTGCTGTTCAACCACGAAAGCCCGGTGCGCGGCGAAACCTTCGTGACGCGCAAGATCACCCGTGCCATCAGCCGCATTGCACTGGGTCTGCAAGACTGCCTGTACCTGGGCAACATGAGCGCCCTGCGCGATTGGGGCCACGCCAAGGATTATGTGGAAATGCAATGGCTGATGCTGCAGCAGCAGCAGGCTGAAGACTTTGTGATTGCCACTGGTGTGCAATACAGCGTGCGCCAGTTTGTGGAGTTTGCCGCCAAAGAACTGGGCATCATCCTGGCTTTCGAGGGCGAAGGTGAAGCCGAAGTAGGCAAGGTGGTGGCGCTGGCTCCCGTCAATGGCCAGATGTTGGCCAAGTGCAAGGTGGGCGAAGTCATTGTGCGTGTGGATCCTCGCTATTACCGCCCTACCGAGGTGGAAACCTTGCTGGGCGATCCCACCAAGGCTCGCGAAAAGCTGGGCTGGACACCCAAGATCAGCTTGCAAGAGCTGGTGAGTGAGATGGTGCAGAGCGACTACGCATCTGCCAAGCGAGACAGTCTGGTGAAGCTGGCCGGGTTCCAGGCCTATGACCATTACGAGTGAGTGGCGCCGAATCGGGCCTGCTCACTGGGCACTGATCGATCAAGCGCTGGTGTCAGCAGCCACCTTTGCGGTGGGGATTTTGCTGGCACGGGCGCTGGACCCTGAAGGCCTGGCGTCTTACTCTTTGGCCATCAGCACGGTGTTGTGCTTGGCTTCGGTCCATCGGGCGCTGGTGGCGCAGCCTTTGAACATTCTGGGCGCGCAGGAATCGCACGGTCAGCGTTTGAGACGCTATCGCAACATGCTGCGTCTGCAGACCTGGATGTTGCCGGCCATGGCTGTGGTGGTGTTGGCGGCGGGGTGGGCGTTCTTTCCCATTCCGGGCTTGATGCTGGGTGCGGCCATGTATGCCGGGGTGTTTGCGCTGCACGACCTCATCCGCCGGTATCACTACACGGATGGGCAGATTCACAACGCCGTACCCGGCGATGTGCTGGGCTATGGCGGGCAGGGCGCGTTGTTGCTGCTCCTGGTGGTGATGGCTTGGCCGGTGTCTGCGTCGGGCGCCTTTTGGTACTTGATGCTGCCCTTGGTGGTGTCGGCCATCTGGATGCACGGTTTGATTCGCAGCTCTGGTCAAGGGGTGGCAGACGGACCGGGCGCCAAGGAGCACCTGGAGCAGCACTGGGGTAATGCGCGTTGGGTGGTGCTGAGCCAATTGGTGTGGATAGGGGCCAGCCAGTTGATCCCGTTTCAGTTGGCGGCTTATGCACAGCCTCAGGACGTTGCGGCCTACCATGCGGCCAATGCCTTGATGAATGCCTTGAACGTGTTCCGCCTGACCTTGGGTAACTACCTGCCAGGCCGCTCTGCGCGGGTGTTCGCACAAGGTGGGGCTGAGGCTTTGCGGCGTTATCTGCGCCAGGTGAGTCTGGCCTGTTTGGGCTTGACCGTCGCGGCGTTTATGTTTTTTGAGTTGACGGGTGATTTCTGGATCGACTGGCTGTTTGCAGGGAAGTATCAGGATGCCAAGCTGGTCGTGCCAGCGATGGCATTGGTGCATTTGCTGGCCATGTCGTCCTTGATCAGCGCAGCAGGCGCTCAGGTGATGGGGGCCACGCAGGTGATGTTCTGGTCCAACGCGGTGGCCACCGTGATGACCTTCACTTTGGGTTCGTGGGCCATCCACACCTGGGGGCTGTGGGGCAGCGTGTTGGCGTTGGCGATCGGTTTGTTGTTGCCAGCTTTGGTGCAGGCGGTACACCTGTCAGTGCATTTTCGGAGCCGTTTGGGGCAAGTATGAAGATTTCTTTGGTGACCTGTTCCTACCAGCAGGGCAAGTTTCTGGACGCGACGATGCGCTCAGTGCTGGATCAGGGGTATCCGGATCTGGAGTACATCGTGATTGACGGTGGCTCGAAGGATCAGTCGGTCGAGGTGATTCGGCGCCATGAGCATGCCTTGTCCTACTGGGTGTCAGAGAAGGACCGTGGTCAGACCCATGCCTTGCGCAAGGGGTTTGAGCGTGCCAGCGGTGAAATCTTGGGTTGGTTGTGCTCGGATGACCTGTTGTTACCAGGCACATTGAAGCGTGTGGCGGCTTACTTTGAGGCACACCCTGAGGTGGATGTGATCTTTGGCAATGCGCTGTGGATCGATGCGCAGGGGCAATACATCCGACCCAAGAAAGAGATGCCGTGGAACAAGTTTGTGTTCTTGTACGACCACAACTATCTGGCTCAGCCCGCCACGTTCTGGCGCCGCTCGTTGTACGAGAAGGTGGGAGGCTTGGATGAGTCCTGGAACCTCGGCATGGATTCGGATCTGTGGCTGCGGTTTGCGCATCATGCACGGCCTCACTATGTGAACGAGTATTTCGCATGCATGCGCGACTATCCTGAGCAGAAAACGCGTGCTCTCAAGCCCGCGGGTCGCACGGAAGACGCGAAGCTGATTGCGCGGGAGACCCCTGCCCTCCACAGCGTGCCCCAGAAGCCGCTGCGCTGGCTGGCTCGGGCGGGTCGCATTGGCATCAAGTTCGTGCACGGCGGCTACTGGGCTTCGCCCCCGCAAGAGTACGTGAAGGCGCTGGAGCGCTACCGGATCGTTTGAGACCTGGGCTGATCATGGGCGCCAAAGCAAAGTACGCATCGATCCATCGGCACCAGATGATGGTGACGAAGATGAAGCAGTCTGCATCGTTGGAGATGACGGACTACTTTTTCCTGTTCAGCTTGTTCATCATGCTGTTCTGGGCAATTGACCCGTTCATGGTCGGCCTGGACAACATCGGTGGGGTCAAGCGTTTCCCGACGATTTTGCTGCTTATGAACCTTGCCTTCATCGGCGTGGGGCGCTTGATGTTCCGCAACCGCAGTACCTACGTGAGCGTTCGCGACACGCTCCAGGAGATGCGCTATCTGGTGGCCTTTGCTGCCCTGGTCATTGGCGGGAGTTTGTACGCGCGTGAGGTCAAGGGCGTTGAAGAGACGTTTCTGACCATGGGGGTCTTCACCCTCATGGCCCCCATCACCTATTGGTACACGATCAATTCACTGGCCCCGATGAAGTTGCTGCGAGCCATCTTGATCGTTTTCACGTTCTGGGCGGTGGTGGCTTCAGGGATGCAGTTGGGTTTCTTTCAGGTGCACGAACTGTTTCACAGTCGTGAGCATTTGGTATTGCCTGTGCTGGGGACCTTGTTGTACTTCCTTCCGTGGAAGTTCGGTCGTTGGTGGGGCATCGCCATGGTGGCTTTGGTGGCCGTAGCTGTGAACAAGAACACGGGCTACATCATCACGGTGTTCGTGTGTGGCTACCTAGTTTCGCTCACGTTCTTTCGGCGCTGGCGTGCAATAAAAGACCGTTTGCTGAGCACCACCTTGCTGGTGGCCTTTGTGTCGACCATTGTCTTGGCGCTGGCTGCGGTCTGGGTGGGCTATACATACTTTGACGACCACATGCCAACTGGCAACCCGGAATACCGGCTTTATACCTACGACATTGCCTGGCAGCGTTTCTTGAGTTCGCCCATCTGGGGCACCTTGTTTGCCGAGTCAGCCGTGGTGTTTTTTGGCAAGTTTGATGTAGCAACGAGCACGCAGTATCTGCCCACACACAGTGATCCACTGGACATCATGGCGCATGGGGGCTTGATTGCCCTGACCCTGTGGCTGATGGCCATCGTGCCGGTGTTGTGGCGAGCCTTCAAGATGGCAAGTCTGTACGGTAGCCAGTTAGCCTGGTCTGACGAGTGGGTGCACCAGTCGTTCTTGCTGATGGCCTTTACCGCCTTGCTCGTGTGCTTGTTCAACCCCATTTACAACGTGCCAAACTTGGCGACGGCGAACTGGATGGTGTTGGGCTGCGTGCTGACCTCCACCAAGGTGTGTGAGCGTTTGCTTCATCGGGAGACGCCGTGATACGTCGCTGGGTGACCTGGGTTATAGGTGTTGGTCTGAACTGTGTGGCGCTGGCGCAGGCAGCAACTTTGGTGGCCACGCCTGAAACACTTTCGCAGCGTCTGCAGCAGTTTCGCAGTGGCGACACGCTCTTGTTGAAGCCCGGTGTCTATCGGGCAACGATTGACCTGCGCAACCGCATTGCGGAGTCCGATGCGCCTTCTGTGATCAAGGGGGATGTCTCTGGTGGTGGCCGTGTGGTGCTGCGGGGGTCGGATGTGTTGACCGGGTGGCGTTTGGTTGCAACTGGCGTCTATGTGCATGACCTGCAGAAGGAAACCAGCCAGGTTTTTGTGAATGGCCGCCTGTTGCAACAGATGGGGGGAACTGTGTTTGATGGTTACCCGGAGAACACCCGGAGCGCTTACCGCGAGCTACATCCTCACGATGGTGGCATCTGGCCGGGACGCAAGCCTGCGGTGGCGTGGCAGAGTTTGCCGGCGGAGAGCTTTTGGTACGACCGCAGCGCGCAGCGTCTTTATGTGCGGACTTCCGAAGATTTGCGAGACTTGTCGGTACTAGCTGAGGCGTCTCAGAGAGAGCGCGTGCTTTTCTTGGAGAACGTACAGTTCATGCAGGTTCAAGACTTGGATATTGAGCATGCCAATACGTCTGTGACCAACCGCGGTGGCGCCCTGGTGGTGTGGCAGAGTCGTGATGTGAATTTGCGTGGCATTCATGCCTCCTGGAACGACCTCATAGGCATTCAGCTTGCGGGCGAACGGGTGTCGTTGATTAAATCGGAAGCCATGTACAACGGCCAAGTGGGTGTAAGTGGCTTTGGCAGTCGGGTCACTGTGCAACAGGTCAAGGCCTCGTACAACAACCGCCGTGGTTTCAACAAGTGGTGGGAAGCTGGTGGTTTCAAGTTCATTGGTTCTGATGACGGAGGGCTGCGAGACTCGCACGTGGTGGATTGCCTGGCCTTGTTCAACCGGGGCGATGGCATCTGGTTTGACTGGAAGAACCGTGATGTGCAGGTGGCTCGCAACGTGTCGGCCTACAACGCTGGATTTGGCATCCATTACGAGGCCAGCAGCGGTGGGGTGATTGAGGACAATCTGATTTTCGGCAACGTGCAGAGGGGGGTGTATCTTTCAAGCTCTCGCGCCTCTCTGGTTCGTCACAACCTGATTGCGGGCAATGGCGGTGAGGGCGTGGTGGCCGTGACCGATCAGGATCGAAGGGATAACCAAGGGCGTCGTCTGGACTCAGATGCCAACCGTGTGGAGAGCAACGTGCTTGCCTGGAATGCGGGCGGCGCGGTTTACCTGTCATCGGATGCGGGCAATGTGTCGAACCGCAACGTGTTTTTCGGTGGGGGAGTGCCCAGCCGATTCAGTGTGAACTATCCCTCGCCTCTGAATTTGCCGGTATACGGTCTGGAGGCATGGTTCCAACGAACGGGGCAAGACGCGCGTTCGTGGTGGTTGAATGCACCCATGCCGGATTCGTGGGTGGCTTACTTCAAGGCGCAGTCAACGGCCAAGGCGCCATTGGTCACGTTGCTCAGCGATGCCCGCGGGCGCTCCTCCGATCACAGGCTGGTGCTGGGGCGGGATCTGTCTAGTTGGTCAGCAGATCCCTTCTTGCCAGAAGTGGGGCCTCGCCATGTGGCGCCATGACATGTGTGAGCTGACATTGACAAGGGCAAGCCATGCGTGTTTTGTTTGATGTTTTTGAACTGTCTCCCGATGGTGGGAAGAGCATAGGCATCTATCACTACGCACGCAATTTGTGGCGTGAACTGGTGGCCGATCTCCCCGAGGACATGAGTCTGGTTCTCGCCTGCCATGGCCGCAATGAGCAAGACTTTCCGGCGATGTCTCACCCCAGGGTGGAGCGGGTGTTGTTGCTCGACACGACACCTCGGCAGTGGCGGCGGCAGTGTTGGCTGAGGTGGGGGGCGCAGTCACTCGCGCGCCAAAAGGGTTGTGATGTTTACTTCACTCCCAAGGGCTTTTTGCCGGGGGGGTGGGGCGCGCCTTCGGGGGTGCGAACGTGTGCGGTCGTGCATGACCTGATCCCCTTGTGGTACGCCGAGCATCGGCCGGGCTATTTTCCTCGTTTGGAAATGATGGTGCTGGGTAGGGAGTTGCGTCGAACCTGTCTTCACGCCGACCGCCTGGTGACGATTTCTCAGGCATCAGCCGAGGACATCTTGGCGAGGGTGCCCCGCGCAAGACAGCCTGCCGTGGTTTACAACGGCTTGCCCCCAGTACCCCCGAAGGTGACGCGTCCTGAGCGGGAGCCTTTCATATTTGCGATGACATCAAGCTATCCGCACAAGAATGCACAAGCCATCATTGACGGCTATTTGCGTTACCGTGCGCGCGTTGCCCATCCTTTGGACTTGGTTGTGTGCGGACTGGAGGATCCGGGTTTGCCGGGCGTGAGTTGCCTCAAGGGGGTGAGTGCAGAGGTCTTGCACGGGCATTACGAGGCAGCAGAGTTGTTTTTGTTTTTGTCCCTCGTGGAGGGGTTTGGATTCCCCCCCTTGGAAGCTATGCAGCACGGCACCCCGGTACTGTGCTCGGACCTGCCGGTGTTGCGTGAGACCACCCAAGGTAATGCGCTATTCGTCTCTCCCACCGATGCCGATGCGGTGGGCGCCGCCTTGTGCCATGCGTTGTCAGGTGAGCAAGACAGGCTGCGGGCGCAATTGCGTCAACGTGCGCAGGAGGTGGTGGACTCCTATACCTGGCACCAGTGTGCCAAGGACGTGCTGAGTCAGTGGCGGATGCTAATGCGATCTCCTGCATTGGATCGATGATGAAAATCCTGTTGTCTGCTTTCGCCTTCTCGCCCGTTTGGGGCTCTGAACCTGGGGTGGGATGGTGCTGGGCCATCGAGATGGCCAAGACGCACGAGGTGACGGTGTTAACGCACCGTTATTTCGAAAATCACATGCGCGAGTTGGAGGCCAGCATGGGCCAACTCCCGTTTGAGGTGATTTACTTTGACGTCAAGCCGATCTGGCATCAGTCTTACGAGCGGTATTTGAATTCCCAGTTGTATGTCTTGCGTTGGCAGTGGTGTGCGCGCTCTTTTGTGAAGAGCTTGTTGAAGACCAGGCGTTTTGACCTGATTCACCATTTGACCTGGGGCACCATTCGTTACCCCAGTTTCTTGCAGAAGTTGGGTGTGCCTTTGGTGGCAGGGCCTTTGGGTGGCGGTGAGCGAGCGCCTTTTTCCTTCTACAAGGGCGTGCCGTGGCGTGAGCGTGTGCGTGAGATGCTGCGGGATGGCTTGATCTGGAGCACGGCCTGTGACCCTATGATCCATTGGACGTGGGGGAGAACCGAGGTGTTGCTGTGTCGCACCCGAGAGTCGATGGCTGCGCTGCCGTGGCACGTGCGCAAGCGTTGTAGCTTGGTTCAGGAAATTGGCTGCCCTGCGGCCTTGTCAGACAAGGAACTGATGTCCATGCCTGGGGCCGGTGCACCCCTTCGCTTGTTGCATGTGGGGCGCTTGCTGGCCTTGAAGGGTATGCATTTGGCTTTGCCCGCCTTGGCCGACATCACGCGACGAGGGGTGGACTGGCGTCTGACTGTGGTGGGTGTGGGGCCCATGCTGAAGCACTTGCAAGCCCAAGCGCATGCCCTGGGCATTGCCGGCCGCATTGATTGGTTGGGAGGTTTGCCACGAGAGCGAGTGATGGCGCTGTATGGCCGCCACGATGCCTTTTTATTCCCAAGCTTGCATGACTCGGGGGGCACGGTGGTGCTGGAGTCGCTATCCCAGGGTTGTCCGGTGCTGTGTGTGGACCTAGGTGGACCACCGCACTTTGTTGATGCGACCTGCGGTGCCGTGGTGCCTGTGCGATCTGGTCAACCCGCTCCTGTCGTGGCTGGATTGGTGGAAGTGTTGACGTCCTGGGCTGGCAATAGGTCAGCGCTTTACAGCTTGCGCCAGGGAGCCTTGCGTCGGGCCCGCGAGCTGAGTTGGCCTAACCGGGTGCGCGGAGCTTATGAACTGATCGAGTCAGCGTTGAGAACGAGCTGATGGAGTTTGTATCTCATGACTGTGACTTTGATATTGAAGCAAGGAATGGTGCTTTGAATGGGCTTGATGAGAACCTTGCTGGCTTTGGCTGTGGTTTTGGGGCATACCCACTCGGCTTATGTGCTGGTCGGCGGTCGCAATGCGGTCCAGATGTTTTATGTCATCTCTGGCTTTTTGATCTCGTATGTGCTGGTTGAGCGTCGTGCCTATGCTTCGCCTTGGGTTTTCTATGCCAATCGCTATTTGCGCCTGTATCCAATCTATCTGGTAGTTGGTCTGTTGACCTTGGTGGGCTGTGCGACAGCATTGAGGCCGGGCTTTTTCGAGATCTATCAGCAAGCGCCTTGGTCAGCAGTGGTTTGGCTGTTCTTGTCCAACTTGCTGATCGTGGGGCAGGATTGGTTGATGTTTGCGGGCGTGCAGGCTCATCAACTGGTTTTCGCCGTGGACTTCAGGACATCGGAAGTCCCTTTATGGAAGGGCTTGCTGGCGCCTCAGGCGTGGACTCTGGGGGTGGAGTTGAGTTTCTATGCGATCGCCCCTTTCATCGTTCACCGCCGAGGTTGGTTGTGGTGCTTGTTGGCAGTATCGATGGCGTGGCGCATTGCGCTGATCCGCGCTGGGATTGGAATGAATGATCCGTGGGACTATCGTTTTTTCCCCACGGAGTTGGCTTTGTTCATTTTGGGCGCTTTGGCGCATCAGATTCTGAGGCCTTGGTACTCGCTTTATCTGAAGCCTCAAGTGCTGGCGTGTGCCTCATGGGTCGCGTTTGTCGTGATGCTATTGGCCGTGCTGGCCTATCCATTCGTGCCGATGCCAGACCTGTTTAAGTCAGCGTTGCTGTTCGCGCTGCTGCTGCCTTCTCTGCCACTGCTGTTTGTGTTGCAGTCTGGCAGCAAGGTTGACCGAGTCATTGGAGAGCTGAGTTACCCCATCTACATCTGTCATTGGCTGGTGATTGAGGTGAGTGCCAAGTTGTTTGATGGGCGCACGCAAGGCGTTACTTTTTTGGCGACCGTAGTCGTCGCGAGCCTGCTAAGCGCTTACGGGCTCAATCGCTGGGTTGGCGAGCCCGTTGAGCGCTGGCGTGACAAATTGAGGGCGCAGGGTGAAGGCCGGTCTGCTTAAAACTCGTTGAGGATGGCGCCCACGATTTGGGTGCGTCCCAGTCCAACGGTATGGACAATGTTCTGCAGCGCTGTGAGTCGACTGTGATCGCGTCGCGCCATCAAAACCGCTGCACCACATTTCGCGGCGATGACGGCGCCATCTGCGCCCTTGGACGCAGCAGGTGTGTCCACAATGACGCGGTCAAACTTCGTCAGCAACTCTCTGACAAGCATGCCGAAGGCGGGACGCTCGACCAATTCCAAAGGGTTGGGTGGAACGACTCCGACGGGCAGGACATACAGGCTGGGTAGATGCTGAACGTGGTGAATCACTTGGGAAGTGGCGCGACCCGACAAGATGGACGATAGCCCCACGGCATGTTGCTGCAGACCGAAGATCTCGTGCTGACGTGGGTTGCGCATATCGGCATCGATCAGCAAGGTACGCCCAGACAGCTGTGAGAAGGCCACAGCAATGTTCGCTGCAAAGTAGCTTTTGCCGTCGCCACTGTCAGCACTGAGAACCGACAAGGCCTGACGAGGCTGATCATTGTGGCTGTAGAGCTTCATGATCAGATGGCTGCGCATGGTGCGGAATGCTTCCGCTTGGTCCGTGAAGGGCTTGTTGGCCACGACTAGGTCCGGATGGAAGCCCTGGGCAGAGTCTTGGGAGTAGGGGTAGTGGAATTGCTGGGCCAAGGCCCAGAGCACATCGTCGCTGCTGGCCATGCCCAATGCCACGGCAGCTTCGCCAAAACGTACGCCGTTGTCGCGCTGGTACTTGAGGATGTTCTCGATCTGGTCAGGCGACAGGTTGTTCGCCTGCTTGATGATGTCGCCAATGGATCGATCGCTGCCGCCAACGTCGCGTGCAATCTCGGTTTCAGCAAAGGCGCTGTCCATCAGCTGCGAGTCGGCATGTTTGGATTCACGGAAGTAATTCATGTTGTGCCGTGTGGATCAGTTGGGTGCAGCCGGCAGCATCCGGTTGTAGGTGGTGCGCTTGTTGAACAGCTTCAGACGTTTGGGCATCGGGCTGGGCAGCACGCCAATGACGGGGATCTCGAGTGCATGGATGAGGTCCGTGGCCGTGCGAATGCGACGATCCAGCAATTCAGCGGCCAAAGTGGTGAAGAGCGCAGCGATGGCGCCACCAAACAGACCCACGGCCAGGAAAATGAACATGTTGGGCCACGAGTGCTTGGGAGGTTCGACTGCGGGACTGAGCACGTAGGCGGAGGCTTGGTTGGCGTTACTTTCCAGATTGGTCTGGCTCAAGCGCAATTGAATGGCCTCTAAGACGCGTTGCGCGGATTCAACTTCGCGTTCCAGCAAGGCGACGCCGTCACGCTTGCCCTTCATCTCAAGTATCCGGGCTCGCTGTTCGTCATATGCTTTTTGAGCCGCCTCTAGGCGTGCGCGAACGATGGTGTCTGCTGTGCGCAGTCCGCCTGAAACACGCCCCACTTCGGCGTTGAGTTTGCGTTCCAGTTCAGCAATGCTGGCGCGAGTCTGCTTGAGCGTGGGGTGTTCATCACCCAGGCTCTGGCTGAGTTGGTTGAGTTGAGCGGTCTGTCGTGCAATTTCGGTTCGCAGTCCACCAATGACGGGGTTGGTGATGGCTTCCGCGGTGATGTCAGCGCGGCTGGTGCCCGCAGCACTGCGGTTGGAACTCTCTGCCAAGAGCGCTTTCAGGGAGACCACCTGTGAGCCAAGCTCGTTGAGGCGCGCCATTTCGAGATCCATTCGCTCGTCTGTGGTCACGATGCCTCGAGCACGCTGTGCCTCCGTCAACTTTGCTTGGGCTCGCTCGAGCTTTTCTCGTGCCAGACGTGCGCGTTCTTCAAAGTAATCTGAATACCCTCGCGCAGGACTGGTCCGGAGCTCAACCACGGTGTCGGTGTAGGCTCGCGCAAATGCGTTGGCGAGGACGGCGGCAAACTGCGGGCTGACAGATTCGTACTGCAGTCTGATGATGCTGGACTCTCGAACAACCGAAACACTCAAGCCTTTGAGCAGTGTTTTGCCCAACCAGTCTTCGAAGCTGCCACGCTGATCAGTTTCCTTGATCCACTTCGCACGCATCTCCGGGTTGTCTCCCAGCTTGAGCATGCCAACGACCCGCCTGGCGACGGCATCGCTGCGGATCATGTTGACCTGCGTGGCGATGTGCGCAGAGGGTTGCAACGTGGCTGACTGAACCATGCCCGTGATCGGATCTGGTTTGAGATCGACCACGATGCTGGTTTCTGCCGTGTAGCTCTTTGGCAGTAGCAGGCCCAACAAGATGGCGGCACAAAGGATGCTGAGGAACAAACCGATGGCCAGCCATCTGCGCGCCATCAGAATGCGGAAAAACTGTTCAAACGTCATGGTGCGCTGCCGAATGTGGTTGCCTGGACTCGCAGAGAGCGGGTTGTTTGATCACTTGAGTCCTGAGATGCCTTTGCTGATGGCAGCAGGATCCAGGCTGTCAGGGCCAGAGGCCGGTGCGGCCACTGGTGGTGTGTTTGACGAGGCGGCGCTGGCAGCCGATGCGCTGGCGGCAGCTGCACCGGCCTTGGGTTTGTTTACAAACTTGCCAACGTACTCGATCTTGGCGGCTTCGCGCAGGCCCTTCATTTCTTTCATTGCAAACTCGCGGCGACGCTCCGCCATCAGGTATTGCTCGATCGCTGGTTTGGCCTGATCGAAATTAACCGGTTGCGCTTTGGATGCGACCACCAACAGGGCCTTGAAGCCGTCATTGCCCTTGATGTAGAGGGCTTCACCATCGGAGACTTTGCTCAGTGGATCGATGATGCCGAGTGGCAGGCCTTCGGCAGCCTGGGTAATCTGGTTCGATGTGAATTTCACACCGCTGGCTTTGAGCACCTCGACAAACTCGGTAGGGCTGCGAGTGACTTTGAGCTGTTCAAGCAGCGCTGTGCCTTGCTCACCGGCTGCAGGGATGGTGAACTCTTGCAGCGCATACACCTTGCGTTGCGAGAACAGCGCGGGCTTCTCGTCGTAGTACTTGCGGATCTCTTCAGCCGTGGGGGTGCCTGCGCCCGCCGCTGCGGCTTTTTCCAGATAGGTGCGAGCCAGGATGCTGCGGCGGGTGGCCTCCAGCATTTGCACGACCTGAGGATCGCGGTCGAGTTTTTGCTCTTCCGCTTTGGCCACAGCCAGTTGCTGGTCAATCAGGCTTTCGAGCACCTGGTGGCTGGCGGCTTCGGCCTGCTCGGGTTTCAGTCCGGGTTGGCGCGACAGCACCTGGTTGATCTGGTGCACCGTGATCTCGCTGCCATCGACGCGTGCGGCCGCCTGGGTGGCCTTGCCTTCTCCCGAGGCGGACTTGTCGCCACAACCTGCCACCAGGGCGGCAGCGACGACGACAGGCAGCAGCGCCATCGATCGGATGGAGCGTTGGCGGGCAATGGCTTGCAGGCGATGGGTCATGGTGTGGCAGGGGTGATCAAGTCAAGGTGGGAACCAGAACGGGTGCACGCGTTCTTTTGCGTCACCGGTGAATGATCACGCAGGGAAGGGGTGAGTTCCCTGGGGTTTTCTCCTGCCGCTCACATGGGGGGCTGGGCCTGTTGTGCCGCCGTGACAGTGCTAGTCCAGCCCACTGGCTGTCATCAATGACCCGGGAACACGGCTTGCCACAGTGCCAATACCGCCTCGCGATGGGGGGCTGCGGTGGCCAGCGCCTCGTCCCTCAATTTGGTGCTGGCATCGTCCAGGCGCGCGCGGTGCTGGATGCGGCGCAGTTCGCGGTAGGCCTGTCCGGCGGCATGGCCGACGCCTGGGGGCAGCAAGCCGGCGTCTTCGGCGCGTTGCAGCAAGGCGATGTTGCCGACGTTGTCCAGCAAGGCCGGGTGCGCATGGCTGTGGGTCAGCACCAGGTACTGCACGGCAAATTCCACGTCGATCATGCCGCCGCGGCTGTGTTTGATGTCGAACTGGTCGGCTGGGCAGGCGTGGGCTTCGCGCAGGCGCTCGCGCATGGCGATGACTTCGTCGCGCAGCGCCACCGGGTCACGTTCGGAGGACAGGACACTGCGGCGCGTGGCTTCGAAGCGTTCGGCCAGGGCCAATTCGCCGGCACACCAGCGCGCACGGCTCAGCGCCTGGTGTTCCCAGGTCCAGGCGGTGTTGCTGCCGCGCTGGCGCTGATAGTCGTCGAAGGCGTGGAAGCTGGTGACCAACAGGCCGGAGTTGCCGTTCGGGCGCAACGCGGTGTCGATGTCGAACAGCTCGCCCGCCGAGGTGCGCAGGGTCAGCCAGGTGACCAATTTGCGGGCGAACAGCAGGTAGGCGTCGATGGCGCTGGGGGTGTCCGGTCCGGCCTGGGGGTCAGGTGCATCCTGGGTTTCGTCGAACAGGAAGACGACGTCCAGGTCGCTGCCATAGCCCAGTTCCTTGCCGCCGAGCTTGCCGTAGGCGATGACAGCAAAGTGAGGCTGGCGACCCACGGCGTAGCGGCCTTGCTTGCCCGGGCGTTGCTGGAGGTAGCTCCACGCCCACTTGATGGTGACGGCCAAGGTGGCGTCGGCCAGGGCGGAGAGGTCGTCGGCCACCTGCTCGACGGTGAGCGTGCCCTCGACGTCTCGCACCAGGGTGCGGAACACTTCGGCGTGGTGGGCGCGACGCAGCGTGTCGAGCAAGGCTTCTTCGTCGGCCTGACCCGCGCGAACCCAGGCGGTGTGGCGGTCTTCGAGGTCGCGCTGGTAGGCCGCAGCGTCAAAACGGCTGTCCAGCAGGCGCGGGTCGGCCAGCTCGTCGATGACGCCGGGGTGGCGCAGCAGGTACTGCATGGGCCACTTGGCCAGGCCCAGCAGGCGCAACAGGCGGTTGAGCACCTCGGGGCGTTCGTCGAGCAGGGCCAGGTAGCTGTCGCGGCGCAGCAGGGGTGTCAGCCAGTCCACAAAGTGGCGCACGGTGTCGGTACTCATGCACGGCGCGCCGTCCGGGCCCTCGGGGGCGTCCAGGGCAGCCTTGGTGGCGCGGCCAATCAGTTTGGCCAGACGCAGCTTGGCCGCATCGGACAGCAAGGCGACCTTGCTGTGCAGGGCGAACTGGCGTACGTATGGCGCCAGGTCTTCCGGCAATTTGGCGAGGAACTCTTCGCTGTCCACGGGCAGCGGTGGCCCACCACAGCCCTTGCAGCCGGTGGCTTTGGAATCGCGGCCGTCGTGGAGCAGGGCATCGAATTCGGTGGCCACAAACTCGCGCACATTGCACAGGGCTTCGAGCATTTGGCAGGTGCTGGAGCGGCACTCGGGGCGGTCGGCGCTGCCTTGTTCGCGGGGGAGGATCCCCAGGCTGTTGGCGATCCAGGCGAGGTCGGCATCCTCAGTGGGCAGCATGTGGGTCTGCTGGTCGTCGAGGAACTGGATGCGGTGCTCGATGCGGCGCAGGAAGGTGTAGGCCTCGGCCAGTTTCTCGGCCTTGTCGGCGGGAATCAGGCCGCGAGCCGCCAGGCGAGGCAGCGCCTTGAGGGTGGAGCGGGTGCGGATTTCCGGGAACTGGCCGCCGCGTACCACCTGCAGCAATTGCACGGTGAACTCGATTTCGCGGATGCCGCCGCGGGCCAGTTTGACGTCGTTGGCGCGCTCGGGGCGGCCGGCGGCGCGTCGGGTGGCCTCGTCACGGATCTTGCGGTGCAGTTGCCGCAGCCCTTCGAACACGCCGTAGTCAAGATAACGGCGGAAGACGAAGGGCATGACCAGATCGCGCAGGGCGAGGGCACGCTGGTGGTGTTCGCCGCCGGGCATGGCGCGCCGGGGCGCAATGATGCGGCTCTTGAGCCAGGCAAAGCGCTCCCATTCACGACCCTGAACGAGGAAGTACTCCTCCAGCATCCCCATGCTGACCACGGAGGGGCCGGAGTTGCCGTTGGGGCGCAGGGCCAGATCGACGCGGAAGACGAAGCCGTCTTCGGTGGTGTCGCCGATCAGGGTGGACAGCCGGCGGGCCACCTGGCTGAAGTATTCATGGGCGGTGATGCGACCGCGCACCACGCCGCCGTCTTCGATGCCTGTGGTGTGGCCCTCGTCTTCGTAGACGTAGATGAGGTCGATGTCGGAAGAAACGTTCAGTTCCCGCCCACCGAGCTTGCCCATGCCGATGACCCACATGTCGATGCGCTGGCCGTTGGCGTCGAGGGGGGCGCCGTGTTTGAGGTCGAGCTCGGCTTCGGCGGCGGCCAGAGCGTGGTCCAGCGTGACTTCAGCCAACTCGGTCACGGAGGCGGTGATCTCCAGCATGGGGGCGCCGCCTTCGACGTCCAGGCATGCCAGGCGTTCCATGACGAGGTGGCGGGCCACGCGCAGGGCCGAGCCCAACTCGCGCCCTTGCTCACGCAGATGGTCGATCAGGGTCGTGATCTCGGCGGTGCGGGGCGTGCTGGGAGCCGTCTGGGCGAACCGGGTGATCTCGTCGGCGTAGCGGCGGCGGACACGTTGGACGTAGCGGGAGTGGGCCGCAGGGGTGGCGGTCGGTACCGCATCGAATGGGAAATCAATCATGGACCGTGTCGCCGGCGAAGAGGTCTGTGCTAGGGTTATCGGTTGTCGATCCCTGGGGCTGTACTGGCAATGGTAGAGCAGCAGTCAGGCCACGTTGTAGGTGGTTCGACGGATGAACTGTCTGATCCATGTCTGAAACTCCTGCTTCTCCTGAGCATTCACCGAGCGCTGTGCCCCGGCGACACCATCCCTTGTGGTCCTCTGCCCTGATCATGGGGCTGGCCACTCGACGCGTGGTCCGCATGGGCTTGAGCTTGATGGGGGCGGTGTTGTTGCTGGCGGCCGTGGCGTGGGCGGTGTTGCTATTTCAGATTCTGCCCCGTATTGGAGACTGGCGGCAGGACGTTGCCGAACAAGCCACGCGGGCATTAGGGGTGACGGTGCGCATTGGCGCTTTGCAGGGGCATGCCGATGGCATGTGGCCGGTGCTGAGCCTGCGGCAAGTCGAACTGTTGGACGATCGGGGGCAGGTGGCCTTGTCCTTGCCGGAGGTGTCGGCACGGGTGTCGTTGGCCACCTTGTCACCTCAGGCGCTGTGGGCGGGCGAGGTGCGTCTGGATCGCCTGGAGTTGCTGCGTCCGGATCTGGATGTGCGTCGCGACCGCCAGGGGCAGTTGCATGTGGCGGGCCTGCGTGTGTCGAGCCAGCCTTCGGGAGCGGATGGCACGTCGGCGGGGGCCGATTGGGTGTTGTCGCAATCCCTCATTCGGATTCGCGGGGGCAGTGTCCGCTGGACTGACGAGCTCCGCGGCCGTCCCACCTTGCGGCTGCAGGGGGTGGAGGTGGCATTGCGCCATGGCCTTGGGCTGGGTCGACGCCACCATGAATTGAGCCTGACTGCGACGCCGCCGTCGGAGTTTGGCCAGGCGTTGCGTTTGAACATGCGCATGCGCCAGCCTCTTTGGGCTTTGGGCGAGCAGGCCCGGTGGTGGCAAAGCTGGTGGCCCACGCTCACCCGTCCCAGCCAGTGGCAGCGTTGGACCGGGTCCTGGGTGCTGGACATGCCTCATGTGACCGTGCAGACCTTGCAGCGTCACGTCGATCTGCCAGTCGAGGTGCGTGGCGGACAGGGCGCCGTGCGGGCGGAGCTGAGTTTGCGTGACGGGCGCCTGGCCGGTGGTGCGCTGCAACTGGCGCTCCAGGGGGTCGATGTGCGCCTGGCGCCGGAGTTGGCGCCACTGAGTTTTCGCCGTCTGACGGGACGCCTGAGCCTGGATCATCGGGCAGACCAGACTGGACTGGCATTTGAGCAGCTGGCGTTTGAGCTCACGGATGGACTGTCGTGGCCCGCCAGCGAGGGGCGTTTGGTGTGGCGGCATGCATCCGACCCCTTGGTGGATGTGGCCAAGGCTTGGCATCAGACGCGTGGTGGCCAGGCGCAGGCAGAGCATCTGGACCTGGCTCTGTTGGCGCGCGTGGCCGATCGCTTGCCCTTGGCGCTCGCGCATCGTCAACTTTTGCAGGAGCTGGCCCCGCAAGGGGTGGTGTCCGACCTGGATCTGAGCTGGGAGGGCGCTGCCACCGCGCCTTCGCGCTATCGCGTCAAGGCCCGTGTTCAGGGACTGGGGTTGGCAGAGTCCCGTGAGGGCATGCGACCCGGGCTGGCACAGGCGGATGTCATGGTGTCTGCCACCGACGCCGGTGGGCGAGCGGATCTGGCCATGAAGCAGGGGTGGTTGTCGTTTCCTGGCGTGTTCGAGGAGCCCCGGATTCCGCTGGATCGGCTCGATGCGCGAGTGGAGTGGTCCAGGCAGCCCGGGGGCGGGGGGGCTGCGCCCGCAGACTGGTCCGTGCGCGTGAGCAAAGCCAGCTTTGCCAACGCGGACGCAGAAGGTGAGCTGGAGGCCTCCTGGCGAACGGCCAAAGCCGGTGAGCGCAATGCTCAGGGGCAGGCCATGTCACATCTGCCTGGTGTGCTGGACATGACTGGGCGCCTGGCGCGCGGTGAGGCCACCCGGGTGTGGCGCTACCTGCCCTTGAGCATCCCCCCGGATACCCGCGACTACGTGCGGCAGGCGTTTCGCAGCGGTCACGCGGAGGATGTGACTTTCGAGGTCAAGGGGGATCTGAACGCCTTCCCATTCAAGGACGATGTGGGCGGGCGGTTCCGTGTACGGGTGCCGGTCCGTCAGGTCGTCATGGACTATGTGCCGCCAGCCTTGATGGGGGTGGCCGCGGACGCGCCCACGGGGTTCTGGCCTGCGTTCACCGCCTTGGAGGGCATGCTGCGTTTCGAGGGGCAGCGCATGCTGATCGACAACGCGCGCGCGCAACTCGGCACCATCGGCTCCGGGCGCTTTGCGCTCAACGAGGTCTCGGGGCGCATCGATGACATGGGCGCTGACGATCCGCACCTGACCATTCAGGGGCGCGGGGCTGGTCCCATGGACGACCTGTTGCGATTCCTGGCAACGTCGCCGGTCGGTGAGTGGACCGGGGGGGCGCTCAGCGCTGCGCGTGGCAGTGGCAGGGGGGCGTTGCAACTCTCCCTGGACATTCCGCTGAACCGAGGGGAAGACACCCGCATCCAAGGCCTGGTCACCTTGACGGACAAGGATCAGGCGGGCATGCGACTGAGCCCTGCTATTCCGGCCTTCGCCGCGTTGCGCGGCACCATTGCGCTGACCGAGTCGAAGCTGGACGTCCAGGCGCGCACCCGTGTCTGGGGGCAGGACATGGTGGTGCAGGGCAAGCGTGGCTCCGACGGTGTGGTGCGCTTCGCGGCCCGAGGGACCATGTCCGCCGAAGGGCTGAGGCAGGCCCAGGAGTACCCTGCTCTGGCCCGCTTGGCCAACCACCTGTCTGGCGAGACGCCGGTGAGCGTGAGCGTGGCGGCTGGCGCGCGCACCGAGGTCCAGGTGAACGCCAGTCTGCAAGGCATCAGCGCAACACTGCCAGCGCCGCTGACCAAGCCAGCCAGTGCCCTGTGGCCCTTGTCGGTGACCTATCGGACCGAGGGGGAGCGTGGTGAGCAGGATGCGATCATCGTGGACGTCGGCAACCCACAGTCGCTGGCGATGACCCCGGCGCTCATGCCGCGCGTGCGCGTGGACCTGCGTCGCGATGTGAGCGGCGCCGAGGCACGTGTCCTGCGCGGACTCATCAGCCTGACACAAGCCGCGCCGGGGCAGTCCACTGCGCTGCCGTCATTGCCCGCCAAGGGGGTGGTGGCCCAGTGGCAGAGCCCCGCACTCGATCTGGACACCTGGTTGCCGGTGGTGCAGAGCTTCCGCGGTGGCTCGGAGGGCAGTGCGCCGGTCAGCTTGGCCGATGGCCTGCCCGATACCGTGAGCATCCAGACCGGTGCACTGACATTCCGTCAACGCACGCTCAAGGACGTCTCTGCCACCCTGGCCCATCCCAGCCCTCAGGTCTGGCGATTGCAGCTCAGTGCCGATCAGGTGGCGGGCCAGGTGGAATGGGCCCCGGACAGAACCGCCGACAAATCCCCCTTGATCGCAGGCCCCTCCTCCACACGGTTGACCGCTCGTCTGTCTCGTTTGTCCATTCCCAACGCTGACGCGCAAGCCTTGCAGACCCAGGCCACCGCGCAGATGCTGTCGGGGGAGGCGGCCACCGAACTGCCGGCGCTGGACATCCAGATCGATCAGTTTGAATGGCGCGGCCTTGCGCTGGGGCGCCTGGAGGTGGAGGCACTCAACCGCTTGGTGCCCGTGGCGGGCAAGGGCGCGCTGCCCGAATGGCGCCTTCATCGCTTGCGCCTGAGCACGCCCGAAGCCCAGTTGGACGCCTCCGGCAACTGGGCTGCGCTGGGCACCCCGGGTCGACCGCGATCGGCCTTTGGCTTCACCCTGGACCTGCGCGACAGCGGGGCCCTGCTCACCCGCTTGGGTCTGCCGCAAACGCTGCGAGGTGGCAAGGGCCAACTCACCGGGCAGGTCAACTGGCTGGGTTCACCCCTGGAGCCCGATCCATTGACGATGTCCGGGGACATCAAGGTGCAGATCAACAGCGGACAGTTCCTCAAGGCCGATCCTGGCATGGCCAAACTCCTGGGTGTCTTGAGCCTGCAGTCCCTCCCTCGCCGCCTGACCCTGGATTTCCGCGATCTCTTCCAGCAAGGCTTTGCCTTTGATGCCATCGATGGTGACGTCAAGGTCACGCAGGGTGTGGCGGCCACGCGCAACCTGCGCATGCGCGGGGTGCAGGCGATCGTGCTGATGGAGGGGCAGGCCGATCTGGCTCAGGAAACGCAGAGCCTGCACGTGTTCGTGGTGCCGCAAATCAACGCCGAGGCGGCGTCGCTGGCCTATGCCGCCATCAATCCGGTCATTGGCATTGGCACCTTCATCGCACAGTATCTGCTGCGCAAACAGGTGGCCGATGCCAGCACCCAGGAGTTCATGATCACCGGCTCCTGGGCCGATCCGCACGTGGAAAAGCTGGAGCGCAAGCCCAAGCCTGCCGAGGTCACAACGCCCCAAAGACCTTCTTGAGCAAAGCGCTGCCTGTGCCGACCGGATCCTGGCGGATATTGCGCTCTTCTTCGCCGATCACCATGTACAAGGCGTCCAGTGCCTTGCCGGTGACGTGATCTTGCAAGGTTGCCCCCTGACCCTTGAGCAGGCCAAACTGCTGCGCCTTGCCGGCCAGATCGTTGTAACGCTGGGTGACCGACAGCTTCTCCAGAGACCTGTTCACCACTGGTTGGAACTGCACCGTCAGCGGTTCACGTGTCTTGCGGGCAAAGTACGCCGTGACCGCGTTGTCACCGCCTTGCAAGATACCGACCGCGTCCTGCACGCTCATGTCCTTGATCGCCTTGCTCAACAGTGGGCGAGCCAACGCCACGGCCTGCTCGGCGGCATGGTTCATCGCTTCGGTGAGTTGCTGCAGCTGCTTGCCCCTTCCCATGGCCTGCAACAGTGGGGCGGCCTGATCCAGAGGGGAGGGTAGATCGATGCGCACCCGCTCGTTGGTCAAAAAGCCGTTGTGCGCCCCCAGTTGAGACACGGCCACCTCTGCCCCCTTGTCGAGGGCCGCCCGCAAGGCAGCCGTGGCATCCTTGCTGCTGAAGGCCGCCGCCCACCCTGTTGCAGGCAGGGTGACCAGACCGAGGCACCAGACCCCGGCAGATGACAATACACTGCGACGTTTCATGATGTTTCCTTTCTGCTTGCTGTGGTGACACCCATGCCGATGAGCCGCCGTCTGTTGATCCTGGGCCTGCCTGTGCTGTTGAGTGCCTGCTTCTCAGGCACCCGCTCCGATTTGCCGGATTTGCCCTTCACCCAGCTGGATGGCAGCCAGCATCGCACAAGCGTGTTCAAAGGCAAAGTGACCGTGCTCAACTTCTGGGCCACCAGTTGCACCACATGTGTCAAGGAAATGCCGCAGATCGTGGCCACCCACCAGCGCTTTCAGTCGCAGGGGTTGGAGACGCTGGCTGTCGCCATGTCCTACGATCCGCCCGCTTACGTCATGCAATTCGCGCAAACGCGTCAGCTTCCGTTTCGTGTGGCCATTGACCACGATGGCAGTCTTGCCAAGGCTTTCGGGGATGTGCAACTCACCCCCACCACCTTGGTGATCAACCGCGAGGGCAAGGTGGTCAAGCGCTACGTGGGCGAACCTGATTTCGATGCCATGCACAAGCTGCTGGGGCAGTTGTTGAGCCAGTCCGCCAGCTGACGGGGGCGGAGGCATGCGCAGCGCAGTACATGGGGCCCGCAAGGCATCCCCACGCGGCCGTCACTTGGGCTGGCTTTTGGGACTCTTGGCGCTGAGTGCCTGCTCCCCCGCGCTCGACTGGCGTGAGCTGCGTCCAGCAGAAGCGCACGGTCTGCGGGCGATGTTCCCTTGTCAGCCTGACCTCGTGACACGCACCGTTTCCCTGCCCGGCATGGCGCAGCCCTTGCCCATGCAGATGTGGTCCTGCCAGACGGGCGAGACGACTTGGGCCCTCAGCCGTGTGCAGGTCAAGGAAGTGACCGACGTGGGGCCGACCTTGGCCGCCCTGGCGCGTGTCATGCAAGACAACTTGCAGGCTGCCAGCCAGATGGCGGGTGGCACAACCCCGGTGAGCGTGACCCCACTGGGGGCTGTGCAGGTGCTGGGCATGACGCCGCAGCCACAAGCGAAAGGGTGGCGCTTCCAGGCGCGACGTGTCGATGGCTGGGGCAGGCCCCTGGACATGCGCGTCACCGCGTGGCATTTTGCCCACGGCCTGCAGATTTTTCAGGCGTCGGTGTCGCGTCCGGTCGGTTCAGGCGGGACAGAACCACATGGCACGGCGCAAGATGCGGAGTCGTCCTTTCGGGACGGTTTTCAGTTCCCTGGTTGATCTCTCACCGTCTGTCTCATGCCCGGCCTGTTCATCATCGCGCACGCCCCCCTGGCCTCAGCCCTGAAGCTGGCCGCCGGACACTGTTTTCCTGAAATGGCGCAGCACTTGCAAGCGCTGGATGTGCCGCCCAACCTGCCATGCGAGGAGTTGGAGGCACAGGCGCGTGTCCTGCTGGGGATGGCGCAGAGCTCCGACGCCCGTGGTGAAGTCTTGATCCTCACCGATGTGTTCGGTGCTACCCCCTGCAACACCGTTCAACGCCTGGCAGACGGACAGCAGGTGAAAGTGATCACCGGGGTCAATGTGCCCATGCTGTGGCGCGCCCTCAACTACGCCAGCGAACCCCTTGACACGCTGGTCACGCGCGCCCTGGCTGGCGGCACCCAGGGTGTCATGCAGATTGCCTCCAGTCGGCCGCAAAACCAGGCCAGCCAACCTACCAGCCATGATCAAGACCACCGCCAACATCAGCAATAAGCTGGGCCTGCACGCCCGTGCCTCGGCCAAACTCACCAAGCTGGCCAGCAGCTTTCCCTGTGAAGTGTTCATGAGCCGCAACGACCGCCGCGTCAATGCCAAAAGCATCATGGGCGTGATGATGCTGGCTGCCGGCCTCGGCAGCACCGTGGAAATCGAGTGCGACGGCCCGAAAGAAGAGGAGGCCATGAAGGCCTTGCTGGCGCTGATCAACGACAAGTTTGGCGAGGGCGAATAACCCGACGAGGGTTTACCCTGGATCTGCTGCGAAATTGTCACAAGTTCGCGCAAAACCGTGATTTTTTGTTGCGCCCATACAGCAGGCTTTGTGCCCAGACGTAAGTTCTCAAGGCAAAGTTGGCTCATCCCGCAAAGGGGGGTGATCAGACATCCGTCCCCATTTGCGACTCACAGACTTGATCCCGTGTACCAAGGAGTCACAATGCCCCGTTCCTCTTCTGCCTCGTCGTTCTACCGCGCCCCGCTGAAGGCGTCTGCCCTGGTGCTGGCCCTGGCCGCTGCCACCAGCGCCATGGCCGCTGAAAACGGTAACCAACGTTACTCCGCCGGTATCGGTGGCAGCGACATGACCACGCCCGTGGTGCCAGGTTTGTACTTCCAGGCACCGATGGTGAAGTACCACGCTGACAAGATCAAAGGCAACGATGGTAAGCAACTGACCAATTATGTGAACCCGGCTTACCGTGCCAAGGTGTCTATTGACGCCGACACCTATGCCGTTTTGCCTCGCTTGACCTACATCAGCAGCCATCATTTTTTGGGTGCCAACGTGGGCGTGACCGCCATGCTGCCTATCGTAAAGCGTAAGGCGACTTTCGGCCTGACGACTGGTAACGCCACTGTGGACGGGCTGGCGGGCCTGTCTTCGGTGGCCGCAGGAATGAGCGGCTCCGAAACTGGCATTGCTGACCTGGAGATTTCGCCGGTCATGCACTGGGAAATCGGGGATCACCAGTCGGTCACCTTTGCACCGACCGTCGTGATGCCCCTGGGCGACTTCAAGGCCACTCAGCGCGTGAACACGGGCTTCGGCGACTACTACACCTTCCGTCCGTCCGTGCAATACGCTTTCATCGGCGATGGCTGGGACCTGGGCGGCCGTGCCGTGATGTCGTTCAACACCCGCAACAAGGACACGGGCTATTACAGCGGCAAGATCTTCAACTTTGACTGGCAGGCGATGGCCTTCGTGTCGGAGGACATTCGCGTTGGCGTGCAGGGTTACTTCGTGCGACAGCTTCAAGCGGACACCCTGACTCCGGCGCCGACCCTGGCCAATGCGATGACGCAGAAAATGCTGGCGGACCAGCAGGGCAACAAGGCCAGCGTCAACGCCATCGGCCCTGCCGTCGCCTGGTTGATGAACGGCGGTGAAATGCTGATCGAAGGCAAGTTCATCAAGGAATTCGGTGCCAAGAACCGCACCGAAGGTCAGGCCTTCTGGCTGACCATTTCCAAGCCCCTGTGATCTTGCCCCCTTTCTGTCTGGAGGTATGACCCATGCACGATGAACGTCAAAAGCCGGAAGCCATCAACACCCTGCGTCGCCAGTTGACCATGGGTGCAGCGGTTTCGACGCTCCTGCCTTGGGCCGCACCGGCCATGGCTCAGCAAGCGTCCTTGGAGGGGGTCGATCTGGCCCCGACCGTGACCGCCTACGGCCAAAAGCTGGTGCTCAATGGCTCTGCCGTGCGCAAGCGCGGCTACTTCAAGGCCGACGTCACGGCCTTGTATCTGCCCGAGAAGATGTCCTCGCCCGATGCCATCTACAAGCTCGATGGCGTGCGTCGCATCCAGCTCAACATCTTGCGTCGGTTCACATCGTCCACGATCACGCGCATCTTCCTGGCCGACTTCAAGGAGGCTGCCACCGAGGAAGAATTCAAGCGTCTGATTGGCCCGATCGGGCAGATCGGCGCCGCGTACGCCAACGTCAAGGAAGTCGTCAAGGGCGATGTGGTGAACCTGGATTGGGTGCCCGGCCGTGGCTGGTTGGCCACTCACAATGGGAAATCGCTCAACGAAGTGGATGGCAAGCCGCTGGTCATCAAGGACGAACTGGCCTACCAGATCTACATGCGCATGTACATTGGTCAAGGCGCACCGGCCGATCTCCGCAATGGTCTGCTTGGGCTGACCAAGGGCTGATCGGACTTGACTGCCGCGCTGCTCAGCGAGTGGCGCGGTAGTGTGCCTCCAACATAGGGGGCAAGGGCGTGTCGAGCAGGCATGCACACATGCGCAAGGCATCGGCGCTGTCGTCGCTGAGCAAGCCCTGAGGGCTGTGGTTGAAAGCTTCTTCCACCCAGGCTTTCACCAAAATCGCGCGCAACACCCAACTCAATTCCTGTACCGCCGACAAGGCATGTACCAGGCCATCCGCATCAGGGGGCGTGGGCATCAAGCTCGCCGCGGTGTCTTCGCCGCAGCGTTGCATCACCTGGTCGTACCAGACCTGCGAAGCGGGGTGTACGCCATCTGCGCGCTCCGGCATCGGAATGAAGCGCGCCAGATAGGAGCTCAGGGCGGAGACGTGGCTGCGATCGGCGTCCGGCAGTGTCGCGATGTCGGCATGATGGTGGGTGACTGGCAAAATCAGGGGCGCGCCGCCCGGTTGTCCGTTGAGGCGATGTCGCAGGGTCAGCCACCACAGTCGGTCGCGAGGACTGATGCGGCCGTCGGCGCGCAGCAGTTCACGGGCGTCCTGCACCACCTGGCGTCGGGCTTCAATCGGTGCCGATGCCAACTGGGCCGTCACGCGCTCGAATTCGGGCATGCGGTGCTGGGGGAGCAGCGATTGCACGTCTTCCAAAATCCGGGCACCGTGCGTCAAGGCCTGGCAGCGCACCTCCCACCAGCGGCGCTCCGAGGCGTTGCCCGCGTCCATCATCAAGGCCAGAAGCAGCAGGCGTTGCTCGGTCGGTCCTTGCAGGCGTTGAAGTCGGGCAAGGCTCTCACGGTCAGCATGTGCGCGGGCTTGCCAACCCTCGCTGTGGGCCTGAATCAGATCATGCTGGGCGCCTCCCGAGGGCCCGGGTGAGACCGAGCCACCCCAGGCCACTGCGGCATCGGCAGCCAGAGCGCCCTCGGGCAAAGAGGCCAGGCGAGGACGCCGGGGCTCGGACACGTCTTCGCGCAACAGGCGTGCGGGCAGCGGGGGCAAAACCGTCCCGCAGACGCGCCGGATGCGTTCACTCAGGCGCGGATGACAGGCGAGCAAATGGGTTTGTCCAGGCTCGTGCATGAGCATGGCTGCAACCATTTCAGCCGCGGGATGCTGCATGCGTCCCGCCAGCAGCTTCTGGTCGTGCCAGATTTTGCGCAACACATTGCCCAAGCCATCGCGCGTGCGGGTGAACTGGATGGCGCTGGCATCGGCGAGGAACTCGCGCTGGCGTGAGATGGCCGCCTGCAGGATACGGCCAGCCAGCCAGCCCATCCATCCCGCAGCGGTCAACACCAACCCGACCAACCATGTCAGCGGGTTGACTTGGCCTTCATGGTTGGGGCGCATCAGACTCTGGCCGTAACCGTGGATGAGCGACAAGCCCCACACCAGGGCCAGCATGCGCATGCTCAGGGGCAGGTCGTCTTCCTTGATGTGGCCAAACTCATGGGCCACCAGACCTTGCAACTCGGCGCGATTGAGGCGCTCCAGCGCACCCCGTGTCACGGTGAGGGCGATGTCATCGGCACCCCATCCCGCCACGAAGGCATTGATGGCATCTTCTCGGCGCATCACGAACACACGTGGCACCGGTTGAGCGCTGGCGATCGCCATTTCGTCGACCACGTTCAGCAGGCGCCGCTCCAGGGCGTCATCGGGGTCGGTGACTTCGACGGCACCCAGCCAATGCGCCACCCGCTCACCTCCTCCCGCACGCAGGCGCTGGGTCTCCACGATGGCGCCGCCCACCACAAACAGCAGCACCACCGCCGTGTTGGTCTCGAAGAAGAGGTTGGGGAAGCCGATGCTGACAGGCACCAGGGCCTTGTAGAGCAAGGCCAGCAGCAGGTTGATGGCAAGGGTGAGCGCCACCACCAGCACGCCAAACCACAGCATGAGCTGGAGGGTGCGTGTCTGGGCGGCGCCTTGGTGCTGACGAAAACGCATGGCCCCCTGCGGTCAGAAACTGACTTTCACCGGAGCGCGCTCGGCCTCGGAGGAGGTCGAGCGCAGCATCTCTGCCGTCTGGAAGCTGAACAGGCCGGCGAGCAGATTGGTCGGGAACTGGTGGATCGCGTTGTTGTAGTCCAGCGTGACGTCGTTGAACAGCTGGCGCGAAAACGCCACCTTGTTTTCGGTGTGGATCAGCTCCTCGCGCAGATCGGCCATCTGCTGGTCGGCCTTGAGCTCCGGGTAGGACTCCACCACCGCCTGGAAGCGACCCAAGGCACTGCCCAGAACGCCTTCGGCCAGACTCAGGCTTTTGATCGGGCCGCTCTGGTTCGGGTGGGACTTGACCATGTCGGTGGCTGCCATGACTTGTGCACGCGCGGCGGTCACACGTTCCAGCGTCTCGCGCTCGTGTTCCAGGTACTTGCGTGCGACCTCGACCAGATTGGGGATCAGGTCATGCCGGCGTTTGAGTTGCACATCGATCTGCGCAAAGGCGTTGCCGATCTCGTTGCGCATGCGCACCATGCGGTTGTAGGCCCCGACGACCCAGAACAGCAGGACCGCGCCCAAGGCCAGCAAGATGATCTGTGTGGTGCTCATGCATTCCCTTTGTCGTGTTGGTATTGTGCGTAGCCCTCACGACGCAGTTCACAAGCAGGGCAATGCCCACAGCCATACCCCCAGGCGTGCCGTTGACTGCGGTCGCCCAGGTAGCAGGTATGGGTGTGCTCAATGATCAGGTCGTTGAGGGCCTGTCCGCCCAGTGTCTCACTGAGTGCCCAGGTTTGCGCCTTGGTCAACCACATCAGTGGGGTTTCGATCGTCATGGGGCTGTCCAGCCCCAGGCTGATCGCCACCTGCAAGGCCTTGAGCGTGTTGTCACGGCAGTCCGGGTAGCCGGAGTAGTCGGTTTCGCACATGCCCCCCACCAGCACCGAGGCGCCGCGGCGATAGGCCAGTGCGGCTGCAAAGTTCAGGAACAGCAGGTTGCGCCCCGGCACAAAGGTGTTGGGCAAGCCGTTGGCCTGCATCTCGATGGCGCGCGATTCGGTCAGCGCAGTGTCGGAGATCTGGCCCAGCAGACCCAAATCGAGCAGATGATCTTCGCCCAGACGTGGCGCCCACTCCGGAAAGGCTTGCGCCAGTTCGGTGCGGATGCGGCCGCGGCAGTCGAGCTCGACCTTGTGGCGCTGGCCGTAGTCAAAGCCGATGGTTTCGACGTGGCTGTAGCGTGCCAAAGCCCAGGCCAGGCAGGCGGTGGAGTCCTGGCCTCCCGAGAAAACGACCAGTGCGGTGCGGGGAACCTGTGACATGACGGTGCAAGACGATGTTTTTTATGACTTTTTGAGCATAGCTTATGCCAGCTCAAAGGCCCCAAAAGCACGGGGTCAGATGACGTTCGCGTGACGATCTGAGGGACAATTCAGGGTTTTCGTCAGGATCAACCAACATGGCCGCGTTCAATCAAGAGACCGTCACCTACGTTCACCACTGGAACGACACGCTGTTCAGCTTCAAGACCACCCGCG
The DNA here is from genome assembly GCF_037482285.1 of Aquabacterium sp. G14. Taxonomy (NCBI): domain Bacteria; kingdom Pseudomonadati; phylum Pseudomonadota; class Betaproteobacteria; order Burkholderiales; family Sphaerotilaceae; genus Aquabacterium; species Aquabacterium sp. G14. Next base: position 66,339 of record NZ_JBBEYB010000010.1, read on the forward strand.
ACCCGGCGCTGCGTTTTGCCAGCGGCCACTTCGTGATGATCGGCCTGGAAGTGGACGGCAAGCCCCTGATGCGCGCCTACTCCATTGCCAGCGCCAACTACGAAGAGCATCTGGAGTTCCTGTCGATCAAGGTGCAGGACGGCCCCTTGACCTCGCGCCTGCAACACCTGAAGGTGGGCGACAAACTGCTGGTTAGCCGCAAGGCCGTGGGCACCCTGGTCGTGGACGACCTCAAGCCCGCGATGAACCTGTACCTGTTCGGCACCGGCACCGGCCTGGCCCCGTTCATGAGCATCATCCAGGACCCCTACACCTACGAAAAGTTCGAGAAGGTGATCCTGGTGCACGGCGTGCGCACGGTGTCCGAGCTGGCGTACCACGACTACATCACCCACGATTTGCCCGACCACGAACTGCTGGGCGAGCTGATCCGCGACAAGCTGATCTATTACCCGCTGGTGACCCGTGAGCCTTTCCGCAACCAGGGCCGCCTGACCGACCTGATCGAAAACGGCAAGATGGCTGCCGACCTGGGCCTGCAGCCGCTGAACCCGGCCACCGATCGCGCCATGATGTGTGGCAGCCCCTCGATGCTGGCCGACCTGTGCAAGATCCTGGATGCCCGTGGTTTCCAGATCTCGCCCTCGCAAGGCGTGGCGGGCGACTATGTGATCGAACGCGCGTTCGTGGAAAAGTAAATCTCACGCATCAGACATCGCCCAGGCATGTGCCCGGGCGTGTCTGCCGTCTGGTGGGCGTGAACCCGCCGTCTCAGGCCCCGACAGCGCGCCCCGCTTCGGGGTCTTTTTGTTGGCGCGTTCGGTGTGGGGTGATCTGCTGCATCACGCGGGCGATGGCCTGGCGAGCGGCCTGGGCACGCGGGTGATCCCAGTACTTGTCGAAGAAGTAGTGCATCACCGTGTTCACCACGGGCTCGACGAAGGTGACAACGCCAGCGATGGTGATGCTGCCCGTCATGGCGTAGGTCACGCTGAAGGCGGTGATCACGTGCATCACGCCGAAGGTTGCGGTTTTGGCCATGGTGGACTCCTTTGTCAGACGGGTTCTTGTTTGAGAATGGTTCTCATTGTTGCCAACGATAGGTCATGGGTCCAGTCAACTGATTCGATGGTGTCGATAGCGTTTGTTAAATACTGAGGATGCCCGTTGAAACGGACGATGCGGCGGCGGCCACCTCGCCCCGCGGCGTCACAGCATCTGCCACGCATTCAGCCCGGTCTTCAGGATGAGGGCGCCGACCACCAAGAGAAAGGCCACGCGGACAAAGCCGGCCCCGTGCTTGAGCGCCAGGTGGGTGCCCACGGCACTGCCAGCCACATTGGCCACCGCCATTGGCAGGGCCAGCGCCCACACCACGTGCCCGTGCGGAATGAACCAGGCCAGGGCGGCCACATTGGTGGCGAAGTTCAGGCGCTTGGCGGCGGCGCTGGCATGCAGGAAGTCCCAGCCCAGCAGGCGCACCAGTGCGAACACAAAGAAGCTGCCGGTGCCCGGGCCGAACACGCCATCGTAAAAGCCGATGAGCCCACCGATGCCAGTGGCGATCAGCACCTCGCCGCGCGCCGACCAGTGGGGCGCGTGGTGATGGCCCAGGTCCTTGCGCCACAGGGTGTAGACCCACACGGCGGCCAGCACAAACGGCAGCGCCACCCGAAAGCGCGTGGCCGGGATCAAGGTGGCCAGCCAGGCGCCGAGCAAGCCGCCCAGCATGGCGGCCACGATGGCCCCCATTAAGCGGGCCGAGGGCAGTTTCACACGCCGGGCGTACTGCAGCGCCGCCCAACCCGTGCCCCAGATGGACGCCGCCTTGTTGGTGCCCAGCAGCGTGGCCGGCACGGCCTGCGGGAACAGGCCAAACAGCGCGGGCACGATGATGAGCCCGCCGCCGCCCACGATGGCGTCCACCAGCCCGGCGCCGGCCGAGGCCAGCAGCATCAGGCTCACGTTGCTGAGGGTGAGGTCGAGCATGGCAGCGGTGTCTTCAAAACAAAGAGCCCGGCAGGGCGCCGGGCTCGCTTCAGCTCAGGGTGAGGGGCAGATCAGCTGCGCACTTCGCCCTGGCCCAGCACCACGTACTTCAGCGAGGTCAGTCCTTCCAGACCGACCGGGCCACGCGCGTGGAACTTGTCGGTGCTGATGCCGATCTCGGCGCCCAGACCGTACTCGAAGCCGTCGGCAAAGCGCGTCGAGGCGTTGATCATCACGCTCGACGAGTCCACCTCGCGCAGGAAGCGCATGGCGTTCGGGTGATTGGTCGTCAGGATGGCGTCGGTGTGGTGCGAGCCATACTGGTTGATGTGGGCGATGGCTTCGTCCAGCGAGTCCACCACCTTCACGGCGATCACCGGTGCAAGGTATTCCTCGTACCAGTCCTGCTCGGTGGCATCGACCACCTTGGCGCCGTCCACCTTGCCCAGCACGGACTTGGCGCGCAGGTCGCAGCGCATTTCCACCCCCTTGGTGGCGAATACGGCGCCGATCTTGGGCAGGAAGGACTCGGCCTGCTTCACATGCACCAGCAGCGACTCGGTGGCGTTGCAGGGGCTGTACTTCTGGGTCTTGGCGTTGTCGGTCACCTTCACGGCCAGGTCCAGGTCCACCTCGCTGTCCACATAGGTGTGGCAGTTGCCATCCAGGTGCTTGATGACGGGCACGCGGGCTTCGGCGCTGATGCGCTCGATCAGGCCCTTGCCGCCGCGCGGGATGATCACGTCCACGTATTGCGGCATGGTGATCAGTTGGCCCACGGCCACGCGGTCGGTGGTCTGCACCAATTGCACGGCGTTGGCGGGCAGGCCGGCCTGGGTGAGGGCGGCTTGCACCAGTTTCCACAGCGCCAGATTGGAGTGGATAGCCTCGGAGCCGCCGCGCAGCACGCAGGCGTTGCCGCTCTTGATGGCCAGCGACGCGGCTTCAATGGTGACGTTGGGGCGGCTCTCGTAAATCATGCCGAACACGCCGATGGGCACGCGCATCTGGCCTACGCTGATGCCGGTGGGGCGGCGGCGCACGTTGGTGATCTCACCGGTCGGGTCGGGCAGGGCGGCGACCTGTTCGCAGCTCTCGGCCATGGTCTCGATGACCTTGTCGGTCAGGCGCAGGCGATCGACCATGGGAGCAGCCAGGCCGTGGCGCTCGGCGGCCATCACATCGGCCTCGTTGCGCGCCTTCAGCTCGCCCGCATGGGCGCGAATCTGCGCAGCCAGGGCCAGCAAGGCGTTGTTCTTGGCGGCGGTGCTGGCGGCGGCCATCGTGGTGGCCGCGACGCGGGCGGCTTGACCCACGGCGGTCATGTACTGATCCACGGGCAGGTCGGCGGAAGGGGTGATCGCGGTGTTCATAAGGCAAGATTGTCGCAAACTCTGCTCGCCATGCACCAGGTCATCCACATTCACCCTGACGCCCCAGTCAAACCGCCTGAGGGCGCGCCGTGCAATGGCTGCGGCGTGTGCTGTCTGGCCGAGCCTTGTCCCGTGGGGATGGTGGTGAGTCTCAAGCGCCACGGTGCCTGCGCGGTGCTGGTGTGGTCCGAGGCTGCAGGGCGCTATCACTGCGGGCTGATGCTGGCCGCAGGGAGCGAGACGGTGGAGGCGGGGCCGGTAGCGGCGCGGGCTTTGCAGCGCTGGCCCAGGCCGGTGCGTGCCTTGGCGCTACGCTGGGTGCGCCGCCTGATTTCGGCAGGCAGCGGTTGTGATGCCAGCCTGGAGGTGGGCGCTGATCCGTCGGCAGGCGATGGCTTCGGGGAGCGAACGCAGGTCCGGTTGCCCGACGCGCCGCGCGAAGACCAGGGTTGAGGCCTCCTCAGCGCACGCCAAACATCATCGTACGCGCCAGCAGGCGCTTGACCGGACCCAGCGTCTGCACCGCGCCCAGGCCCAGGCCCCGCACGGTGGCGAGGATGGGGGCAGGCCAGGTGAAGCTGCGCGCCAGGAAGTCGGTGGAGGCGACCAGGGCCAGGCGGTCGGGTTGGCGGCGGCGCTCGAAACGGCGCAGCGCGCGTTGCACCTTCATCTGGCGCGCGGCATCGTCGTCCACCGTGGTCCAGGTCTGGTCTTTCAGGGCAGCCAGCAGTTCGTGCACATCGCGCATGCCCAGGTTGAAGCCCTGGCCCGCCACGGGGTGCAAGGTTTGCGCGGCATTGCCGATGCGCACCACCTGCCCGTCACTGACCAGATGCCGGTGGGCATTGAGGCCCAGCGGGAAGGCCTTGAGCGCTGACATCTGACGGATCGCGCCCACCTCTTCGTGGAAGAGGGTATTGAGCAAGGTGAGGCGCTGGTCGTCGTTCAGATCGCGCACGGGGTCGTCGGCCTGCTGCACGCACCACACCAGCGCGGCGCGCCGACCGATGGGGCCGCCCACCTGGACCTGCCCGGGCGGCAGCGGCAACAAGGCGGCCGGGCCGGAGGGGGTGAAGCGCTCGTAGGCCACGCCGGGCGCACTGCTGTCGTCCAGCAGCACCTGTCCCACCCAGGCGGTTTGTTCGTAGTCTCGGCTCACGCCTTCAGGCCATTGCAGCTTGGGCTGGTCGGCAAATACGCCACCTTCGGCCACCACGGCCAGGTCAAAGGTCTCGGCAATGTCAGCGTCGATCTCCACGCCTTGCGGCAGGGATTTGAAACCGCGCACCGGGGTGCCGAAGCGCATGGCCAGGCGATGTTCGTCGCTGCCGACGGCCTTCAACCAGGCTTCTTGCAGAGGGGCGACCAGGGTGCCGTAGCTCACCACCGCACCCAACTGCGGCACGCCTTGCTCTTGCGCGCTGATGCGCACAGCGGGCTGCTGCGACCCGGGCCACAGCACCGTGGGCTGTTGCTGCGACACGTGCACGGCCTTGATTGGTGCGCTGTGGCCGCTGGCTTCGATGGCCTCCCAGATGCCCATGCGGTGCAACTCCTGCACGGTGCCTTGGGACAGGGCCAGGGTGCGCGCATCGGCCCGCACGTCCTTGTCGGCCGGGCGGGCGTCGAACACGGTGATGCGCGCAGCGGGCAGGGCGCGCGCGGCTTGCAGCGCCAGGCTCAGACCCGCCGGGCCGGCCCCGATGATGGCCAGGCGCAGCTCGACCGAGGACAGGGGCGCGGAGGTGTCGGAAGCGTGGGGAGCAGACATGGGCAGACCTGAATAGAAAAAGCCGGATGCCCTTGTATTGTCCTGTGGAAAATCGGTGCGGGAGCCGGTGTCGCCCTTCCTATAATCTCGGGTCTGCCCGTGACCGGGCGTTTCGTCTGCAACTCCGCGTGAGCACCACTACCCCCCCCGCCAGCTACCGTACCCTCGCCGCGCCCGACATGGCCGAGGTCGATCAGGTCATCCATCGTCGTCTGTCCTCGCAGGTGGCGCTGGTCAACCAGATATCGCACTACATTGTCAACGCGGGCGGCAAGCGGGTGCGTCCGATGGTGCTGCTGCTGGTGGCGCGCGCCCTGGGATGCAAGAGCTCGCAGATGCACGAGTTGGCGGCGGTGGTGGAGTTCATCCACACCTCGACCCTGCTGCACGACGATGTGGTGGACGAGTCTGACCTGCGCCGCGGCCGCCAGACGGCCAATGCCATGTTCGGCAACGCGGCCAGCGTGCTGGTGGGCGACTTTCTGTACTCGCGCTCGTTCCAGATGATGGTCTCGACCGGCCGCATGCGCGTCATGGAAGTGCTGGCCGAAGCCACCAACGTGATCGCCGAAGGCGAGGTGCTGCAGCTGGTCAACATGCACGACCCCGACATCTCGGTGGACGACTACCTGCGCGTGATCGAATACAAGACGGCCAAACTGTTCGAGGCCAGTACCCGCCTGGGAGCCCTGATCAGCGACGCTTCTCCCGAGGTCGAGGAGGCCTGCGCCGCCTACGGCCGCGCCCTGGGCACGGCCTTCCAGCTGATCGACGACCTGCTGGACTACGAAGGCACCGCCGCCGAGCTGGGCAAGAACATTGGCGACGACCTGCGTGAAGGCAAGCCGACCTTGCCGCTGCTGGCAGCGATGCAGCGCGGCACGCCCGAGCAGCGCGAGATGATCCGCAACGCCATCCTCAACGGCGAGGTGGAGCGCATGCCCGAGATCGTGGCCGTGGTGAAGGCCACTGGCGCGCTGGATGTCACGCGAGAGGCCGCGCAAGCCCAGGCTGAAGTGGCGAAAAAGTGTCTGGAGGCCTTGCCGGCTTCGGAGTGGCGCGAAGCTCTGCTACAATTATCGTTTGATTCGATTCACCGCTCTTCTTGATCGGTTCGCAGTCGAAATCAATGACATCGGGGTGTAGCTTAGCCTGGTAGAGCGCTACGTTCGGGACGTAGAGGCCGGAGGTTCGAATCCTCTCACCCCGACCACCACATTCAGCCAAAAGCCCAAGTGAATCAAGCACTTGGGCTTTTTGCTTTGAATCGTCATGAATGTCGTTTCAAAGCAAATTTCCGGGCTCAGTGTCCCAAATTTGTCCCAAGACTTGAATGGGCATGAATGCAGGCGTGCGTGTTGCCAGGCTTAGCGCTTTGACACGCCACGCCTTTGGCTCTATGGTGTCAATGCACTCATGAACAACGATTCAAGTCAGCAGTCGTGATCACCATTCAGGACCTCAAGCGAGTACGTCACATCGCCCTGTGCGTTGCGGTGTTCGCCTGTGGCGTGGGGTTTCTGGCGTGCGTTGCTGAACTGATCGGTATGCAGTTCGAGGCGGCAGACTGGCTGCACCAGTTCTCCACCGTTTTGGCTTGGACAAGCCTGCTGGCCGTCACCACAACCATTGGGGTGATGTTTCTGGTTTGGATGCCCGTCCACGACCAGATACTGGCCTCTCTTCGCGTGACGCGGGGGCGGCGCTTGAAGTGCTCAGGTTACGCCGAGGCGTTCATCTCTGCGCCTCAAGGCCGTTCGTCTCCGCCTCCCCGGCATCGCCATCGCTGAATTTGCGTCGCGGCACGTGTTCGTGCCGCTGTAGCGACTTGGTCGCTTAACGCCACAGTGATGGTGAACGACATGCCCAAACCATTTGCCGCGCAGGACAGCGGCACTCCTCGAATCATTTTCATTGAACAGCTGGCGGCCTTGATTGGCAAGCGGGTCACGACGATTCGCACTTGCGCGACCAATGCCAAGTACCAGCACCTGATTCCCGCACCCTTTAAGCTTCCGCACAGCAGGCGTCTTTGCTGGCACGAGGCCGACGTTCTTCGTTGGATTGAATCCACCCGGCCGGCCGAGCCGCCTCCACGTAAACGCCCTCGCGGACGCCCAACCAAGGTCGAGCAACTGGCGCGTGAACGGTGGGCTCAAACCTCCGCAGCTCGCACGTCCGAGAACGGAGGCGACCAATGAGCGCCGAAAAGCTGATCAACGCCAGTGTCGCCATCAGCATGGACGCTCCGTCGGGCGATGAGCGGATGTTCTGCCACTCGATCATGAGTCAGATCGGCCTGCCACGTACCCAGATCCAGGGGCGCGAGTTTCATCACAGTTTCGGCGCAGCTTGGCTGAGCATTCAGGCTGGATTGTTGGATGAGGGGGCGGGGCCTGTTCCGCAGCCCGTGCCTTACGGCGCCACTGCCCGACTGGCGCTCATCTGCACGACAACGCTTGCGCGGCGATATCGAAGTCGCGAGGTGGATGTCGGCCGCTACGCAGCGACCTTCTTGTCCATGCTGGGTTACGACCTCCAAGGTCACCGCTATCGGATGCTGCGGCGGCAAATGCATGCCTTGGCGGCTTGTCGTCTACAGATTGGTTTTCAGGGGCGAACGGTCAACAGCCTTCCCATTCACCAGTTTGATGCTTGGCAACCGCGCCGCGTTAGCAGCGCCTCTCGATGGCCTGGTGTGCTCGTTTTGAGCGCGGAGTTTTACGACGATCTCATCGAGCACAGCGTGCCGCTGGATGGCCGGGCGTTGGCAAGACTCAAGGGGTCCGCACTTGCGCTGGACATCTACACCTGGTTGGCCTACCGCCTACATCAAATTCAAGGTCAGCCAGTCGAAGTCTCGTGGGCGGCGCTGATGCGGCAGTTTGCCCATGAACCACGCGGCGCGCATGCCGCTGAAACCTTCCGCAAAGGATTCCTGCATGCGCTGCACAAGGTGCTGATGGCCTACCCACAAGCGAAGGTCACCCGATATCCGGGCGGATTGGCGCTGCACGCCTCGCCACCGCCCGTGGCGCCAAGAAGCTTCGAGGTGAGTGCGCCCCGCTGTCCGCGACGCGAAGGGAGGGCTGCATGAGCGCCCTCATCCAAGACTTGAAAGCCAAGATGCTTCAAAGCACCGAGCTTCTGCGGCAGATTGCGTCCGACCGCTCGCGCAGAGCCGGCCGCTCACCCGACACTGAACACGATTACCTCAGACTTGGGCAATCGCTGCTCACAAGAGCCAAGGCAGCGCAAGGAGGGCTGGTCGGTGTGGTGTCAGACACCCGGCGCCCCACCACGTTCCAGAAGCGCATCTCCGCCTTGCGGTTCACACTCCAACAACGGCAGTTGGAGCTGTTGGGCAGCATCATTGAGCCCGTTTCGGATGAGCAGGCGCAAAGGCATATCGCAGCATTCGAAGAACAAATCGGGCACGTTCAAGCGCTGATCGAGCTTCGGCGTAGAGGCGTGAGAGGGCCGCGAGCGCTTCGCAACAGCAAGCGACGCGCCCTCAGTGGACTTCCCGCTGACTGGCGCGTTCAACTCTGCAAGCGCGGGCGTGCGGGCCGGTATCGCGCTGCACTGTTGGTCGCGGCTTTGACCGGGTGCCGCCCCAGCGAGCTGGAGAAAGGCATCAAGGTCTGGCTGACGCGGGACGCAACAACCGGGCAGACGCACATCTACCTGGAGATCGCTGGCGCGAAGGTCAACCGCGAGCAAGGGCAGCCCCGCCGCCGTCTGACCTTCGCCATGGACGATCCGCATCCGTTGGTGTCGATGCTCAAGGAACTGCTACCCGACAAGGCCGACGCCCCGGTTGTCATTCACATCGAGAGCGCCATGAACTTTTCGGCCGAGGTGCAACGCTTGGCAGCCTGTCTGTGGCCCTCGCACCGGCACACCGTGACCGCGTACTGTTTCAGGCATCAGTGGGCTGCGGATGCCAAACGGAATGGCGATGCAGAGGCAGTCAGCCGGGGGCTCGGCCACCTGTCTTCCAAGACACAGCGGGTTTACGGCACAGCATCGCAGGGCAGGCCGCCGCACGCCTTGAAACCATCAACCATTGAGGCGGATCGATCCATCAAGGGCTCGGCCGCAGATGTTGTTCCGCCCGATCCCGACGAACCGGAGTCCGCAAGCTGATCGGTGAAAACGGAATGGGGTAATCATTGGTTTATTGGGGTAATTGGCATGGTTCATACCCCAATTTGCAGTAGCATTACCCTATTCTTCCTCGTCCGGATGCTGTTGCATGCAATCACTCTCGCCAGACTACCTCGCCAAGCTGCGTTTCGACGCGCAGCAGCTGGCGACCCTGCGCGCCCTGGGTGAGTTCAGGGGCAAGCAGCAGCTCTTCGTGGCGCAGTCGCCGGAGGTCTTGAGCGACCTGCGGCAAGTGGCGGTGGTCGAGTCCACCGAGTCGTCGAACCGCCTGGAAGGCGTGGTCGTCGCCGCGCACCGGCTCAAGTCACTGGTGCTCAAGAATGCCACGCCGCAAAGTCGTTCCGAGCAAGAGGTGGCAGGCTATCGCGATGCCCTCGGTCTGATCCATGAGAGCGGCGAGCAGATGCCGTTTTCCGAAGGCACGGTCTTGCAGCTGCACGGCATGCTGTACCGCTACATGCCCCAACCAGGCGGGCACTGGAAGGCCACCAACAACGACATCGTCGAGCGCCACCCCGATGGCAGCTCACGCATCCGCTTTCGTCCGGTTGCCGCGCACCTCACGCCCATCGCGATGGCGGACCTGATCGCGCGCTACCGCTTGGCCTTGGATCAGCACTTGGCAGACCCCCTGGTGCTGGTACCGCTGGCCATCCTCGACTTCCTGTGCATCCACCCCTTTCCGGATGGCAACGGCCGCATGGCACGTCTGCTCACCCTGCAGCTGCTCTATCACTTCGACTATGCGGTGGGCCGCTTCATCAGCCTGGAGCGCATCTTCGAAGAGTCGAAAGAGAGCTACTACGAAACGCTGGAAGCCAGCTCCCAGGGCTGGCACGAAGCTGCACACAACATCGCCCCATGGCTCGACTACTTCTGGGGTGCCCTGCTGCGCGCCTACAAGGAATTTGAAGAGCGCGTGGGCACCATCGAACGCGGCCGGGGCGCCAAGGGTGACCGCGTTCGCTCTGAGATTCTCAAACGCCAACTGCCCTTCTCGATATCGGAGATCGAGGAAGCCTGCCCCGGCATCAGCCGCGACATGGTGCGCGTGATCCTGCGCGCCATGAAAGCCGAGGGGGTGATTGCCCCTACGGGCAAGGGCCGCGCAGCGAAATGGAAGCAAACCGGGTTGCAGAGCACACCCAAACCCAACGACACCAGCAACGGAATCGGGCCTGGGAGTCCCTCAGCAAAGACATGAAAAACACTGGAAAGCAAAACTTGCTGGACAGCCTGGGGCAGATGTCAGCCCCGGAGCTGCGTCGGCTGCTGACTGAACACCTGACCCGCCAGAAGCTCGGCCTGTACTGGGAACGCGACGCCATTGAGCACGACAAGGCGCTGAATGCCAATGTCGTGCTGCCACGCCTTGTGCCCGAGTGGAGCCACACGCCCGAGGGCTGCACTGAGCACCGGAACTTGATCATCGAAGGCGACAACTTCGACAGCCTGCGCTTGCTGCGTGCCACGCACGCCGGCAAGGTACGGGTGATCTACATCGACCCGCCCTACAACACGGGCAACAAGGACTGGGTCTACAACGACAGCTACGTCGGGCAGAACGACCGCTGGCGACATAGCCAATGGCTGGAGTTTCTCTATCAGCGGCTGACGCTTGCACGTGACCTGCTCACGAGCGATGGCGTCATTCTGGTCAGCATCAATGATGAGAATCGCGCTAGGCTGGAGTTGCTGATGGACGAGGTCTTCCCTGGCCGCCGCGTGGGTTGCTTTGTCTGGCGCAGTCGAACCGGTGGAAACGACACGAAGGGCGCATTCTTCTCCGACAACCATGAGCATGTCTTGGTCTACGCCAACCCAGGATTTCGCTTTTCGGGCGATGAGAAGTCGTACTCCATGTACAAGTACCAAGAGGGTGACCGCCTCTATCGACTGAGCGACCTAACAAAGGCTCACGACTACCGCGAGCGGCCGAACACGTACTACCCAATCCACGACCCACTGACTGACACCTTCTACCCGTGCAACCCGCAACGTGTATGGGCCTACGCCTCGGAGAAGAAGGTCAAGGATGGCCAAAAGATCCGAGGAGACACGATTGAGACCCTCATTGCCAAGAAACTGATCTGGTTCCCGCCGGAGCAGCGGGTTGAAGTCTTTGAAACGTTAGAAGAGCTGCAAGACGCGATTCAGCGGAGGGACGTGCCAATGAGCGGAAGCACACCGCTACTTTTTGACGGCATGCCAGATTTGGACTTTTGGGTCGGCAGGCGTGTCGGCTACGGGCGTCCCGCGTTCAAGCGCTTCAAAGAGGGATTGAAGAATGAGAACCAACCTATCTCATCTTGGCTAACGCCGCGACAAGAGCAAGACACGGTGGTGGAAGGGCTCAACATGCCTGTGGTCGGAACCACTGAAGAGGGATCCAAGGAGCTCAAAGAAGTAATGGGGGACAAGGCGTTTCCATACCCGAAGCCGCCTTCATTGCTCAAAGGCCTGCTGGCGCAGGCTACTCGCCCAGACGATATCGTGCTGGACTTCTTCGCCGGTTCGGGCACAACCGGACAGGTGGTCATGGAACTCAATGTGGAGGATAGCGGTCGCCGTCGGTTCATTCTCTGCAGCAGCACGGAGGCCAATGACAAAGAGCCCGCCAAGAACCTGTGCCGCGATGTGTGTGCCGAACGCATGCGCCGGGTCATGCAGGGATATGGGGACAAAGACGCCCTCAGCGTGGCTCAAGGCGGCGAGTTTGCCTATCTGCAACTCGACAAGCTGGACGCAGCCGATGTAGCACTGGATGCCACAGCGGACCATGCAAGCACTCTGCTGACCATGCGCCACGCGGCGGCTGCGCCTGTGACACATCAAAGCGGCGCAGTACGCCTCATTGCCAAGGGCGCCGACTGGCTGATGGCGCTGTGCCCCACCGTCAACGCGCAGGTGCTGGACGAGTTGTGCGGCTTGCCAGATCGGCACCATGTGGCCCGCTTGGTGGTGTACGCCCCACGCCCAAAGTCCTTGGCTGCCCTGCTGGCTGAGCGCGGCATCGAGGCACAAGTCCACGCGCTGCGCCAAGCACTGATTCAAGGCCAGGGAGGCCGCCCACAATGAACACGCCCGACACGCAAACAACCACGATGCCTGCGGCACAGCCCAAGTTCCAAGCCACGCTGGACCTGACAGTCCGAGCCTCAACGCATCAGCCCGAGCAGTTCCAGGCGGAACTGATGAACAACATCACCAAGGCTTTGTTGCGCACGCCATCACCGCCGTGCCTGCTGCGTGCACCCACGGGCTCGGGCAAGACCTTTGTCATGGGCCAAGTCTTGCAACGCGTCGGGGCGCAGCGCAACGTGCTGTGGTTTTGGTTTGTTCCTTTCGTGACACTGGTGGGGCAAACGCTGGATTCGCTGTTGCAGCACGCGTCGGGCCTGTCGCCCGTGCTGTTCTCGCAGGGGCGCAATCAGGACCTGGGTGCGGGCACGGTGCTCATTTCCACGGCACAAGGCGTGGCGCGCGCCCAATGGCGCACCAAAGGCTACGACGCTGATGCCGACGACGATGTGCGCACCTTGGCGGCCTTGGTGGCCCGCGCTCGTGCCAAGGGCCTGCAGATTGGGCTGGTGGTGGACGAAGCGCACATTGGGCTGGACAAGAGCACCGAGTTCGGCAAGTTCGCGCACTGGCTGCAGGCGGACTACATGCTCATGGCGACCGCCACGCCCAAGGACCAACGTCTGACCGACTTCCTTGCACACGCTGGCTACAGCGGGCAGGAGCACTTTTCGGTCAGCCGGGATGATGTCGTCAAGGCCCGGCTGAACAAGCAGTACATCGAGGCGGTGGTGTACAGCTTGGGCACCACCATGCAGCAGGTGACCGACTTGCGGCGCACGGTGTTGCGCCAAGCCTGGGCACGCAATGTGTTGATCGGCCAACGGCTGCAGCGAGCCGGCATTGCCTGCACGCCTTTGCTGTTGGTGCAGGTCGCCAATGGCGAACGTACCGTGGACGAGGCCGCTGAGGAGCTGATGCGGCAATGCAATGTGCCGCTCGAAGCCATCGGCAAGCACTCTGCCGATGAACCCGACCCGGTGTTGATGGCGGCGATTGCCAACGACACCACCAAACAGGTGCTGATCTTCAAGCAGTCTGCGGGCACGGGCTTCGATGCGCCACGCGCTTTCGTGCTGGCCAGCACCAAACCCGTCAATGACGCGGACTTCGCCATGCAGTTCATTGGCCGTGTCATGCGAGTGGCACGCCAGGTTCGCGAAGGTTTCCCCAAGCCGCAGCCCATTCCCGCCGAACTGAACACCGCCTATGTGTACCTGGGCAATGCCCAGGCGCAGGCGGGCTTTGAAGCGGCCGTGCAAGCCACCAGTGCGGTGAAGAGCCAATTGGAGGGGCAGACCGAGAAGCTGATGACCCGGCACACCGTTGCGGGGGGCGTGGTCTACACCAACCGGCCCACGGCAGATCAACCCCTGAGCTACAGCATGGGGCTGCCAGGTACACAAGCAGCAGCCCAAGTGCAAGCCTCAGAGGCTACGCCCACTTCACCTGCATGGCTGCCTCCTGCCAGCGACGCCACACCTCAACCCTGGGGGCAGGATCTGTTCGGCGATCCCCATTGGACGCTCGACACCCAAGCAGCAGAACCGGCTCAGAAGAGGTCACCACGCATAGGCAAACCTCGCACGCGCTCCGAAGTGTTGGAGGCTTTGACTGAAAACCGCCTGAAGGCGTTTCATCGCAAGGGCAACTTGCCTAGTTTGGCTGCCGCGCTCAAGTCTGAGGAAAAACCATCGCTGGTTGATCTATCGGCCATCTCGCTGCAAGTCGCGCAGTCTTTGGAGATCAGTTCGACGCTGGCCCTGACGGCGGTTAATGCGGCGCTCAACCGAGTGCGACAGAAAGAGCTTCACAAGGAACTCACCGAAGGCACCAGCTACGCCGAGGACATTCAGGTTGTGACGGATCGGGCAGCCTTAGCGCGAGAGGCGATGGCTGCCCTGGAGGAGCTTCCACACGCGGAGGAGGAGGACTACCGCATCATCGTGCAGGCCATTTCCGCCCGCTTGAAACCCACTTTGGACGCTGCGCTGGAGGCTGCCCCTTCCCAAGTGGCGCTGTCAGAGCAAGACCTCGTGCGTCTGTCGCGGGATGCTGCCCACTGGGTCATCCGTGACTGTGCCCAGGAGCTCCGCGAAGCCATCTTCCAAGCCATTGCAGACCAAGCCAAGCAAGTCGATGCCCAGCCCCTGCCCGATGTGATGATCTTCCCGGAAGACCTTGCTCTAGAAGCTTCCAGCAAAAACATCTATGGCGTATTGCCCCCCTCCACCGAGGATGCGCAGGACGTAGAAACAGTGCTCTTCATGGACGAGCGGAACTGGTGGACAGATCAGGTGTTCGCATTCGATGACGGCAGCACCTTCAGCGTCGGTCGGTATGACGGCTGGGTAAAGCTCAATACCCTGGAGCAGGCATTCGCCAGAGCGCTGGACGAGGCTGATTTCGTACACTGGTGGCATCGAAATCCTGACAAAAAACCGTACTCGGTTCGCGTCGTGCGGGCAGAGCACGACCACTATTTCTACCCAGACTTCGTGGTCTGTGTTTCGCATGAAGCCGGTGAAGCCCCCATGCAGCGCCTGCTGGAGACCAAGGAAAGCACCAAGGACGCTGCGCGCAAATCGCAGCACTTCCCCGCCGCTTACGGCAAGGTCTTGTTCCTCACACCGGATGGCAACCGCCTGCGGTGGGTGAATGACGACGGTAGCTTGGGTGAGGTGGTCAAGCTGACAGAGCCGCAGGCGATTCAGGCAAAGCTGAAGGCGTCTCGGGCGCTATACGCGAAAGGATAAGTCTCATGCGTTCTCAAAAAACTGTCTATTGCACTAATTGCGCGTTGGCGCAGGCGCCGCAGGTGCCGCAGGTGCCGCAGGTTATAGGAGCACTGAAGTGATGCACTTCCATTTTGAAAATCTTGGCTTGCTGGATCAGGCTGATTTGACGCTCGCTGATCTCACGTTGGTTTGCGGTGAAAACAATACCGGAAAGACTTACGCAACCTATGCTGTGTACGGCTTTCTGCGCAGTTGGAGAGGAATATTGCGCTATGTGATTGAGGATGAAATAGATAATCTTCTTAAGGATGACAACCAGAACCGAATTGATCTGGCCGCAATGTTCGATGGCAAAGTGGACGATTACCTCGCACGCTTGGGCCGAGAATATGTGAGCGGTCTACCACGCGCCTTTGCCACTGATAGCAATGTTTTCGAACACACCGTGTGTGTGCCGAGCACATGCCGTGACACTGACCTGCTGACACAGCCTTACCAACGCCGGGTGCAATCCGGCCCAAGTGGAAAGGTGCTCGCCACCCTAAATAAGGAAGCTGGAAGCGCCGTGCTGGAGGTACTCGTAGCTGACGCCGAAGTGCTGCAGCGTCCGTTCGGCGGACTAAGCGACTTTATCGCCGACGCGATTGCCGACATCGTATTCGCGCAACATCTACCGCGCGTGCACATCGCCAGCGCTGAACGAACTGGTGCTGCCATCTTCCGAAAGGAGTTGGATATGGCACGCACCCGAATGCTCAAAAGACTCAATGAAATTGACTCCAAAGAGTTAAAGCGCAACCCCTTCAAACTCTTGCAAGAGATCGAGGCTGACTACGCTTGGCCAGTGGAAGACAACGTTGAGTTTGTTCGCCAACTGGAGGACATTGACAAGTACACCGGCGATCTGGCCAAGGTACACCCAGAGTTGCTGGACGCGTTCGACGCCATCATCGGCGGCAGCTACAAGGTGGTAAAGCAGCAGCTCGTATTTCAGGCCAAGGGAGCTGCCAAGCAGCGCTTTACCATGAACGAGGCATCTAGCTGTATTCGCGCCTTGCTGGATGTAGGTTTTTACTTGCGTTGCCGTGCACGCGCAGGTGACCTCTTCATCATCGACGAGCCGGAGCTGAACCTCCACCCCAAAAACCAGCGTGCTTTTGCGCGTTTAGTTGCACGGATGGTTAATTCCGGCATCAAAGTCTTCATCACCACCCATAGCGACTATCTGGTCAAGGAGTTGAACACCTTGATCATGTTGAATCAGCGCACAGAACATACCCGTCGTGTTCAGCAGCAACATGGCTACGCCGATGCCGAATTGCTCGATCCGACCAAAGCACGGCTTTACATGACTGGCACTGCCGTCAAACAAGCCAGTGGCGCGGGGCGTCGCGGCAAAATTAGAACTTTGAAGTTGGCCACAATTTACCCGGACCGTGGCATCGAGGTGGAAACTTTTGATGACACCATCGAAACCATGAATGCCATCCAAAGCGAAATCCTCTACGGAGGTGATCTCTGATGGCATTGAGTGTCGAACTGGATTTGCTGCGAGAGTCCCTCTCTTGCTGTGCCTATCGGGGAGATCAACACTCCGACGTGTTGATTGAAGAACACGATGTTCTGGCCAAGTTGAAAAAGGTCACTCTGCGCGCATCAAACGGTGATTGGTTCAGCTTTGACCCCGATAAAGGTCGGGGCTCCAAGGCGCTGATGTCCCCCTTGCTGACCACAGGAAAGGCTCACGATCATCATCGGGCATGTGACTGCGTGGTACTTATTCGGCGCGACGACAAAATCACTGCAATTTACATTGACCTAAAGTCTGGCAATCCAACTGGGTATTCAGGGCAGTTCAAGAGCACACGCCAGTTCTTACGCTACGCGATTGGGCTGATTGAGGAGTTTCACGGTCAGTCGCTGGAGTTGGGTGAAGAGCGCTATGTGGTGCTTTACGGCGGGAAGCCTGCACTCATACAGAAGACAGTGACGGCCCCCAAGCCACTCAAGATGGGCAAGACGCAGCCCGACAAACCTTACAAGCGCGAGGTAACCAATCCTGGGCAGTTGTATCTCGCAGAACTACTGAGATAGCAGCCGAGCTTCCGCTCGACCACGTTTGGCAGCTGGGAAGGCATGTACGCAATGATTACGTTTGCGGCGAGGTCAATTCAATGTCTTGACAGCGCAGATTGACAAGGGAGAAAAGTGACAGAACAAACCAGCAGCCAGCCGTCCGGCACCACCTGGTTCGTCGGGGCCAGCTTCGGTCACACCGATGATCAGAGCTCCCGCTTCCTCGAAGAAGGTATCTGGGAGATCAGCAGCCCCAGCCAGAAGGAGCAGGCGCTGGTTCGCTCCATGCGGCCTGGTGAGCGCATTGCCATCAAGGCCGCGTATGTGCGCAAGCACGGTCTGCCTTTCGACAACCGTCAGCAGACGGTGTCTGTCATGGGCATCAAGGCTATCGGCGTCATCACCGAGAACCCACAGGACGGTGAGCGCGTCAAAGTGCAGTGGCAGCCCGCCGATGGCGTGCGCGAGTGGTACTTCTACACCTACCGCCCCACCATCTGGCGCGTTGTGCCCGGCGAATGGAATGCGGATGCGCTGATCGAGTTCGCATTCAACGGCAAGCCCCAAGACATCGAGCGATTCCGCAACGCGCCGTACTGGAAGGACCGCTTCGGCACCCTGTTCCAGTGGGCGGACTTCTACGAGGCCATCGCCGAGAAGCTGCTGGCCTACGCAAGCAACCGAGCGCCGCTCATTCAGGGCATCCACCAGATTGCTCAGCGCGTCCAAGGCCTGGGCTATCTGCAGGACAAATTCCCAGATGGAAGCAGCGGCCCACTGCAGGACATCTGCCCGTTCACAGTAATGGGCACGTTCAACCGAGGCATGACGGACGCCAACCGCAAGCTGATTGCTGCAGCGCTGGCGAAGCTGCTCGGCGTCACCGTGCCTGTGCCTGCGACGTTCGAAGGCATCCCTGTGCTCAACAACCAGCGCTCCTGGTTCTTCCGCTACGCGGACAAGCGCGGGGCGGGAGACATTGATGCCCTTTGGCGCGTCTTTGCCGCAGCGCAGGCGCTGGTTGAAGACGACGGGCCGGGCACCCGCGACGAGTTCATCGAGGCCTATGACGCCGCAACCCAGGTCTGGGGTGTGGCGTGGAATCTGTCCACTGGCTTGTATTGGGCTGCCCCCTGGGAGTTTCCGACGCTGGACAGCCAGTCGCGGCACTACATCCAGAAGCGCCTCGGCGTTCCGATCACCACCCCAGCGCCGCAAGCGCCATGTGATGCGGCCACGTATTTGCAACTTGCCGACGACTTGCGCACGCGGTTCGCGGAGGATGACTACCCGGTGCACAGCTTCCCGGAGTTGTCGCTGGCATCGTGGCAGTTCAAGGATGCGACGCCTGCGCCTCAGGAGGACGAAGTCGCGCCGGACATGCCCGACGATGACTCAGGTGATGAGCTTGCAGCCGAAGTCGTCCAGTCTCAGGCCCCCATCGTTCCCTACTCCCTAGCCGACATCACGCGTGACGGCTGCTTCATGTCGGAGCCAGAGCTTGAGCAGCTACTGGACCGGCTGCGCACCAAAAAGAATCTGATCCTGCAAGGGCCACCCGGCACCGGCAAGACATGGCTGGCCAAGCGATTGGCCTTCGCCTTGATGGGCCAGAAGGACGAAAGCAAGGTCAGAGCCGTCCAGTTCCACCCGAATCTTTCGTACGAGGACTTCGTGCGCGGCTGGCGGCCTACTGGTGAAGGCAAGCTGACGCTCGCCGATGGTGTCTTCATGGAGGCCATCAAGGCTGCGAAAAAGGAGCCCGCAGCCAAGTTCGTCGTCGTCATCGAGGAGATCAACCGAGGCAATCCGGCCCAGGTGTTCGGTGAGTTGCTGACGCTGCTGGAGGCAGGCAAGCGCACCCCCAGCGAGGCGTTGGAGCTGTGCTACCCGGATGCTGACGGCGTACGTCGGCCGGTCCACATCCCCGAGAACCTTCATGTCATCGGCACCATGAACATCGCGGATCGGTCGTTGGCGCTGGTCGATTTGGCGTTGCGGCGCCGCTTTGCGTTTGTTGGTCTTGAGCCTCGCCTCGGCCCAGCATGGCGGAACTGGGTGGGTTCAGCGTGCGGCGTGGATGAAGCACTGGCGTCAGACATTGAGCGACGCATGGCCGAACTGAACGAGCAGATTGCAGCGGATGCACGCTTGGGCAAGCAGTTCCGAATCGGTCACAGCTATGTCACGCCCGTGCATCGGCTGGATGCGGGCGGCACCCGGCGATGGTTCCAGCAAGTCGTGGACACAGAGATCGGCCCCCTGCTGGAAGAGTATTGGTTTGACTCCCCTGAGGAGGCACGTCAGGCCACCGCACGGTTGCTGCAGGGCTGGTGATGGGTCTCATCGCGCCACCGACTTCCACCGAATCAGGGGTCACGCCCGGATTCGTGGGGCGCATTCCAGTCCGGAACCTGTGGCTGTTGATGCTGTATGCGTCGGAACTGTTTCGGACTGGCGGCACCGCCCATGTGGCGGTCGAAGAAAGCCCAGATGAGTTGCCCGATCTGGTGGCAGAAATTTTGGCCCATGCCGTTGAGACTCGGCTACACCGTCAGCTGAGCCTGGGCTACCGATCTCGGGAAGAGTGGCTCGGCCGCGTTCGCGGGCGCATCGATGTGCTGACCACTGAGCGGCGCCAGTTGCTGGATCGCGGCTTGGTGGCCTGCCGCTTTGCGGAGCTCACCATCGACACGCCACGGAATCGTTTCGTCCGCGCTGCATTGGAGTCCGTCGCCCGCTTGGTCAAGAAGCCAGTTGTCGCCCATCGGTGCCGATTTCTTGCTGCTGCGATGTGGTCCCGAGGCGTCGCAGGCCAGCCGCCGACCCGCGCCCAGATGAGCGCTGATCGATTCGGACGCCATGATGCGGACGACCAGTTCATGGTGGCAGCAGCCAAGCTTGCCTATGACCTGGCGCTACCCACGGAATCCGCAGGCGGCAACGTGCTGGCGATGCCTGGCCGGGAGGAGGCTTGGGTTCGTCGTCTGTTTGAGCGCGCCGTTGGCGGCTTGTATGCCGTGGTGCTCAGTCCACTCGGGTGGCATGTTCGTTGCGGCGCGACGCTGCAGTGGCAAATCTCGTCCAAGACGGAAGGTATTGATGACATCTTGCCTGCCATGCGGACCGACGTGGTGCTCGACCATGGTGGCTCGGGGCGACGTATCGTCATCGACACCAAGTTCACCTCCATCGTCACGGCAG
Source organism: Aquabacterium sp. G14 (assembly GCF_037482285.1). NCBI lineage: Bacteria > Pseudomonadati > Pseudomonadota > Betaproteobacteria > Burkholderiales > Sphaerotilaceae > Aquabacterium > Aquabacterium sp. G14. The sequence continues at coordinate 86,741 of NZ_JBBEYB010000010.1, forward strand.
GGTGGTATCGGGAGCAAAGCCTGCGCAGCGGCTACATCTACCAAATGTACGCCTATCTGAGGTCACAGGTCGGCTGCGGTGATCCACTGTCAGACTCGGCAAGCGGCTTGCTGTTGCACCCTTCCGTCGGAACGATGATCGATGAGACGGTCGTCATCCAGGGGCACCCGATCCGCTTTGTGACCGTAGACCTGGCAGCCAAGCCTGCCGACATTCGTGCGCAGTTGCTGCGGTGCTTCGAGGTGTCATGCTGATGCGATCGTGGTCGAACCTGGCCCTCGGTTGCCACACTGTTGGCCGACATGACGCCACACTGTGCGGCGGGGTGTCAGCACATTGTTGTCACATTCATCAGAGGCCTCTTCGCACAGACTTCGCACATTGCACCCACCTGTTTCGCACACAGAAGGCAGCGTTCTTCGCGCATAGGCTGGCACCGTCTTTCGCACATTCATGCTGGACGCACGGTCGCAAGCAGGCTGTCCCCACCGCGTTCGGCACATTCTTTGAGCTCGCATCTTCGAGCTCAAAGAATGTGGCCGCTGAGCACAAAACCGGCAGGTTTGGCGGGAAGCGGCTGATGGGGACAACGCGAGCTCAAGCTGCGTCCAGCATGGCGTGCCAGCTGAGAACCCGTTGCGGCCATGGGCCGAGATGCCGCCAGGTGCGGCGGTGGGCAGCAGCATGCAGCATGGACTCGAACTGAAATGGCCAACCCTCGCTCACTTATTTACGGGCTGTACACCCACTGGGACACCGTCGAAGTCTTGGTGCGGCTGTCGCGCGAGTTTGCGGTGCTGACCAGTGATCAAGTGCTGGGCTGTATCGCGAAAGTGTCCCCGCAGCTAGACGCCGAGGCGCAGGGCGGGGCGCTACGCGCCATGGTGAATGCGGACATCCTGCAACCGTGTGCCCGTAGCAGCGACCTACAGCTCAATGCTTACGTGCTGGATTTCGTGCGTGGGCTCACACGTGAACATGAACTGGGCTTGGCCGCTGTGCTGCAAGCGCGCGTTGCCGCCATCCGCGAGGCTACCGAGGCGCTCAACGAGGGAATGCAAGGTGCCGACATGGATCGGGTGCGGGGAGCCGCTAACAAGCTCGCTGAACTGTTTCGCCAGATCAGCCTGCAACTGGACCAAGACCGCCACGCGCTGCTGGAACTCGCTGAAGACGCAAAGAGCGCCGACGCCAGCATGCCCATCGCCCAGCGCTACCGGCATGTGCTGGAGGCTTACGACCAGTACGTCGAGCCGATGAACCAGATGATGGACACCGGCCCGCAAGGCACGTTCTACCGTTACCTTGAAGATGCCGAACGCTCACTGGATCTGGCCTTTGAGCAGCTGTCGGTTCAAGGCGGGCTGTACTCGCATCGCCTGCAGCTCAGGCAGGTAGCGCACCAGGCCAAGGAGCTGCGGCGCTTTGGCCGCCTGATCGCTCAACAGTGTGCCGACACGGTGTTGCCACTGCGCGAGGAGATGCGTCAACACAACGCACTGACCAGTGCGGTCAGCATGCTACTGGGGCAGGTGCGAAAACGGGGCCTGCGCCGAGCGTTGTCGTGCCCCACGGGCGACACGGCACTGCCCGTCTGGCGCAATGAGCGCGGTTTCCGCTTGCAACTGGGTGATGAGGTGCGCGCGGTCATGGCCGCTGCACGGCAGTACCAGCCGCAGTCGGTGACCTTCCCACAAGACGAGCCCGACAACACCCCGTCGCTGCTGGAGCACGTGGACGAGTCGGCCATTCGGGCACACCTGCAACGTAGCCTGCCGGTGGAGAGCCTGCTCGACTGGCTCAACACCCACCACGGCCATCTGCAGGACGCCACCCTGCTGCGGCTCTTTCACGAGCTGCAGCACGACAGCGCATGGCTCGTCGAAGCCTGCGAGCAGCCAGAGAAGACCACGCTGCAGACCATCCGCATCCTGCATCACCCCCATCGAGTGAGTTTCCGGGAATGACAACGCCTCATCTTCTGACGACCCCGCTGGCACAGATGCCCGCGCTGGCAGAGCTGTTCCGGCTTTTCCTGTCAGGCAAGCACCTGAACCGGATGGCCGAGCCGGCTCTGTGGGCGGAGCTGGAAAAGCACGAGCCCAGCTACGTCGGCCTGTTTGCGGCCCTGGGCTTCGAGCTGCGCCTGGATGCCCGTGGCTTTGCCTGGTTCCACAGTACGGACGCCAACAGCAACATCGGCAAGGTCAGCCGCCAACTCGCCCTGCTGTTCATGGTGATCTTCGACGCACAAGCCAATGCGGGCAAAGCGCTGCAACGCTTCACCGACTGGTTCATCGACAGGGAGTGGCTGGCCGAGGTGTACGAGCAGCAGAAAGACCTGCTGGATGCCGAAGGACTGTCGCCTGACGGGCTGATCGACCTGCTGGGGCGGGCCAGCACCTTGGGATTTGCAGTCGCTGAACCAGCGGGTTGGCGACTTCTGCCCGCTGTGTGCCGCTATCTGGATCATTTCGAGGGTCTGGCTGCAACTTCCCGAGAAGATGACAACGAACCCGACGTGGGCACTGAGGACAACGCTGACGACGTGCTGAGTGACGAGGAGATCGACTGATGCAACACGGCTTCCAACGTCTGGTCTTGCTGGGCAGCGCGGGCTACTCCCGCGCAGAACTCCCCTTGGATGGCGCGGTCTCCCTCGTGGCACCTAACAACACCGGCAAAACCAGCCTGATCAATGCGCTGCAGTTCCTGCTGATCATTGACCGGCGCCGCATGGACTTTGGCGCCCACGACGTGGAGAAGAGCCGACGGTTCTACTTCCCGAACAACAGTGCCTATGTGCTGCTGGAGGTGTCACTGCCGGAGTCGGGCACCATGGTGCTGGGGTGCGTCGGCAAGGGCGTGAGCTTCGAGTACGAGTACTTCGCCTACGCCGGCCCACTCAAGGTCGAAGAGTTCTGCCTGCCAGATGGCACGCTGGTGGCGCAGCCAAAGCTAGCCAGCCATCTGGCCACCCATGGCCGCCGCGTGTTCAGCTTCAGCGGCAGCGAATTCGCCGACATGGTGTACGGCGGCCGAAACCGCAAGCTGACTGGCTCGCAAGACTTCTGTGTGTTCCGCCTTGAGCACGCCAGCGATGCCAGCATCTTTCAGCGCGTGCTCACCCGAACACTGCGTTTGGACAAGCTGCGCTCCAGCGAGGTGAAGGACTACCTGCTGCAAATCTTCCGGCGCGACTTGCCCGACGCCAGCATCGACTTCAAGGCAGAGTGGGACAAGGCCTTCGCCGACCTCAACGCCGAGCGCGGTCAGTACCTGGCCGCCGAACGCCTGAAAGGCACCCTTGCTGAACTGGAGCGCAAGCACGACGCACGGCTGGCATTGCGAGGCAAGCTGCTGTGCTGGCGGCCCATGATCGACGAGGCGTTGGGCCAGTGGCAGCAGCACTTCGAATCTCGCCAGCAAGCCCTGCAGCATGAGCTTCAGCAGTGCGATGGTGAGCTGGACCGCTTGCGAGAGCAGGACCGTCAGTCCGTGCGTGAGCAGAGCCAGTGGGAGCAGGAGCAGAAGCAACTTCGCCAGGAGAGCCAACAGCTGCAGGCATTGCAACAGCGATTCGCACTGGTCGAAAGCCGGGCGGTTCTAGAGACGTGCCGCCGCGACGTGCAGGCCCAACGAGATGCTCTGGTGGTCCGCTTGGGTCAGGCGCAAAGCCGGCCTCCGGCATCCATCGAACGCGAGCTCGCCCGCGTGGACAGAGAGCTGGTCCAGCTGACACAGGAGATGCGCACCCAAGGCCACAACCTCTACCAGCAGCTGGCAGGCGCGTTGCCGCCCAATCAATTGGCGGCGCTGAACAAGGTGCTGGCAAGACCCGTGCTGACCTTGGGCGCCGAAGACTTCCAGCTCGATGGCCAGGCGCTCTCCAAGGCTTTGGGAGATGCCAATGGTGAGCATGCCGGCCTGCCGGGCCTGCAGCTGCGCGTCGCCGCCCTGCCTGAGCAGCACCAACAGCGCGGCCTGGCCGAGCTGGGCGAGCTGCTGCGGGATTTGCAGCAACAGCAGGTGCAGCTCAAGGAGCAGCTGGCAACGGCACAAGCGCTGGAACTCGTCCAACGCGAACGTGATGCATTGGAACAGCAGCTGGTGCAGCTGGACGCCGAGTTGCGCGACTACGGCCAGATGCAGGCCCTGCAAGACAGCGACGCTGAGCGGCAAGCACGGGTGGTGACACTCGACCAGAAGCTCGCCGAGCTGGCCACCAGTTTGGCGCAATCGGCTGCCCGGTACCGGGCGCTGGATCAGCAGCGTCAACAGAGGCAGAAGGATCTGGATTCACTCGGGCAACAACACCGGCAGATCGAGCAACGCCGCAACCAACGCATCGATCAGGAAGGCCCGTTCACCTGGCTGTCCGACTCACCCCACCACCCCTGGTTGGCACAGCCGGAGTTCGCGCTGGACCAGCTGGCCGAGCGCCTGCAGACCTATCAGGCTGACTGCCGCCAGTTGCTGGAACTGGACGACCAGATCCGCCGACTGCTGGGCGAAATCCACACGGGCGGGCTCACCAAGTACCAGTTCGTCGGTGAGCCCGAGGCGGAGATCGCGCGCCTGGTGGAGTTCGCCCATCACCTGCCGCAGGAAGCCGAGGCCCTGGAAAAGAAGGTGCGGTCGGCGGTGGTGAATGTGGCCGCTTGCCTGCGGGAACTACGCGATGGCTTGGCCGCCTTCAAACGCCGGATGCGCGAGTTCAACCGCAAGATCAGCGGGCGCCAGCTCTCCGATTTGGCGGTCTTCAAGATCGAACCCGAGGACGAAACCGCGCTCGTCGAGGCCATCGAGCTGCTCATCAGCACGGCGGCCACAGTCGGCAATGGCGAAACCTTCGAACTCTTCAACCAGCAGAGCGTGCTGGATGATGACCAGCTCAACCGTGCCAAGACCCTGCTCATCGAGGAAGGCAACGCCCGCCACGGTTTGCGCGTGGCCGACCTGTTCCGTCTGCGCTTCTGGGTGGGCAAGGCTGGTCGCGAGCCGGAAGCCTTCGATGACCTCGACAGCGCCGCCTCGAACGGGACGGTGCTGATGGCCAAGCTGGTGACGGGCTTGGCGATGCTGCACCTGATGCAGGATCAGCGGCGACCGATCCAAGGCATTTGCTATTTGGACGAAGCCCTGGCGCTGGATGCGCGCAACCAGCGCAGTCTGATCGAGACTGCTGCCGAGTTCGGCTTCTCGCTGATCTTCGCCTCCCCAGCGCCGCTGACCACCGTACGCTACTGCGTGCCCATTCATCATCGGCAGGGTAGCAACCAGATCAGCCGCTTCAGCTGGCAGATCATCGAACCCGTGGAGGCCTGATGGCGGATCAAGCCCTGCGCGCGGCGTTGCTCAAGCTGCAAGCCAAGAGCCCCTTACCCGCCAGCCAGTTCACCGCTGCACAGCGCATGGCTCTGGATCAGTTTGCCCGGCAAACAGGTGCCGTGAACTGTCTGCGCCAAGGCCGAGGAGACGTATACAGCGTTTGCGATCAGGCGGTGTTCGACGCTCACGTGACGCAGCTCTCCCCTCAGGTGGCGCCGTCAATCGCCGAACAACTCCCGCTGCGCGCACAGCATGTGGCCCATGCCCGCGACAGCAAGGCCCGGCGTCATCAACACGGCATGTACTACCCGTTGCTCAAGGCGGTGGGCGGCGCGGTAAGCTGGCATGAGGCTGACCGGGATGCGGAGTTGGCACTGAGCGCTGCCACGTGCGACTTCGGTGCGGCCTCCCTGCGCATTCAGCCAGATGACGCCTGGCACACCGAACAGGCCCTCTGGCTTGTCGAGAACCAAGCTTTGTTTGATCGCACGGACTGGCTGCCTGAAGGAACGCAGGCCACGCTGCTGTACTACGGCGGGCAGCTCGACGGCAGGCTTTTGTCATGGCTGGGTCATCGCCCCCGTGCTAGCCGGGTAATCCTCTTTGCCGACTATGACGGCGTGGGCCTGAGCAACTTCGCGCGACTTCGTGAAGCGCTGGGCGATGCTTGCGATTTTTGGTTGATGCCGCAGTGGGAGAGCAAGCTGGCGCGGTATGGCAGCATCCAGCTATGGCGGGGCACCTTGCGCCACTTCACCACCGCCGTGGCGCAACTACCGGCGTCCGTGCGCGAGCTGACCGAGCAGATGCAGCACCTGGGAATGGCACTGGAGCAGGAAGCGGTATGGTTGCCCTCGTCCTAGTCGCGTTCGTTCGGCAGTTCAGCCAGGTTTGACTTTGCCTGGACGGGGGAAGTCGTCTTCATCGAGACGCATCGTCTCGATCTTTAACGCCAATTGCGTGGGGCTCAACCCCCTGCGCATTGCACTGCGCAAGCTCACCTCCAAGAGGCGCCAGCCCAATGAGTCGCCGTTCGTGAACACAAAGTCCTGCCCAGGCGGCGCTCCGAGGCGTTGCATGAAGCCATGGGCCAGTTCGCCAGTAGGAATCTCCTGCCTACCCTGCTCGGCGAGGCTCATGAGCGCAAAAGCGGTCGCTTGCGGGTCTTGCGTAGGGATGCCTTCCAGCGCAACGGGCAGCACGATCATTCGGTCGGGGCTGACCATCGCGGCCAAATCGTCCTGCGCAGTCGGCCCCGGCGTGAGAGACAGCCGAACCCATGCCTCGCCCCACTGCAGAAATCTTGTATGGGACATGCCCGGATGCTCATCGAGAAACAAGCATCGGGGCGCCACTGGCTCCTGAAGCAGGTTGAAAACGGTGCGCAGGTGCGCCCATTCACCTTGGTCGCTCCAGGTGTGCACCATGTCCGACCGAAGCTGCCCACCTTGAACTCCCAGGTAGTAAAGCAACGCCGTCACGCGCGCCGCAGAGATGACCTGCGGTCTGCCTTTAAGCCATGCAGACAGGTTGGCCGCGCGAATGCCGGTGGCGTCAAACACCGCTGCCAACGTGAGGCCTCGCAGACGCAAGAGCGCACCGGCCAGTATGGGGAGTTGCTCGCTGCTCAAGGCAGACATGTCGGCCTCCAAAAGAATCACAGTAAATCACTATAACCAAGGCCAATGCGGCAAGCGAGCGCTGGATCATCGCGCTTTACATTGTTATAGTAAGTTATAGTGAATCGCAAGAGGCCGCCATGACTCGTCCTAACAGCCGTCGCCCCATGAGCCGCGCCGCCTACCAAGCTCGCCTGGCCGCCTTGAAAGCCGAGCACCCATGGCTGGCCAAGCAGGTGGTGGAGCCCGCCCCTGGCCACTTGGCGGTGCTGGCCCATTTCGTGGGCCAGTGCGAGCTGCTGATGAAGCCGGCCGACTACCGCCACCTGCCGCTGTTTTGCGCCACCAACCAGCGCGACAAGCTCAGCCTGCGGGTGGAACTGGTGGGCGCCAGCATCAACAGGGACAGGGCTTTGTTGGATCTGATTGAGGCCGCCCGACATGCCGCCCAACAACATTGCCCGGTTTGCTCGGCGCCCGTGATTGGCGGCGATGCGAATGCAGGCCAGGGAGTCCGCTGTAAGCAGCATGAGTCCACCATCGGGCTCTTCGCCGAAGACCTCAAGCGCAATCACAAACTGGCGGTAGCGGCAGGGCTACTCCCGGCCACCACCAAGCCCGAGGAGTCGGTGCGTGGCGAGCCGCTCGATCCGTCCATCGACGATGCCGTACACGCGCTAGTGCAGTCGCTGCCCGACATGAAGCCACCGGCAGCGGGGCTGGATCAGCCCGCCCCGCAGGCACCTCGGGCAACACCCCAAATCGCGTTTCTGGACGCCGCAGGCCTGCGCAGCTTTGTCGAACGCCACCGCGCCAAGCCCGACGAGAAGGGCAAGCGGGCGCAGTACATCGCCGAACGCATCCGGGCTGCTGGCCACGAACGACGCAAGCTGAGTGAGCTGCCCGATGACTGGACAGAACTGATCGAAGACTTCCAGCGCGACTTTCCCAACCTCGCGGAACTGGCCGAGGTACTGCACGACCACTTCGCCCTGCATGCGATGGGCGATGGCCGTGTGGCATGGTCGCCTATCCTGCTGGTCGGCCCGGCCGGGATCGGCAAGACGGAGGCTGCCCGCTGGCTGGCTGGGCGGCTGAGCCTTCCCTTCCGTGTGATCGACATGGCCAGCACCCAATCCAGCTCACCGCTGGCGGGATCGGAATCGTTCTGGTCGAACTCGGAGCCCGGCGTGGTGTTTGAGCTGCTGGCGTACCAGCCGCTGGCCAATCCGGTGATCGTGCTGGACGAGCTCGACAAGACCGACCAGCAACGTCAGTACGACCCACTCGCGGCGCTCTATACCCTGCTGGAACCTCGCAGCGCGCGCGACTTCATCGACCTCTCGATCCGCGACTTCGCTATCGACGCCAGCCACGTGAACTGGATCGCAACGGCCAACAGCATCGAAGGCATCCCGGCGCCGCTGCTGTCGCGCATGACCGTGCTTCAGGTGCAGGCCCCAAATGCAGAACAGGTGGCTCACATCGCCCAACAAATGTACGGCCGCATGCGGGCAGAGAGCCCCTGGGGATCGGTCTTTGCGCCGAAGCTGGATGAACAGGTGGTGGAGGAGCTGAAGCGCCTGCCGCCGAGAAGCTTGGGGTTGGCACTGAAGCGCGCCCTGGGGCGCGCAGCACGGGAAGAGCGGGATCACATTCAGGTGTGCGACCTGCCGGACCTGTCTGCCGCAACTCGCAAACCGATGGGGTTCACGGCATGAGACCGCTCCAAGGCGCACGCCCCGTACGGGTGTGAGCGTTTCAGCGCAGCCGCCCTGTGTGGCCAACAACGCTGGCAGGCAGTGTGCCGGTTGAGCATGGGCGCAACTCAGAGCGTTGCGTACGAGAGACGCTGAGGGCCCGGCGCAGCACCCATCCTCGTCGGAGTGGGCGGATCGGCATGCAGCCACAGCAAGAAGATCAAAACAGAAAATTTCTTCAGCGGTCGCGCGGGAGTCGAAATGACGCCAGAAATCTAACCTTTCGACTGTTGCCGATGTGCGCAACGCCACCATTGAAAGGTTCCCCTATGTCCAAGTCCTCTGCCAAGTCCACCCCGATGACCAGCCAGGCAGCCGCTCGCATCCAATCGTCTACCGCCAAGTCCAACGGCGGTCACGTGGCAGCTGGTAGCTTCGCTGCGCGGGCACAGAGCGCCGCTGCCGCGAATCAAAGCGGCACCAAGGGCTCGAAGTAACCGGAGCTGAGCCTGGCGCCAGCGATGGCGCCAGGCCTGAAGTTGAACATGAGATACAGCAACGACAAGACGGTCTCCGCCCTGGTGCGGACACTGGTCCGCTCAGGTTGGCAGTACGTGAACGGCAAAACGCATGGCAAGCTTGTCGCGCCAAATGGCCGCAGGCTTGCGGTGCCGGGAACGCCGAGCGACTGGTGGGCCAGCCTGAATTTCCGCAGGGACATTCGCCGCATCGCCGCGACCAAGTGACCATGACAAAACTACAGCCCCCTTACCCCAGATTCGGCGAATGCGTCTCGGCCTTGGCCGGTGCAATTGACGCTAACAAGACCGGCAGTGACGTTGGACGCTTGGCCCGAGAAGGCGATTTCGACTGGGAGCGACTGGATACGGTCATTGCCGAACTACTCGTTGACAGCATTGCAACAGTCGTCGGAGATCCAACCCGCCAAATCTTTGAGCGCTGGGTTGCCGCCGTTCGGTCTGCCTACACCACGCTTGTGCTGGACGTGTCATTGGATGCCCTGGGACGCAACGATGTCCTTCCAGTATTGGTCGAGCACTTCTTTGCTCCGGCCGGCGGACAACTGCTGCGGCAAATCAGCGCCGACATCCCGGGCCCTGATTTGCAGCTTTTGCTCGCGGACAACCAGCAACCACTGCAGGTGACGCTCGAATGGCTGGATAGCGCCGTCGGGGGTCCCGTAGAGAAACTGCTGTATCCAGGAAGCACTGGATCGGCTCGGGTCGAGCAGGAAAAGGTCCGAAAGTGGCGTACCGGCACCGACATTCCATCAGCGCAAAGCATCAAGCTGTTCCACCAAAGGTTGACCGAACGCTGGAAGCCGCTCCCTGCCAGCCCTGTTTGGCTGATGATTGCTTCTGCCCTGTCGAGGCTAGAAAAGCAATCGGCGGCACCGCTGCGGTCGTTGTTGCACCTATACGTACAAGGGAGCACTCCGCCCAGGAGGCCCATTGACAAGCTGCTATCCGAGTTGGTCGTCCGCGCCGGACACGCATGGCCCGAACTCGCTGAGCCTGGCCGACAGCTTTGGCATGACCTCCGCCGCACGTCGGCAAAGCAGCCTGGCGATCAAGAGCGGACATGGCAGCAAATCGAAGCACTGGAGCGGCTGGCCACAACCAGCGACCCGGAAGGACGCACCGCTTATCACTACAGCAGGATGAAAGGCCGCTGGCATGTGCTGTCCGGGCAGTATCAGGAAGCGCTTCCGCACTACAAGAAGGCGTTCGAACAGGCGTGCTATCGAGCAGGGCACCAAGTCAAGGACATCATTTCCGAAGCGTCATGCCTGTCAGCCTTTCTACCGAAGGAACGGGTGTTCCTGAAGCAGCTCAAGCACGTGGGCATCACACTTGGGCTGTACCGCAAGCCTGAAGCGGGATCGGTTATCGAAGATTGGGAACTTGATCAGCTCGCACTGCAGCTACCACTCGAATTTCCAGCATGCGGACGATTCGCGGAATGCCAGCAAGATCTCGCAGATGAGCCCATTCAAGGATGGCTTTTCATCGACCGAGACGCTATTGCCAAATTAAAACCCGACCTCAAGACACCGAGTCGCGTACGGGCCGTGCATTCTGCAGATGGGCAGGTTCGCCGCTGGCCACAGTTACGCCTGTTTGCTTCGTTTGGGCTTGTTGAGCAAGTCGAAGCTCTGCTCGACGCGGGCGCCTCGGTAGACGAACTGGACAGCTCCAATGCATCCGCACTGCTCTGTGCACTTCAGCACGCAGAACAGAGCGGGAAGCGCGAGGTACTGGACCTGCTGTTGGACATACCCCATCAACGTGCCACCATCAATTCGGCCACCCAGCGAAAGCAACTAACGCCATTAATGTGCGCAATAGATCTGGGGCTGCCGGATGTCGTCGAAACCCTGGTCATACAAGGAGCAGATGTTGAGCAGCGTGCGCTGACCGACAGCCAGTCACCGCTGTACTACCTAGTGAGCCAGTTGTCTGGCAGGGTGAACCCGACGCGGATGCTGGTCACCTTGACTGCGCGAATGATGCAGGAGCCAGACTTGGTGCTTCAGGACACGTTACGCCGATTCGGTGTTGGGGTCGCGGGCGCCTTCGGTTCGAGCACAGCCGCGCTGCGCTCGCATCAAGAACTGGCAGTTGCAGTGGCCAAGGCGCTGGTTGAGCAGCACGTGTCAAGGCAATCCGTTCCCAAGTTGATGCGAATCGCAGCAACACTTCTGGAGGCAGGCGCCAACCCGAACGCATCTCACAAGTACCCTGTTCCCGGCCGAACTCCGCTGATGCTGGCGGCTGAAAGCGACTTGCCCGAGCTGTTTGATTTGATGATCCAACGGGGTGGTGAGCCACTCAGGCCAGATGCACACGGGCAAAACAGTTTGCAGATCGCGCGAGCCTTTCAGTCAAGGCGGGTACTGAACTATCTGAGCCAAAGCTCTCGTTGACGGCAGGCCCCTTGGGTTGGCTCCTGCGGGCTCGTGGCTGCGACCGTCCACTCATCAGGCGATTACGGTAATTACGATAGTTACGGTAATCGTCTCGTGCTCTCAGCCGCGTTGATGCGACTGACCACACCCATGGCAGAACCATGTCTTCCGCCACTGGTCTTTGGCAACGCTGTAGTCTTTGGCCTGGATGTGCCAGGCCTTCATCAGCAGCCATCCCACTGCAATGAGGCCCAAGCCAGCAAGCGCCTCTTTCCAGTTGTGGGCGAGCATGGCGACCGCTGACATGTCCAGCCTGCAGCTCCGCTCGAATACGTCACAGCTTGTCGATGCATGGTAAACGACCGCGCAGCCAAGTCCGAGGCTCACCACAAAAGGCATAGGCGATGGTGGCGAGGGTGGCGCGCAATGCTGAGCAAGCAACGTGGCCTGCGAGCCGTGGCTGCTCCCTTGCGCAAACTGGCCATTCGACGTGAAGGCGATGTGCTCAGCTTGAAAGTGCTGTGTTCCATCAGTATGCGCCACAGCCATCCGCTGAATGTGGGGGCTGCCGCAACGAGGACATTGCATCGACATGTTCATCCCTCCGTTCCTTCTGTGTTGATGGTGCAGGTCAGCGTGGGATCGCGACCCTCCATATCAGCAGAGAGCACGCCGACTTTGGTCAATCGGCCATAGGTCCTGCCGTCCTTGCCCAACTGCAGTGCGGCCGCCTTCACCACCTGCTGCAAGCTGACACCGGACATGAAGCTGCGATAGACGTGCTCGCCACCATCGCGAGAGACTGCGATCTTGTGCACGGTGAGCCCATGAACCCCGAGGGGCTGGGTCAAGGTGACCGGGGTGATGCCTTGGCCTGGTTGCCATCCCGACAACCTGAGTGCGGCCTCTGCTTGATCAAAGCGTTTGCTGATCGAGGCGCAAGACAGCGCCTGCTCAAGCTGGGTCTTGGCCTTACTTCCAACTGGCTGCGTAGTTGTGCTGGCGCCATAACCGACCAGCCACAGATTCGTTGGCGCGCCCGGTTGCCAGCCGGTGTCGCGCACCAGTTGCTGAATGAAGCCCTGGAAGGCGAGCTGTTGCCGCTCGCTGATCGGTTGCCTGTCGGGAATGGCCAGCATTGGCGGCTTGGGCCCGGATGTGCGCAGGTTGCCGCTGTGCTCAAGGGCGGTTTGCTGCATGAACAGATGCAGGTTGGCGGCGTTGTTGACCGCATAGCCGACCGATTGACCCCAACACACGGAGAAGGCGGGCACAGCTTCCGACTTGCTCATGCTCCACCAGATCGTGGCGGTTGCCGACCAACAGTCGTTCCGGGCCCAGTCCGTCACTGTGACTGCCACACGGGGAAAGTACGTCTTTGCCGTCCCGTCGTAGGGATGCTTGCTGAAGACACCGGCCAAACGCGTCGTGCGGACGCTTGGCAAGGCGGCGCCTTCTTGGCGCTCGAAGTTGTTGGGCGTGGCGGTTTGAGCAGACTGGGCCTGGGCGCCCAGTGAGAGCCGCACCTTGGTTGATCCGTCCGGCTGCGCTTGGGTGGTTACGCACCCTGAAAGCGTCTGAATCAGTGCCAGTACGCAGATGGATGTCATCAAGCGCAGGCTGGACGCCTTGCGATGACTGCGTGACGTCACGCAGCCTGCGGTGTGGAGTCGTCGCAAGCCTTCCATGATCTCGTTTCCCTCTCGAATGTTATCTATAGACACGTGTCAATAGTGTACATATTCGGAAGACTCACTGTCCATGAGACCGAGTCGAAACCAGTCGTTGATCGAAGCCTTGGGGGTGGAGATCAAGGTGCGCCGCTTAGAACTCGGCTTGTCGCAGGAGGACCTGGCTGGGCGCTGTGAGTTGGATCGGCCCTATATCACCTTGATCGAGAGCGGGCGCAAGCAGCCCACCATCAGTGTGCTGCACCGGCTGGCAGGAGCGTTAGAGTGGTCGCTTGCGGAAATGTGTGGCCGCGTCGAGGTGCGCTACCAGGCAATGGCAGCGTGATGGGCTTGACCCGACTGTGGCGCGATGGGTGGCGTCAGAGCTTGAGCAGCACGGCGTAGGCACCAATGGCGGCAAGGGATGCCGCGCATGCCACGGTCGCCAAGGTCACCTTGACCCTGTCGAGGATGGACACTGGTGAGTCATCGTCATCGGATTCAGACGATGTGGAGAGGGGCAGGTACAGAAGCCCCCCCAAGCCCAGTGCGGCCAACAGGTGCGTCTTGTATGGCCAGCCCGCGTGAAACATGCCCGCCGTCAGAAGGCAAAGCCCAGCGCAGCAAGCAGCGATGATCGCCCAGGCCCGCAAACGCTCACCCTGTGAGGCGGGCGCGAGGGGAACATCGGACGTGAGGCGCATCGACATGATGATCGCTGCCACCATGGCAAAACCTTGGGTCGCGGCAATCACGGCAAGATGATTCAATGCGCTGTCTCCGGCCAGAAGTAGTCAAACGAGGAGGATGCGCCTGTCGCCCCGACCGCCGCCCCCACGAACATCATGACACCGACCACCCAGCCTGCTGGGTTGCTGGCCATCGCGACAACGCCGACCGTGGCCAACGCACCACCCGCCACGCCACCCGCAACCGTGGCGCCCTCTTTGGCCGCCTGACGAGGCTTGTCTTCAGCAGTGGCAACGTTGTAGACAGCGAACGCGAGGGTCGCCACCAGAAAAACTCGTCCCGCAGCGCCGTACAGCTTCACGCGCATGTTGACGCCATGATTGGACTTGCCTGCGCTCTCGACGATCTGCACCCAAACCTTTTCCTTCTGTGCAGAGGTCAACGACTCGAATGGCCGACCGAACAGTTCATTGGCCTTATGGCTTTGCATGTAGTCCAGAGGAAGTCCCGAGGCCTTCATGTCTTTTGACAAGGCCAGACCGAAGTCGGTGATCCTGGCGCGTGTCAGCTCCATGATCTGATTACGGATGGCATTGGCCGTCCTGGCCGCTTCGTGCGGGGTGATCTTGCCCTCTTTCACGAGCTGGATCAGTTCTGCCCTGGCGGCGGCTGTCTTGCGGGTGTAGTCGGCGCGCGCAGGTGGGTCTTTGATGATGCTCTCGGCAAACGCAGCAGAGGCCGCTTCCATGCCCTGAAGCGCCCTGGCAAGCTCGTTGCCTTGTGCCTGCGCTGGCGTCGTGTCGCTCTTGACGGTGGACTGAGATTTTTGGGTCGTGATGACCCTGAGTGCTGGGCCGTTAGCCATCGATTGCTTCCCCGAGGATTTCACAAGTCACTTCGGCAGCGGAGCTGCCTGTGGGGATCGCGGAGGTTTGACCCTTCTCATCGGTCACGCCCTCAATGACCTGATCCTTCCAACGCAGACGGTACGGCTGCTTGGTCAGGGGCATGTCGGTCAAATCGCACCTCAGCACAAAGCGATGGTCGAACAAGGCCTTCATCGCTTCGTTGACGGCTTGGGCAGCCGCCGCACCTGAGCTCGCAGTCACGGCTTGCGCGCCATGGCTTGTGTTTGATGAGCCACCACCGTCACCCACACGAGAGACAACCTGGCTGGAGATCAGCACAGCGCCACATGCGCACAGATCGCCGTGTCGAGCCACTGGGGCACCATCCACGATCATGGTCGGGTCACCCGTCACGATGACGGTGGTGCCATGACCCTTCTTCGGGCAAGTGACTTGGTCACCGACGCGCGCCAAGCGCTTGCCATGGGTGTCTGTGGTTTGCGTGGACCCGATGACCACGCCACCATGGCTGGTCTGGTCGCCCATCACGATGAATGGCCTCATTGCTTCCCCTGTCATTTTTGGGAGCGAATCTAGCAGGCCCGACCACCGCCTCAATGTCTTGCCGAGTAACAAAGCGTTGCCCAACTGCCGCCATTTCGCTGTCCTGCGGCTTGTCCACAGAAATGGCGCCAACCACTACCAGTTGAGCTATCTGAACGCTATCAGAACCCCTATCTGTACAGAGCAGGGGCGATCTATCGAACACGCCTGGGGTGATCTATCGAGGAAAGGCTGCCGCCAGGCGGGGTGATCTATCGAGATTTGGCAGGGGCGATTTAACGTGGATAACTTCTGCTGTCCACGACCTTGTCCACATCAACCGAGCTTCTTGGCCAGGTCTTCTGCGCGAGGGTGGTAGTAGCGCTTGAGCATGCGCAGGTCTTTGTGGCCCGTGACCGCCGACAGCTCCAGGACGTTCGTCAGCTTCTCGGCCAAGCGCGATGCTGCCTCGTGGCGTGTGTCGTGGAAATGAACGTCTTCGAGGAAGCCCGCAGCAGGGCGGCACTTGGCTTGTTTGCAGTCGGCACGGTATTGCTCTTGAGCGCGCTCAATGGCTCGGGCAAAGCCCTTGCGCAATGCCAATGCAGTGGTTGGAAAGACGGGGCCGGTCCGTTGGGGTTCTTCGATGTCACTGTCCTCTTCGTCAACCTCTGGCAGAGGCAGCGCCTGCAGGATTGCGACGGCCCGAGTGGACAAGGGCACCGTTCTCGGATCACCGTTCTTGGTGTCGGGCAAGTGGGCGGTCTGGCGCTTGAGGTCCACGTTCTCCCACGTGAGCGACAGCAGCTCACCACGTCGCATCGCAGTTTCGATGGCCAGTTTGACCAATGGCAGCAGCCAGGGGTTGCGGGCGCCCTTGCTGAACGTGCCATCGGCCAAGCGCTCACCACCTGTCAGGGCGGTCAGGAGGTAGGTTTCTTCCTCGGCTGAAAACCGGCGATCACGAGCCCGCGCCTTCTCGGGGCGCTTGATCAGTGGGATCGGGTTTTCAACATGCACCCCCCACTCGCGGCGGGCATGGTTGATAACGGCAGACAGCACATCAATTTCGCGATTGACGGTGGCGCCGCTGACTTGCTTGAGGCGCCGGTCTCGCCAACTGGCCACGGCGCTGCTGGTGACAGCTGACATCTTCAGTTTGGGCAGGGTCACGTCTTTCATGAGGACGTCGATCTTCACGGACTCGATGTCGGCCGACTTCTTCGACGGTGTGACCTCCGTTTGATAGCGGCGCAAAATGGCTCCGAGGGTGTTCTTCTCAGCCTCGCGCCGATCCACCACGCCGCCCGTGTCGGCGGCACGCTCCAGCTCACGAACCCACTTCTCGGCGTCCTCCTTGTAGGAGAAGGTGCGTGACTGCGCGGGGTAGCCCTTGCGCCGCACCTTGGCTTGCCACTGCAATTCGCCGCGTTTCGTGATCGTGCCCATGTCTCTTGTGTCCCAGATTTGTCCCAATTAATGCTGGGGCAGCTTAGAACATCAGTGGATAAGGGGCAAGTGCCTAGCGTTCGGGACGTAGAGGCCGGAGGTTCGAATCCTCTCACCCCGACCACATATTCCTTGTTCGCCAAGAATTCACAAAGCCCTGCACGACAGGGCTTTGTTGTTTCTGACTCTTGGCCCACCCTCAGCGCCTTCTCTGAGCCAATGCCGCGGTCATGGGGTGTGCCCGTTGCTGGTACGCGGCAGCAGGTACCGGCTTTCTCCGTGTTTGAACAACCGGATGCGATCAGGTGCCAACTGTCGCCGTTGCAGTGCGATGGTCAGGTCTTTGGGCGGTTGATCGAAGGGTTCCTGTGTCAGTTCGAAGGTGCCCCAATGCAGGCCGATGGCCTCGCGGGCTTGCAGGTCCAACACGATCTGCACGGCATCGTCGGGGTTCGTGTGCTGCGGGCGCATGAACTCCCGCGGTTGGTAGGCGCCCACGGGCACACCCAGGTAGTCGATCGGTCCCAGTCGGCGGCGAATCTCTTTGAAGTCGTCCGAGTAGCCCGTGTCACCCGTGTACAGGAAGCGCCAAGCTTGGGGGCGCGAGTCGCTGTGCCACTCAATCACGAAGCCTCCCCACAGCGACCGATTCGTATCGAACGGGGTGCGCTTGCTCCAGTGTTGTGCGGGTGTGAGGTGCACGGTGAGTGGGCCCGCCTGCTCGTGTTGCCACCAGTCCAGTTCGCTCACCCCGGCAATGTCTTCCTCGTCAAACCAGGCTTTCAGGCCCAGCGGCACGATCCAGCGGGGCGGCTGGGCGCGGGCCGCCAAGGCATGGACGGTGTCGGCATCAAGGTGGTCGTAGTGGTTGTGTGAGATCAGCACCAGGTCGATGGGCGGGAGTTGATCGACGCGCACAGGCGCCGGGACACGCCGCTTTGCCGACAGCCAGGGGTGCGGACCGGCATGGGCGCTCAGATGTGGATCGAGCAAGATGTTGAGGCCGCCGACTTGCAGCAACATGCCTGCATGGCCCAACCAGGTGAGCACGGGCGCTTCATGACGTTGCGAGATCAGTGTCAGGTCTACCGGGATGCGCCAGCGCGCGGCAAAGGCTTCGTAGCCGCCTGTCGGGGGCGCAATGGGCTCAAAGTCACCGCGCCAGCGGCGCCACATGATTTCGTACCAGGGAAACTGCCCGATCTGGACCTGGGTGTTGGTGTTGGCAAACCCCTCTGGGCGGTGGTGGGGGCGGGCGGGATCAGGGTGTGTGGTGGGTGCGGAGCAGGCCGTCACGCACAGCAGACCCAGCAGGCAAAGACGGTGGAGGTTTTTCATTTGATGGACGCTAACACCGTAATGTGAAACACGCGGGCACTGAGCTTGTCGAGATTTTTGACAATCATTTGCGTGTCAGCGGCGGTCATTTCTGTAAGTGCTTGTTTCTCAAGGTGTACTTGTCATTGGCACAAAACGTGCTGTGACAGGGGTATCAAGTTGTATTGGGCGGTCCCTATCATGACAAGCATTTTCCGCAAGGGCATTTTGGTCAGTTTGGCCGCGACCGGTTTGTTGGCTGTTGCGTCGCCCGCTCAGGCGGTGTTGTTGCCAGGGTCAAATGTCATGTCGACCGTTCAGTACGGTGATTTCGCTGTCTACTCACTGGACCTTCTGGAGCAGTGCGCGAGCGCGAATGACTCGCGTTGCAAGCCCAGTGGCCCTCTGCCCATTTCTTCCAACGGTGGCTTCACCAAAACACAACTCACGGTGTTCACAGGCGAAAACGGTGGTCCGCAATCGACCAACCAGCCTGAGCCCTTGCCCAACGGTGCGCCCGGTGACAACGCTTTTGCGTCGCCCAGCGGCCAGCAGAGTTCGACTTTTCTGATGGGTTCTGCGTTTTCGCCAGAGCCATCGCCTTCTTTCGCGGGTGACCAGGCGGGTAAGTGGGACATCAAGGTGTCTGCGCTGCGCAGTTATCTGGGCAACAACGATCTGGTGTTCATCTTTGACAACTCGCAGGAAGGGGATGCGGCCAACCAGTGGTTGCAGATCTGGGGCCAAGCCCGCTTGCTGTCGGCCGATGGCACCAACCTGCTCGGTTGTTTCGAGTTGAACAACACCTCGGCAGCTGGCTGCACCTCCACGGCACCTGCCCAGCCCAACGGGCCCTTTGATTTCTCCTCGCCTTATGTCACCGTGTTCACAGGTTACTGTGTGGACAAGGTGAGCGGCATTGCCTACAACCTGGGCACGGGCACGGCCACCACCTGCGCCAACAGCAACGGCTACTATGTGAACGGCAACATCGGCAGCGCCAATGCGGACAACGCTGCCTACAGCAAGGCGCTGAACGACTTCATTTTTGCGCCGACCACGGCCGCTGATTGGGTGCTGTCGCTTGACATCCGCACCGCCAACAACAACGGTAGCGCCGAAACCCTGTGGATTTGCAGCAATTGCAAGGTGTCGACCACCACGGAAGTCTCCGAGCCTGCTTCGCTCGCCCTGCTGGGTGCAGCGCTGATGGGGGGCGCCTACGTCTCGCGCCGTCGCTCGCGTCAGGCTTGAGATCTGAATCCGCGCTTCGGGCTGTGATGCCCGGCCGCGCTGATCACCACCCCGCTGCGGCGGGGTTTTTTCTTTCCGGGCCGCTCCGGCCGTATGCTCACGATCTTGGCGGGCGCAGTGCCCGGGCGGTTGCAGCAAGTGGACGAGAACTGGAAAGATGGATGGCGTACCCTCCTTCAGCATGAAGGGGCCATGAATGGCCTGCGCGCCTTGCTCGCCCTGGCCTGCGTGCTGGCGGTGGGCTGGTGGGCAGGGCGCCAAGACGAGTTGATGCCCGTGCTGCTGGGCGTGATCGCCAGCGCCTTGACCGAGACCGATGACAACTGGCGTGGCCGCTTGCGGGCGCAGTTGATGGCGCTGGGGGCATTTGTGATGATGGCGTGGGCGGTGTGGCTCACCCTGCCGTGGCCCATCCTGCTCATGACCGTGCTGGCGCTGTCGGCCTTTGGCCTGACGATGCTGGGGGCGCTCAGCGAGCGCTATCGTGCGATCGCGTTTGGGTCGCTCGTTTTGTTCATCTACGTGGCCATGTCGGCGCGTACCAGTCGCCTGCATGCGCTGGATGTGACGCCTTTGATGCTGGCTGGGGCCGCCTGGTATGGCTTGGTGTCGGTGCTCTGGGCGGCGCTGCTGCCGCAGCCTCCGGTGCGTCACCGCCTGTCGCAGTTGTACGCCTTGTTGGGCGAGTACCTGCACCTGAAGGCGCAGTTGCTTGAGCCGGTGCGCGATGCCGACCGGGCCCAGCGTCGCATGGCGCTGGCGCTGCACAACGGCCGGGTGGTGGAAAGCCTGGGAGGCACGAAAGAGGCGATTTTCAGCCGTCTGGGCAAGCGGCGGCCACCGCCCTGGTTGCAGACCGCGATGCGGCAGTACCTCGCCGCGCAAGACATCCATGAGCGTGCCAGCTCGTCTCATGAGCATTACGAGTTGCTGGCCGATGCGTTCTTTCACAGTGATGCGCTGTACCGCTGTCAGCGGGTGCTGGCGTTGACGGGGGACCAGGCCTTGAAGCTGTCGGTGGCCATGGCCCAGCGCCGCAGTCCCGAGCACCACGGCGCCACGGCACGGGCCATCGAGGACATGCAGGCGGCGATCGCGCACCTGTCACATGGGCAAGCGGCCAGTCGTTCCTTGCGGGCCTTGCAAGCCTTGGGTGACAACCTCACGGCGTTGGCGCAGGTGTTTCGCACGGTGCTGGAGCCGGGGCAGGGCGAGGTGGATCAGAGCCTGCTCGACACCCACCCGCGCACGCTGGGGGAGGCCTGGCGGCGCTTGCGAACGCAGCTGAGCCTGCGCTCGGTGTTGTGTCGCCATGCGCTGCGGCTCAGCGTGTCCCTGATGGTGGGGTGCGGTGTGATGTGGCTCACGGATGACCCGCACGGCTTCTGGATCCTGCTGACCATCGTGTTCGTGAGCCAGCCGCAGTACGCGGCCACCTTGACCAAATTGACCCAGCGGGTGATGGGCACGGTGATCGGGCTGGCGCTGGCCTGGGCCTTGATTCGCCTGTTCCCGGGGGCGGTGATGCAATCGGCCTTGCTGGTGGTGGCGGGCGCGGTGTTTTTGGGCTCGCGGCGCACCAACTATGTGGTGTCCACCAGCGCCGTCACCACGCTCTTGTTGTTGAGCTTTCACCAGATGGGCATGGCGCAGGGCGTGATCCCGGCGCGTTTGCTCGATACCGTATTGGGCGGGGCGATTGCAGCCGTGGCCGCCTGGCGGGTGTGGCCGAACTGGCAGGCGCGCCAGTGGCCTCATCTGGCGGCGCAGGCCTTGCGCACCCAGGCGCGCTACCTGCATGACATCCTGCTGCAGTATCAAACGGGCAAGCAAGACCATCTGGCCTATCGCTTGGCGCGGCGCAATGCCCACAAGGCCGATGCGGCGCTGTCCAACGCTTTGTCGGCCATGCTCAAGGAGCCGGTGCGGGTGCGCCTGGACACCGCTGTGTGTGGGCGCTTCCTGACCTTGTCACACACCGTGCTCAACTACCTCTCGGCGCTGGGGGCGCATCGCAGTGAGGTGTCGTTACAGGCCTGCAGCGAGCCAGTGCTGGCGCAGGCCGATCGCCTGCAGGCGGCTTTGGGCATCCTGGCCGATGCGCTGGAGGCGCGTGAGGCCAGCCCGCCAGCGGCGGCGTCGGCGCTGCTGCACAACGATCTGAGTGACGCTGACAGCGAGGCCGGTCTGGCAGCCATGTCGCGCACCGAACGCTTGCTGCACACGCAACTCACACTGGCGTTGCGCCTGGTGCCGCCCTTGCAGGCCGAGGTCTGGCGCTTGAAGGGCTGGGCGCCTGCGCTCAGCGCGTCGGCGCCGTCCGGCGCTGCCAGCCCAACCAGATGAGGGCCAGACCCGTCAGACCCACGGGCAACAGCGAGCCCAGGTTCAACCAGGTCCACCCTTGGGTGGTGATCAGGGCCCCCGAGGCAAACGAGGTGATGGCCATCACGCCAAACACGCAGAAGTTGATGGCTGCTTGCGCCTTGTCTTTTTCTTCCGGCCGGTAGGCTTGCATGGCCAGGGTGGTGCTGCCGGTGAACAGGAAGTTCCAGCCCACGCCCAGCAGGAAGAGCGCCACCGCGAACTGGTGCAGGTCTTGCCCTGACAACGCGATGCCGATGCAGGCCAGGTTCAACACCACACCCGCACCCATGATGGTCAGCACGCCGTGGCGTTTGATGAGGTGGCCGGTGACAAAGCCCGGAGCGAACATGCCGATCACGTGCCATTCCAGCACGAAGGCGGCGTCGTCAAACGGCATGCCACATACCTGCATGGCCAGCGGCGTGGCCGCCATCAGCAGGTTCATCACGCCATAGCCCAGGGCGGCCCCCACGGTGGAGACGATGAACACGGGTTGGACCATGATGTCCCGTAGCGGGCGGCCGGTGTCGCCGCCTTGAGCCTGCCGCACGGCAGGTGGGAACTGGATGCCCCTCATCACGATCATCGACAGCAAGGCCACCACCGCCAGGGCCAGGTAGGCGCCCAAAAACGGCGTGCCCAGGCCATCGCGGGTGTGCTTGGCCAAGTTGGGGCCGACGACCGCTCCCAGCAGCCCGCCGGCCAGCACCAGGGAGATGGCTTTTTCGCGGAAGGCCGGGGTGGCCAGTTCGCCGGCGGCAAAGCGATACAGCTGACCGTTGGCGCTGTAGTAGCCAGCCACCACAGTGGCGGTGACCAGCAGCCAGAAGCTGTGCAGCCACAGCGCCAGGGCGCACAGCAGCGCCGAGCCCAGGGCCACCGCCAGTCCCAACTGGAACGATACCTGCCTGCCCCAGCGTTGCTGGCTGCGCGCGACCAGCCCGGTGGACAGGGCGCCGCCGACCACATAGCCCATCACCGGCAAGGTGGCCATCCAGCCCGCGGGGGCCAGGCTGAAGCCCACCAGGCCGTTGATGGCGATGAAGACGACGTTGTTGGTCAGGAAGAGCCCCTGGGCCGCAGCCAGAAGCCAGAGGTTCTTGTTCATGGAAACCGCCGATGGAAGGAAGAGGGCTGACGCATGATACCGGTTGGGGTATGGTGTGCGTGCCAGGTGGGAGATAAGCTGCGGCGCTCAGGGGGATGCCAAGGCCGCTTCAAGCATGTCGATGAACACGCGGGTCTTGGCCGGCATCAGCTTGCGTCCCGGGAACACTGCCCACGCGGTGTGTGAGGGCAGGCACCAATCGGGCAGCACCCGGCGCAGTTCGCCTCGCTGCAGCCAGGGTTGGGCGAACAGGTCGGGCACCGCGGTGATGCCGGCCCCGGAGCGCGCCAGAATCAGCAGCAACTCCGGCTGGTTGGCCATGACACGGCTGGGTGGTGAGCCTTCCCAGCGCTCCTCGCCGCGCGACAGCACCCAGTGACCGGGCTCGGTGCTGTCGCTGGCTCGGCCCGGCAGGCGAACCGTGTCGTGCTGCAACAGGCTTTCCGGGCACGTCGGCTCCCCATGCTCGGCCAGATAGCTCGGCGAGGCGTACAGCCCGTTGGTGAACACGGTCAGGCGACGCGCGGCCAGCAGCGCGTCGTCGGGCAGGGCGCCCATGCGCACGGCCACGTCAAAGCCTTCGCCCAGCAGGTCCACGCGTCGGGGCGACAGGTCCAACTCCAGCGTGATGCGCGGGTGCAGGGCCACGAAGGCGGCCAGCATGTCGGCCAGCAGCAGGGTGGCGAAGTCGCTGGGCATGGACACGCGCAGACGCCCACTGGGTGCCGCCTGCCGGTGTTCGCGCAAGGCGGTGACGGCTTCCACCTCGGCGGCCACCTGGCGGGCGTGCTCCAGCAGCAACTGCCCGAACTCCGTGAGGGTTTGGCGCCTGGTGGTGCGCAACAGCAACCGCTCGCCCAGGTGGGATTCGAGCCAGGCGATGCGGCGCGACACCGTGGATTTGGGCAGGCCCAGGCGCTCCGCGGCGCGGCTGAAACTGCCCAGGTCGGCCACACGGGCGAAGATCAGCAGGTCGTTGGCCTCGATGCCTGCGGTGGATTCGGTATATTGTTCCATGGGCGGATCAATGTTACCCATTTCAGGCTCTTATCAGGCGAATTGTTGAGGAATAAAGTTCATTCATCGACTCACCCACTTGGAGCCCTCTCATGAAGATCCTGCAAATCAACTCCAGCGCCCGCGTTGAAGGTGCCAACTCCACCCGTTTGGCCAACACTGTCACCGCCCGCCTGCAAGCCAAGAATCCCGGTGCCAGCGTCACCGTGCGCGATCTGGCCGTGACCCCGCACCCCGTGCTGGACGCCGCCGCCCTGGGCGCCCTGTTCACCCCCGCCGACCAGCGCACCCCCGAGCAAGCCGCCCGCGTGGCCCTGGACGACGCGCTGATCGCCGAGGTGCAAGCCCACGACGTGATCGTGCTGGGCGTGCCGATGTACAACTTCGGTGTGCCCGTGCAACTGAAGACCTGGCTGGACGCCATCGCCCGTGCCGGCGTGACCTTCCGCTATACCGCCAACGGTCCGGAAGGTCTCATCCAGGGCAAGAAGGTGTACGTGGCCTTTGCCCGCGGTGGTATCTACCGTGGCACCCCGGCCGATTCGCAAACCCCGTATATCCAGACCATCCTGGGCTTCTTGGGCATGACCGATGTGAAGTACATCTACGCCGAAGGCCTGGCCATGGGCCCCGAAGCGGTGGACAAGGGCTTCACTCAGGCCGAAGACGACCTGCTGGCAGCTCTCGGCTGACCCACACGGATCAGGCATCATCCGTCCGACAGAGGAGATCGACCCATGAACAGTTCAGACACCGCGCTTGCCGTGCGCCAGTCGCGCACAGTCGAGCAATTGATCGTGGGTCATCCCACGTCGGACGGGGCGGGCGTCAAGCTCACCCGCGTGCTGACACAGAACCTGCAACGCCGGCTCGACCCCTACCTGATGCTCGACGCCTTTGGCAGCGACAACCCCGATGACTACATCGCCGGATTTCCTGACCACCCACACCGCGGTTTCGAGACCATCACCTACATGATCGCCGGCCGCATGCTGCACCGCGACAGCGCCGGCCACGAAGGTCTGCTGGAGAACGGTGGCGTGCAGTGGATGACCGCCGGCCGCGGTGTGATCCATTCCGAGATCCCGCAGCAGGAACACGGCGTGATGGAAGGCTTTCAGCTGTGGCTGAACCTGCCGGGCAGGGACAAGATGTCGGCGCCTTGGTACCGGGATTTTGCGGCTGCCGACCTGCCCAAGTTCACGACGCCGGATGGCGTGGCGGTGACCGTGATTGCTGGTGAGAGTCATGGCGTGACGGGGGCGGTGACCCGCGAGGCGAGTGCGCCTACCTACCTGGATGTGCACCTGCCGGCGGGCAGCCGTTTCGAGCAGACTTTGCCTCCAGGGCACAACGCCTTTGTGTACGTGTACCGAGGCGAGGCCCGCATTGCCGATACGGCCTTGCCCGTGCAACGCATGGCCATCTTGCGCAACCAGGCCGATGCCGACGGGGTGGTGATCGACGCACAGGCCGAGACGCGCTTGCTGCTGATCGCTGGCCAGCCGCTCAACGAGCCGATTGCGCAGTACGGGCCGTTTGTGATGAATACCCAGCAGGAGATCTACCAGGCGGTCAACGACTTCCGCGCGGGTCGATTGGCCTGACAGCGGGGGTGTCCCGGCGGCTCCCCTCGGGCATTTTCCGTCAGATGCCACAGTGCCAACGTATGCCATTTGCTGCAGCGCGTCATGCCATTGATAATGCCGCACACCTCTTGAACAGGTCATACCATGGCATTGACTAAGTCTTCCGTTTCCCTGTGCGTGGCGCTGGTCGCCTCCACCCTGTCAGCATCTGCGCTGGCGGCTGAAGCCCTCAAGATTGGCATGGTGCTGCCCCTGAGCGGCCCCTATGCCTCCTATGGCCAACAGATCGAGCGCGGTGCCCGTGTCTACCTCCAGCAACACGGCGGTCAGATCGCCGGCCGCAAGGTGGAGCTGGTCCTCAAGGACGATACCGGTGTCTCCCCTGACGCCGCCAAACGTGCCGCTCAAGAGCTGCTGGGCACCCATAAGGTCGACATCCTCGCGGGCTTTGGTCTGACCCCGGCCGCCCTGGCCGTGGCCCCGCTGGCGACTGCCGCACGCAAGCCCATGGTGGTGATGAACGCCGCGGCCTCCAAGGTCACGCAGCAGTCCAGCTACATCGTGCGCGTGTCCGAGACCCTGCCCCAGGTCACTGCCCCGATTGCCACCTGGAGTGCCATGAACCGTGTGCGCAAGGTGTTCACACTGGTCAGCGACTACGGCCCCGGGCACGATGCAGAGGCCGAGTTCAAACGCACTTTCAAATCGCTGGGCGGTGAAATCGTCGGCGATGCCCGCGTCCCCGTGGGCCAGTTGGACTTTGCCAAGGTGCTGCCACGCATCAAAGCCGCTCAGGCCGAAGCGGTCTTCCTGTTCGTGCCGCCGGGTGAGCAAACCGTCGCTTTCACCAAGGCCTTCGCCCAGGCTGGTCTCGACAAGGCAGGCGTGCGCATCATCGCCACCGGTGACTTGACCGAAGAAGGCTCGCTGGACGCGATGGGCGACAGTGCGCTGGGCCTGATCACAGCGCACCACTACGCCGAAAGCCACAATTCGCCTGAAAACAAGGCGTTTGTGAAGAGCTACAGCCAAGCCTATCCGACCAGCCGTCCCAACTACATGGCGGTGGGGGGCTACGATGGCCTGCAACTCATCGACAAGGTGTTGACCAAGACCGGTGGCGACGCCAGCGGGGACCGCTTCATGGCGGTCGCCAAAGGCATGAGCTGGACCAGCCCCCGAGGCACCATGACGATCGACGCCAACACACGTGACGTCGTGCAGACCGTCTACATCCGCAAAGTGCAGCGCGTCAACGGCAAGCTGCAGAACGTGGAGTTTGACAAGGTGTCCAACGTCAAGGACCCGGGCAAGGAGTAAGCGGCCCGCGGCGCCCCCCACCCGAGTCCGGGTGGGTGCCCGTCACAAGCCCGCGTTTTTCAGGCGGTTGGCCTGTTGGCGGTACACCTCCACTGGGTTCGTTTCGAACAGGTGCACCAAGCCGAAGATCTGGTTGACCTCGTCGAGGTGGTTCATCTTGTAGTCGGTGCGGATGACCTTGCCGAGGTTCATCGAGCAGGTTGACACCAGCCCATCGTTGGCCTTGCCGTTGAAGAATGCGCCGGTCAGTGCCAAGGCACCATCACTGATGTCCAGCAAGTTGGTCAGCTGTTTGTTACCGCCCCACGAGTAATACCGGACTCCCTGAACGACATAGGCACCTTCACCGCAAGCGGTGGTCGGAATGCCTGCTGGGAATTTCTGATTGAACTTGAGTGAGCCGGCCGTGGTCAGCGAGTCCAGCGCTGCTTCTGAGTTCCGGGGCAACTCGCCATTGCCGGACAAGGTCTGAATCAGGTTGACCAGCGTTGAATCAACCAAGCCTGCCACGGCACCTGTGATCGGACTGCCGCTGGGCAGGACTCCGCGCAGGGCATCGGCAAAGTCCGATCCCCGGTTCACGCCACCCACGCTGGTCACCGATGCCACCAGTTCTGGCGCGACACCGGCCACATAGCGGACGGTGGGGCCGCCATGGCTGTGACCCACAAGGTTGACCTTCTTGGCGCCCGTGATGGCCAGAATCTGCTTAACCTGCTGCAGCAATTGCTCACCCCGTACCTCCGTAGAGTTTGCCGCTGAGACTTGGGTGACGTGCACATCGGCGCCGTCTGCACGCAAAGCTGCAGGAATCTTGTGCCAGTAATCTACTGTGCCCCCGATGCTGTCCCAACCGAAGAGCCCATGCACCAGCACGATGGGGTATTTCGTCTGTGTGTAGCCAGCCGCATGGGCTTGGCCAGAGGGCAGAGCGCAGGTCACGGCCGCGGCTGCGGCGATCAGGGCGGATGCAAAGCGTGTCTTCATGAGGGTCTCCGTGGTAAATATGCGCTCAGGCGCAATTTCTCGTTCTCTCTGAAATTTGCTTCTTTGTAGGCTTCTGCGGCCACTTCATCGGTTTGACGCAGGCTCAGGTACCGCTGCACCCGGGCTTGCCAGGCGGCTTCTTCGGCGTCGAGCTGGGCCAGACGTTGGGCGGCTTCCGCACTCACCAAACGGGTGCGAATGGCCTGCACCTCCTGGTCGCTGGCGCCACGGGCGCGCGCCTCGCTCACGGCTTCGTTCACCGTCAGGTGCTTGATCGGTTCGGTGCGGTGGGCTTGCTGTTCAGGCGGCAGCTGCGAGGTCAGCTCACGGAGCTTGCGGGTTTTGTCGGCATCACTCAGCGTGCGGTCTTGCATGATGCGCATGCGGGCCAGCGTGTCATCGTCTTGCACATCGTCTGCACCAAACAAGGCATCGATCTCAGGGCGGGTAAAGTGGCGCCCGCGCACATCGCGCATCGCTTGCAGTTGTTGCGCAAGGGCCTCGACCTGTTGGGTACCAGCTGGCAGCGGCGTCAGTCGGGCCAACTCTGACTTGTAGGCCAAGTAGGCATCCAGCAGCTTGCCGGCGCGAGCCAACGCGGTCGGGCTCAGCTCGTCACGCAAATCGGCCAAGATGTCTGCCTTGATGGCCTCCACCGACTTTTCGCCGTAGGTGGTCAGCCAATAATCAAAGCGACGCAGCAGGTCGGGGCTCAGCACCAGGTCGCCCTGGCTGTTCTGCAACGTGCCATCGGGCGTGGTACCTGACAAAGATGGTGCCGGCGTGGGTTGAATGATGCCCACGGCGGGCGCCGTCACCGAAGCGGCGACGGTGCCGTTCAATGAGCCATCTTGCTGAGCCTTGTAGAACCCCAGTGCAGCCAACGCGACGGTCAAAGCCGCAAGGGCGCGCCACCCGGTGCGACGGCGTTGAGTTTGGACAGTGACGATGGGTCCGTTTCGCATGGCGAAGAGGGTGCAAAGTCGGATGCAGGCAAGCGATGTCGCTCGGTTTCAGTCACCACCAATGTGACATTTCGTGGAGGATTGGGTGATGTGGTGTGATTAAAGCCTGCCCAGGTGTAGCGCGACATTGGTGCAACCCCCAATTAGGGGTATTCGATGGGTCGAGATGCATGGGGCGCGTCATCCGTTTGACCCGTTGACGCGTTGAGACAGCACGTTCACTCTTTGTGTGCCGCTTCATGAACCGCTATACAGAACAGCAGATCGTCAATTTCTGCGTTGCGCAACACGGTCGTTTTGACCCCCGTGCCTGGCAACACGTGGAAGGGGTGAGCCCCGAGCAGAAGGCCTGCGTCATGCTGGTGCTGGCCAACGCCCGTTGGTATGGGCGTTTGAGCGAAATGCGTGAACTGGTGAGCCAGTCCATTCCACACCACGTCGGCCGCTTGTCCGAGCTGGCCTCTCGGGTGGGGTTCAACACCGCCTTGTTCGTGCAACGGCTGCAAGCGCAGTTGTGGATGAGCACCGAGCCCAAGCGCTGAGTTCCCTGGCCCCTCTCGATAGGGGGGGGGGCTGCCAAGAAAAAAGCCCTAAGTCATTGATAACTTAGGGCTTTTTGTTTGCATCCAGATGGTTCTGGAAGCTGTGTATGGTGGTGGAACACGGAACCGAACCCGCGTCCGTAATCCGAACTAAATAGTAACGCCTTGGCCTTGAGGACGTGGATTCGATGATTTGGCCAAAATCGTCCTGCGCTGCCACTGGGTGTCCGCGCCGATCCAAATCTGAGCCACCGTGCCGATCCAATATTGAGCCAGGGCTGGTAGCCGACCAAAGGGTGGTCAGCTGTGGATAAGTGTAGAGCCTGGCCTGGGTTTTGAGTTTTCCGGCCGGCTTGGTTGAACATCAAGGGGGAAGCCGCGCAGCGGCTTCCCCCTTCGCTTTGAGCTTCAGGCCTTGCCCTCTGCTGCAGCCTGCATCCGAGACTGCTCTCGTGCCTTGATGCGCCTCTTGGCCGTGCTGGAACTGTGCAGGAATCGGTGTGACTCGTTGCCCGTCTCCAGGATGTGGCAGTGGTGTGTGAGCCGGTCCAGCAGCGCCGTCGTCATCTTGGCATCACCAAAGACACGCGACCATTCCGCGAAGTCCAGATTCGTCGTGATCATCACGCTGGTGTGCTCGTACAACCGGCTGAGCAAGTGGAACAGCAGCGCACCGCCTGCCTGGCTGAACGGCAGGTAGCCCAACTCATCGAGGATCACCAGGTCCAGGCGCAACAAGCTCGTCGCGATGCGTCCGGCCTTGCCTTGTGCCTTCTCTTGCTCCAGCGCGTTGACCAGATCCACCGTGGAGTAAAAGCGCACGCGCCTGCCATGCTTGGTGATGCCGGACACGCCAATGGCTGTGGCCAGGTGGGTCTTGCCGGTGCCAGGCCCTCCCACCAACACCACGTTGTGCGCCACTTCTGTGAAGCCTGTCTCTGCCAGCGTGTGAACCAGCTTGCTGTCAACGGGGGACACAGCGAAGTCGAACCCAGCCAGGTCTCGATGCACAGGGAACTTGGCTGCATGCATCTGATGGCTCACCGAGCGCATGCCTCGGTCTGTGGCCTCGGCCTGCAGCAGGTGTTCAATCAACCACCGTGCATCCTCTGAGCCCGTACTGGACCCTTGTTCGATCAGGTCCAACCATGCGCCCGCCATGCCGTGCAGGCGCAGTTGTTTGAGCTCTGCAGCGATATCACGCATGGTTGATCTCCTCCGTGCCGCCTTGCCCGCGCAAGCTGTCGTAGCGCGCCGTGTTGGCCAGTGGGGCCACTGTCGCCTGCAAACAGGTCTGTGCATCTTCAGGCGTGGGTGCAGGGTTGAGCCTGCTCAGAACATTGATCACATGCTCGACGCTGACCTTGCCAGACGGTGGCGCGCTCTCCAGCGCCAATTCAACTGCCACCAGCACCGCATCCAGGCCAGCTGTGCTCACAAT
>NZ_JBBEYB010000011.1:0-109989 GCF_037482285.1 Aquabacterium sp. G14
GGAAGGTCTGCACAAATGAGTGCTGACCATGGTTGGGTGTGCTGACATGACCAGAAAGGCGGCTGGGCGTACCTTTGGCAGGTGTTTTGGGCGCGTTTCGCACCCATTTCCCATGCAGCAGACGCACTCATGCCTGGCTCCCCGGCAAACGCTTGCGGACCATCCACAGGTTGGCCAGCGCAAACAGCGTGTGCAACTGCGCCGTGTTCTTGGCCAAGCCGCGATAGCGCACCTTCACATGGCCGAACTGGCGCTTGATGACACGGAACGGATGCTCCACCTTGGCGCGGATGCTGGCCTTGATGCGTTCGACCTGATCGGTCAGCGCATCTACCGGATCGGTTTTGTCCAGCAACTTGCGCTTGCCTGGTCGCATGGCCACATGCCACTTCACATCTACTTTGGCGTCAGGTCGCTTGTGGGCACCCTGGTAGCCCGCATCGGCGAAGACATCCGTTTCTTGTCCGTGCAGCAAGCTGTTGGCTTCGACCACGTCGTTGACGTTGCCCGAGGTTCCACGCACGGTGTGCACCAGGCCCGAGTCGGCGTCCACCCCAATGTGCGCCTTCATGCCGAAGAACCACTGCTGGCCCTTCTTGCTTTGGTGCATCTCCGGGTCACGCTCACCGCTGGCGTTCTTGGTCGAGCTCGGTGCTGAGATCAGCGTGGCATCGACCACCGTGCCGCTGCGCAGCATCAGACCCTTGGCCCCCAGCAGCAGGTTGACCGTGGCCAGGATGCGCTCGGCCAGCTTGTTCTTCTCCAGCACATGACGGAAGCGCAAGATGGTGCTCTCGTCAGGCAGTCGGTCGTCCCAGCCGCCCAGGCCGGCGAAGTCGCGGAACAGGGGCATGTCGTGCAGCGCTTCTTCCATGGCCGGGTCGCTCAGCGTGAACCACTGCTGCATGAAGTGGATGCGCAGCAGCGACTCCACCGGGAACGGCGGGCGGCCGCGTTTGCCCTCGGGCATGAATGGCGCGATCTGCGCCACCAGGTCGGACCACGGCACCACCCGGTCCATCTCGTCGAGGAACTCCCGACGGCGCGTGCGCTTCGTCGAGGTTCCCAATCCAAGGCTGCTCTGCTTCATGGGCTCAATCGTCTCAGGCAATCACGCTGGCGCCAAGCACATGTCCAGGCGGTTTATGCAGACCATCCCTAGGTATCCGTTTTCGAAGAACAACGCGCTATCGCCGAGTGGACTAACGAAGTGGTTGATGGACTGCGTCGCGTGGTGCAGCAAGACCCACACCGCCGCCAGTCCGCGCATGACTTCCAGCCAAATTAGTTTTCGCTCAGCCATGCGGCACCAGTTCCTCGTAAACCATCATCGTTCGCTTGATGATGATGTGTTCATCAAACTCCGCTAAGGCCTTGGCACGGGCAGCCATCCCCAAGCGGGAGCGCAGCTCAAAGTCATCACACAAGCGCGCCAATGCATCAGCCAGCGCATTTGCGTCCTTGACTGGAACCAATAAGCCATCCACGTTGTTTGTGACCACTTCTCGGCAACCCGGTACATCTGTCGTGACCAGCGGTAGGCCACTGGCGCCAGCTTCAATCAAGCCCTTTGGCAGCCCTTCGCGGTAGCTGGGCAAGGCCACGACGTCAACCGACCGGAACAATGCGGGCATGTCGTCCACATGACCCAGCCATTCGACCAAGCCTTCCCTGACCCATTGCTGCACCGTTGCCTCGGGTACGGCGGCTGGGTTGCCGGGGTCAGGGTCGCCCGCCAAGAGCAGATCAATGGGCTTGTTTGCCGCTTTCAACAGGCGAGCCGCGTCAATGAATTCGGCCAAGCCTTTGTCCCACAGCAGGCGTGCCGGGAGTACGACACGCATGCGTGCACCAGGTTGGCGAAGGTTTGAATCTGTCGGTGCAAAACGACTGCAGTCCACCCCAGAGCCGGGGATCAGTCGGATGGTGGCCTCATCGACCAAGCCTGCCTGTTGAAACAAGCGTACATCGTCTGGATTTTGCAGAATCAGACGTGCACCCTTACCGCCCAAGGCCAGACGCAACAAACTGCGCACCACGGGACGCAAGATGAGTGCCTTCGCGTCGTTGCTGGTGAACACATACCCCATGCCGGCGACTGCATTGACGCGAGCCGGGACACCCGCCCAACGGGCGGCCAGCGAGCCGTAGACGGCGCACTTGATTGTGAAGCCATGAACCACATCAATCTGTTGGGCGCGCATGAACTGGGTCAGCCAACGCAGCAGCTTGATCTCTCTCAGAGGGTTCAAGCTGCGTCGGTCCATGGGGGCAGCGTGCCACTCCAAGCCCAGCGACTGCAGCTTGGCGCCATAGGGCCCAGGAGGGGAGAGCAGAATGACCTCATGCCCGGCATCGCGCAACGCCAAGGCCAGTGACCGGCGAAAGTTATACAGATACCAATCGGTGTTGGCGAACAAAAGAACTCTCAGAACGCATTACTCCCACAACCAGATCCATGGGTAAAACTGATAGGGCAACCAGGCGTACGCATGGGTGGCAAACAGCAGCCACACGGCTTCAACCAGGGCGTAATAGCCAACCACCGCCCTCACCATCAGCTTTGCATCACTTCGCTTGCCCAACACATCGGGCAACCTGCTGAACACATACAACTGCAGAGGAATCAGGTACAGCGCCAAGCGGTCCACCGCTGTGGAAGATGGCGACACAAGCAACCAGACCACACTGAGCAAGGCCAATACCGCCGCCATGGTCCAGAAATTTCGTTCGGGCACAGTCCAATTAAAGTGCTTGCGACGCCACAGCAGCAGCATGGCGGGCAGCACGTTCATCAGCACCCGCACGGCAGCGCCTTCTGACTGATAACCCGCGTCGATGTAACCGGCAACCAGGGTATCGACACTGTCCGCCAGCAGCGTTTGGTACAGCGCCACCGTGGTGGCCCCCACCCATACTGCGGTCCACCAACGGTTACGTGGTGTGGCCAAAGCCGCCAAGGGCACCAAAAGCACGGCAGACTTGTGGAAGGTGGCTCCCAGCGCAACCCAGGCCACAAAGGGCAACAAGCGCCCTTGCTTCAGGCTGACCAAGCCCAGCATGGCAAACCCCAGCGCCACGCCCTGTCGTGTGTAACCCATGCCCAACACGATCACGGTGTAAGGAATGGCCACCGTCAAGGCCAACCAAGGGCGCGGCTGCTGACGGCAAAAGGCCACCAAGCCAGCACTGAACACCGCGCCACAAGCCAGGTTCACCGCGTAAACGCCCCAATCCAGATTGGTCACAGCCCACAACAACAGTTTGTAGCCTGGGTCACCTTTTGACATTGCCAGCGCAAGCGGGGTCGTCAACGCTTCGTCATAGTGGGCCATGTATTGAACCCAGTCCCCCCCTACTTCGTGGCGCCAGCCCACAATGCAGGTCAAGAGCAACCAAGCCAGCATCCACTGTGCACTCCAGCGTTTGCCAGGCTGCTGCGCACGTGTGGGCGCTGCCAGCGCCAACCAGGCCGGAACCAGAAACAGCAACCAATACGTCAGCATGTGGTCTCCAGCCATGCCTGGAACATCAAGATGGTCCACAAGCGTGCGGTCCAGTCATGCCTGCCACTCAAGTGTTCTGCCCAAGCTCGCCTGATGGGTGCCGGATCAAAATAGCCTTCGCGCTGCAAACGGGCCTCGTTGAGCAGGTTCTCTGCCCACTCGCGCAAAGGGCCGCAGAGCCATTGCCCCACCGGAATGCCAAAGCCGGCTTTGGGGCGTTCAATCAGCTCGCGCGGCACATGCTTGTAA
The DNA here is from genome assembly GCF_037482285.1 of Aquabacterium sp. G14. Classification (NCBI taxonomy): domain Bacteria; kingdom Pseudomonadati; phylum Pseudomonadota; class Betaproteobacteria; order Burkholderiales; family Sphaerotilaceae; genus Aquabacterium; species Aquabacterium sp. G14. The sequence goes on from NZ_JBBEYB010000011.1 coordinate 3,756, forward strand.
AGCACTTGGCGCAAAGCCCACTTGCCTTGGCCGCCACGAATTTTCATGTGCAGGGGCAAACGCCATGCCAACTCCACCACGTTGTGATCGAGGAAGGGCACGCGGGTTTCGAGGCTCACACTCATGGCGGCGCGGTCTACCTTGGTCAAGATGTCGTCGGGCAAATACGTGAGCGTATCCCACAGCATCATGCGGTGCTCTACGTCGGGCACACCGGCCACCAAGGCCATGTCGTCCAGCTTGGTGTTCACGCGGCGCGCACCGCGCACCAAGCTGGTGGCATGGGGCCATTCGGTCACCAGGCTGCGGTACAACTCGTCCGTGTTGCCAATGGTTTGCAGCCGCTGTGCCATTTTGTGCGCTTTGTCACCCAGGCGTGCAACCCCATGCCGGCCCGGCAGCGCGCGCCCGATGCCATCCCAGGCGTGCACGGGCAATTGCTGAATGCCTGCACCGAGGGCTCGTCGAAGACCTGGCGGCATCCAGCCCACACGATTCCAGATCCGCTTGCCCCAAAAATAGCGGTTATAGCCACCAAACAGCTCATCGCCGGCATCGCCAGACAGGGCCACGGTCACGTGTTGCCGCGCGGCTTTGGACACCAGGTGGGTGGGAATTTGCGAACTGTCGGCAAACGGCTCGTCGTACATGGCCGGCAACAGAGGGATGACGGCGCGGGCATCAGCGGCAGAGACGCGCAGCTCGTGGTGTTCGGTGCCCAGGTGCCGCGCCACCGCCAAGGCATGAGGCGATTCGTCAAACCCGGCCTCTTCAAAACCCACGGTGAAGGTTTGGACCGGTCTGCCGGACTGCGCCTGCATCAGCGCCACGATGAGCGACGAGTCAATGCCCCCCGACAGAAAGGCGCCCAGCGGCACATCGGCCACGGCTTGCTGGGACACCGCTGTGCGCAAGGTGCTTTCCAACACCGTCAGCGCTTCGGTTTCGTTCTGAATGGGATCAGCCAAACCGCGCTTCACAGCGTCGGTGAAGCGCCAATAAGGCGAGGTTTGGACGGTTTTGCTGGCCAAGCCCGCGTGGTCGATCGTGAGCACGCAACCCGGGTCCAGCTTGAAAATATCCTGGTAGATGGAGTAAGGCGCCGGAACTGCACAGTGCTGCAGGTACAGGGCCAGCGCGTCGCGGTTGATGGGGTTGTCAAAGCCTGGATACGCGCGCAGGGCCTTGAGCTCAGAGCCAAACACGAAGGCGCCGCGCACCCAGCCATAGAACAAGGGCTTTTCACCCAGGCGATCGCGGGTGAGGGTGAGGCGGCGATTTTGTCGGTCCCACAGTGCGATGGCGAACATGCCCACTGCGCGTTGGAGCGTGGCTGTGACCCCCCAAGCCGAAAAGCCCGCCAGCAAGGTTTCGGTGTCTGAATGACCACGCCATGCTGGTGCCTGCGAAGATGCTTCAAGCTCCGCGCGCAGGGCCAGGTGGTTGTAAATTTCACCATTGAACGCCATGACAAAGCGCCCGTCTGGCGACGCCATGGGCTGGTGTCCCGCTGGCGACAGGTCCACGATGGCCAGTCGCCTGTGCGACAGCGCTATGCCTTCAGCAGCGTCGGTCCATACCCCTGAATCGTCAGGACCACGGTGAAGGAGCGCGTCTCCCATACTGCGCGCCACACTGGTGTGATCCAGTTGGGTATTGCTGAAGAAAAAACCTGCAAGTCCACACATCGGTACTGATACTTTATTTTGGGGCCGCAGCCGAATGAAGCAGGTTTGCCAGTTTGGGCCCGGTGACCTGAAGGCAATATTCTTGTTCAACTTTGTGACGACCCGCTTGCCCCATGCGCGCGCGTAACGCGGAATCAGTGAGAAGTGTTGTTAAAGCGTCTTCCCATTCCTGCGATGTGCTCGCCAAAAAGCCGTTGACACCGTGCTCAACAATTTGTGCATTGACCCCAACGGGTGATGCCACCACAGGCAAGCCGCAGGCCATGTACTGGATGAGCTTGTAGCCACACTTGCCACGCTCAAAGGGTCCATCCACCAACGGCATGATGCCCACGTCGAAACTCTGGATCGAAGCCACTTCGCTGGATTCCGTCCAGGCGATGGATGCCATCGGCAGGCCGAGGGCCTGGGTGTCAATGCCAATGGCGGCAAACCGGCCCAGGCCTGAGGCCGCGAGGCGTTCGAACAAGGGGGCCAGCGGCCTCAGAAAGTCGGCTGTTGCTCGTTGCCCGATCCAACCGACGCAGGGCGGTCGTTGAGGCGTCGTCGAGGCCGTGCCATCAAGAGTGCTGTAGCGAGTGAGGTCTATTGCCGTGGGGACGACTTCGACCCAAGGTGCCCCTGCTGAGCGGGCGAAGCTGGCCAAGTAGGCATTGCCTGCCACCACCAGGGCCGCGTTGCGCATCAGCGCGGGGTGCTTGTTGCCCAGCAGGCGCCTGACCCATGTGCTGCGGTGCTCATCGTAGTAATGGAACACGGCGTCATCGTAGTCGAGCACATATGGAATCCGAGCAGGCAGCAGTGCCTGCTCTACCCACGCCGGCAGCCACGGCAGGCACTCCTTCTCGATCCACAACAAATCGAAATTGTCACTGCTGAGCAAGGTGCGAAGGCGGCGCCAGTATGCGCGCAACACGTGCCATGGATTTCGATGCCCAGTCTGCAGGCCCTGGACATAGGCATCTGGAAACAGGGGGGACACGGTCACGTCCATACCTGCGGACGTCAGCCACGGCAGGTATTGCAACATGCGCATGCGGCTGCTGGCGCCCAGGCGGTCGTACCGCGTCAGCAACAAGACCTTCATTGGGGTTCCGTCAGCCGGGCATAGACCTGCGCGTAACGCGCCACGCCTTCTGTCAATGAGAAGTGCTTGTGAGCTGCGGCCACACAGCGCTCCTGGATTCCGTCGGTTTCGACCAGTTTCAACAAGCGCGTCAAGCCCTGGCGCAAGGTGTCCGGTGTGAAATCATTCAGTGCGATGCCGACCTGCTCACCTTCAAGGATTTCGGCCATGTCACCCACGCCACTGTTGGCCAGGCAGGGAATGCCACAACCGAGAAACTCACCCAGTTTGGTGGGGGCAGAAGCTTGTTTAGAAAACAAGGGCTTGATGAAAAACACGCCAGCGTGCATGCGGGCAATCTGCTGCGGCACCTCGGCATGTGTGGCGGGACGCAGTTCGACAACGTCTAGTGACACGCCTCCGGCCAGCAAGCGCTCGCGAATGTATTCGTGCTCGTTGCGGTTGATGATCAGAAAACGGGCATCAGGTTTTTGGCGCAGCAGTTCTGCAAAGCAGGCCACGGCCGCATCAAATTCGTACCAGGTGCCAGCGGAACCTACGTAGCCAAGCACGAAGCCTTCTCGCGTGACGGGCAATGGCTTGAATCGAGACAGGTCTGCGCAGGTCGGTATGACCGTGACTGGCGGCATGTGGCCAGCCAGGTAGGGGAATTTTTCCATCTCGCGCACCGCTGCTTGTGTGAGCGAAATCACATGGTCGGCGTTCAGCAAGAACTTCCGTTCAAACCATTTGGCCACGCGGTACATCCGCCCCTCACGTGGCCATAGGCCGCCATCGACTCGTTCGTCTGCCCAAAAGCCACGCATGTCGAACAAAAAGCGAGCGCCTGTGAGTTTTTTAAGCGCCAAGGCCATCACGGCGGACACATAACTGCGAGCATGCACGACCGTAATGCGATGACGCAGGACGAGCCAAAGGCCAGACGCAATACCCACCAAAATATCAAAAGCCGTTGCCGCTGCTGAGGGGCGCTTGTGATAACGACGAGGATGCCACTGGATCCCGGATGCTTTGATGCGCAGCTCAACTGAATTCCGCGCCTCTGCATTGGCCCAGTCCTCGGGCTTTTCGAAGCTCATCAAGTGCAACTGCGCGCCAGGGGCCAGACGCTCCTGATAAGCCAGAACCTGAGATTGCCCCAGTGGCTCCAGCATACCGTCGTAGGAAATGTAGAGAACCCGAGAGGTCATGACTTGGCTTTGCTTGATGCGTGTGCTGGAAACAGCAAGGCTTCGTATTGATCGACAGCCTTGTCGATGGAGAAGTCATGCGCCCTGGCCATCAGTGCGGCCCGATCGTGTGTGGCAGTGAGGGAGGCCTGCATGGCTGCGGCCAATGCTTGAACGTCCCCAACAGGCACCAGGTGCCCGAATTGTCCGTCGCACAAGATTTCTCGCGGGCCGGATGGGCAGTCGGTGCTCACCACAGGCGTGCCTGCTGCCAACGCTTCAACGACGACGTTGCCAAAACCTTCAGCCGTGGATGAGAGCACATGCAGGTCAGCATGACGGTAGTAGGGTGCGGTGTCCTTGACGAAACCGGGCATGAACATGCTGTCTGTGATGCCCATGCGGTGTGCTTGCGCCTCTAGCGCGGCACGATCCTCGCCTTCGCCCAAAATCAGCAGCCTTGCATCGACCCGTTGGCGCAGCGCGGCAAAGGCATTGAGCAAGGCGCCGTAATCTTTTTCTTGCTTGAGCGCACCGACCGCAAGCACCCGACGATGAGCGCCCAGGCACCAGCCTGACGGGGAGGTGGGCGGTTCACTTGCTTGTGGAAGATGGGTGCCCACCACAGGGTTGTGAATGGCTGTGATGGTGCGGCGATCCAAATGGGCAAACGAAGCTAAATCGTCAGCGGCACCTTGCGAGACAGTTACGATGCCGTTCGCCTTGGGGAAAAAGCGGTGCATGCTGGCGCGTACCTGCCAGCCAACCGACCAACGAGCCAGCAATGGCGACCGAGACCAAGTCGTGTGTTCTGCCACCACCAAGCGTGTGGGCACGCGTGACAGCGTGCGTGCCCAGAGCCCAAGGACCGTCAACGGCCACATGTTGGCCAATACGGCATCCGGCCGTGCTTGCCGCAAATAGCGCACCAGAGCAGGGAAAGCCCAGCGCATGCGCTGTACTTTCAGGTCAACTATGCGAATTTCAGGGCGCAAGTCGCCCAGGAGTTCACCCGCGGCCGATAGCAGAACCATGTCAACCTTGTAGCCCCGCAGGGCAAAGCCGTTGGCTAGATTGACTGCCACGCGCTCTGCGCCACCGCCTCGAAGGTCCGGAAGAAGAATGGAAAAACACATTTGTAAGCAAGGACGGGTGGTTGCTGGGCGGTTCTTACGTTTGCCACCTTTTTGGCGGGCTCAAAGGTGACGTTTCTGGTGGCGTCTCGGGGAGCTTTGCATCTGCGCACATTACAGGGATGCAGGTGTTGCACTCTACTTTTGAATCCGCCCTTTCCTTTCGTGGCAGGTGGGTGATGTGTCAAACGTTGGCCAACGCGCAACCGACTTCGTCCGAGTTTTATCTGGTAATAAGGTGTATGATTAAACATTTGGGTCGACTTTGACTTCAACCTTCGGTCGTTTCAAACGCTGTGCCCTACGTATTGCGCTAGCCGCATAGCCAGCAAGTTGACCGCGTAATGACCAACCTAAGGCGTCGATGATTTGTTCCGGCGTCAGGCGGTGTCTTTCGCCAATTTCATCCTTGGCGAAACCTACATCTGCTTGGCCCTCGAGGGGCGAGGACGTGAAGAACTTCCCGAATCTGGCCTTTAGATATTGAGGTTGTTGAACTGATATTATCTTATCAATTTTTTCTCTGAGGCGCCTGTCTGGGTTCCTGTTTTTCAAAAAATCTTCGGGCTTGTAGATGTATTGTGGTCCGCAAATGGAAAAGCGGCACCCTGAATATAGCGCATACAAGAAATGACTTCCCATTGTGTTTGAAGTCACTTGCTCGAATGCATCGAAAATACTCCTCATTCTTGTCAGGCTTGCTGCGTCGTCGGGTCGCGCTCCTTGGATTACCTTTAACCCTCGATCTTCAGCGGCGCGATGAATAGGTCCATTCCAATCGAGATAGAAGATGCTAACGTAAATTGATTCGTAATTATTTTTTATCGACTCAAGGTAATCCATGTATTCGGACTGACTTGTTGTTATTTTCTCCAATTCTGCGGAGTGAGGTGGGAATGCTAGCAAATTGTGGCGACTTCGCAACCCATGCTGTTTCTCTATGTAAGAAAATGGAAGGCCCCCTACAAAAGTGCGCTGGAACCCCTCATTAATAAGTGCTTTTTGCTCAGCGATGCTGCGAACGATAACTGTTACGTCACGTGGTAGCCCACCAAGGTGGAGGATGTCTGCTGATGGATGCTCATCCCAGATCCACCCATGCACCCATTCAGCAAAAGCGCGCCGACTTATACGTAGATCGCAGATATTATTCAAGACATGCAAAAAACCATATCTTTCAATACTGCGATTTCCACTGAATGGATTGGGGGTTGGCAGCAGTTTGTTGAGTTCTTCGCTTGTTTGCCATGTCATGATCGATGATAGGTTATTTTTTGGTAAGTCATCACTACCCGTCGTGGAATCGGGGAGTTTTGAATTTATCTGCTCGCTCATTGGGCTTCCTCGCCCAGTACGACGCCAGCGCCCAGTCGTCAACGGTATCAATGTCCAGGCTTTCACGACTGTCGGTCATGACATAGGGCAAGACGCCAGGGCGCACAATGGGCAGACCGCAGCGCACGTCCTCAGCGGGGATCACGTACAGTGCGCCGTTGAGCGCATAGGCTGACGGCAGATCCTGCGAGCGAAGGCCCAACGGTTCCCAACCTTGGCTCGGTTGCAGCGCGCCGTCACGCCAGGTGAAGGTCCAGGCAGGATGCGTGACTGCAGGGCTGACACTGACGACCGGGTAACGTACCTGACCGGTCTGCTCGCCGTAGGTCCGCACTGCGCCGCGAATCGACTCGGTGCTGCGGAAGGGGCTGGTCGGCTGTAGCAGCAGCACCGCGTCAACTCGACCGTTTTCGCGTTCGTACCACGCCAGCGCGTGTGCAATGACGTCTGCGCTGCTGGCAGTGTCTGTGGCCAGCTCCGCCGGGCGCAACCAGGGCACCAGCGCACCGGCTGCGCGGGCAGCATCGGCGATTTCCTCGTCATCGGTGCTGACCAGCACGTCCATGAAGCAGCCGCTTTCGAGCGCCGTGTCGATCGTCCAAGCGATGAGCGGCTTGCCGCCCAGCGGTAGCACGTTCTTGCGCGGAAGGCGCTTGCTGCCACCGCGCGCAGGAACGATGGCGAGGATGCGATTTTCAGATGGCATGGGCGGGCTGCGGCTGTGGCCGCGTGAGGCGCTTGCCGATCTGCATCATCGGTAGTTCAATGCGGTGGTAAACAACCAAAGAGACGAGCAATGTCAGCGCAATCGTGAGTGGGATCAACACAAATACACCTGCATCAGGAAGGGCGCGATGACATACCAAACGTACCAGCGGATGCAGCAGATAGACACCATACGTCGCTAAACCGAGTTGCGTCAGGGGTGTCGCTAGAGCGCGGGGCAAATCCAATTCCAATTTATAGAAAGAGAGCACCAGAAGTACTGCTGCCGCACTGAAAACGAAGCGGTTCAGCCCTGTCACGATCAGTATCTGATCTCCACTGACTGGGTACAGCGAGAATGTGGCCAGGGCAACGACCATCGCCGCCAGCGCGCCCCCGCGTGACCATCTCTGGCCTGCAGTGTTGTAATAAAGCGAGATGCCGAACACGAAGAGAAAGAGATTATTGAATGGGTTGACGTAAAGGGCCCACTGGGCCGCCAACGTGGCCGTGGGATTCAACCAACTGAATGCGAATCCTGCCCCTACGGCCAACGCCAGAAGTAATAATAAATTCCCAAAACCTACGCTGCGGTTGTAGGCCACCACAATGATTGGCGTCAGACTGTAATAGACCATCTCGTTGCCGATGGACCATGCGCCGGTGTTGATGTAACCGGTCGGCAGAATAAACCCATACAGCGTGGTCAGGTTCAGCAGAATTTGTTGCCAACCAGGTGCCCCCCCCCCAAGGCTCGTATCAAAGTCATCGCGATCACAGCTATCCAGAGTACGGGCCAGATTCGGAAGACCCGCCGTACGCCAAAGCGCCACACGCTGCTCCAGTCCGAGAAATAGCGGTGGTACGCCAAGGCGATGCTGAGCCCGGACAGGACAAAAAACATCGACACGCTATAAGCACCGAGCCGTCCCAGTAGGGTGTCGGACTTCAGTGGCGCGATGTCCCACCCGATGAGGTGGTACAGCATGATCGACACGGCCAGCAACCCACGCAGCCAGTCGAGCGGCTCGTACCGAGTTGCGACCGCTTTGGCGACGGGATCAGCCACGTAGCACCCCGCCGATCTCTTCTTGTGCGCGCTTGAAGTCTTCCATGCGACCGATGTCAAGCCAGTACTCGTGAACCGGGAACATGGTCACGTTCTCGTCTTGGGCGATCGCCTCTTCCAGCAAAGTCGGCATGTCCAGCCGTGTGTTTGGCTTGACGCGCTTGACCAACTCTGGCGACAGGACATAGACGCCCGCATTCACAAAGAACTTCTGAACCGGCTTTTCGACCATGGATCGGATCAAGTGGCCTTCACTTTGAACCACGCCGTAGGGCACCTGGTATTCGTACTCTCGCACGCACATGGTGGCCACACCGTTATGTGATGTGTGGAACTGCAGCAGTTCCTGATAGTTGAGCGTGGTCAGCAAATCGCCGTTCATCACGAAGATGGGCTCGTTGATCTCATCTTGCGGCAACAGGCCCAGCGCACCACCCGTGCCAAGCGGCGTTTCCTCATGGGTGTAGCGGATGCTCACGCCCCAGCGTTCGCCGTCACCAAAATGGTCTCGCACCATTTCAGGCAGGTAGTGCGTGGAGATGAAGAACCTGTGAAAGCCTGCCTTGATGAAGCTTTCGAGGATCAACTCCAAAATGGGTTTGTCCCCGACCTTGAGCAAGGGCTTGGGGCAGTCATTCGTCAGCGGATGAAGCCGTGTGCCAAAACCACCGGCCATCAGAAATACGGGATTGCTGATCAGTCGCTTGTCGAGCAGGCCGTGCAGGGTTTCAAGGCCAATGACTTGGCCCTGCTCGTTCACCACAGGAAGTTGGAGCAGTTGCATGCGCTCCATCACCGCCAAACTCCGCTCGCGATTCCAGTCCTTTTGGGCAACCTGTGGCGCTTTGCACATGACCTGATCCACCGGAATGCTCAGGGGCAAATGCTTGAGCAAAGCGCGGCGGACATCGCCATCCGTGAGCGTGCCCAGCAGGTGTCGCGTGTCATCGACGATGAGCGCAATGCGCAGCGCGCTGCGATCCATGGTGGCGATGGCCTCTTCAAGCGTAGCTTGCGGGCCTGTGAGGGCTGAGTCCCAATTTTTCATTTGTGCTTTCACTGGCCTGTCAGTGGCGAAGATGTTTGAGGTGACCAGCGGCACACCGCATGGTCAGTCCGGCGTCCAGATCGCGGGTGAGGGTCACCCCGGCGCCCACAACTGCACCGGCACCGACGCGTATGCCTTGGATGATCACGGCGCCGGCGCCGATGAAGGCACCTTCGCCGACCTGCACGCCGCCACACAGGGTTGCGCCTGGCGCAATGTGGACGTGTTGACCAATGACGCAGTCGTGATCAACGCTGGCGCGTGTGTTGATGATGACATTGCGGTTGACACGGCAATCTGGCTGGACGATGGCCCCTGCCATGACCTGCACGCCATCGGCCAGCCTGGCGCTGCCGGCCACCCAGGCTGCAGGATGAACCAAGGGAGGGAACATGAAGCCAGCCGTGTTTAGACGTTCGTGAAGATCGCTTCGCGCCTGGCTGCCCACCAGTTGTCCGATGCCATTGACCAAGCCAACGCTGCTTGGGTCAATTTCCTCCAGCGCATCGTCGCCGCCCAGTACGGGTAAGCCACGCCAGGTTGTTTCCCCTTGGCTAGCGAGTTGGGGGTCACAAACACCGAGAAACTGCCGTCCCGAAGCTTGAGCCAGCTCTTGCAGCACGCGCGCGTGTCCACCAGCGCCGATCAGGATCAGGGGAAAGTCTGTGCCGAGTGGGCGGTTCATGGCTCGATGACATCCCCGATGACATAGGCGCGAGTGGCAGTCTGATTGACCAAACCCCACAAGGCCGTGGGTTGCAGGCCGCGACCACAGCGTGCGGTGCTCAAGTCAGCGCGCGTGATCATGGCACCTGCCTCGATGGTGCGTGCAGCAATCACCTGTTGCCGCGCGGCTTGGCGGGTGTCCCACTCGCTGGGCTGCGGGCTCTTGCTGCCATCACCAAAAGCCACTTGCAGTGCACGGATCTGCTGGACCATTTTAGCCAACTCGGCTGGCTCCAGCGAGGCTTTGTGGTCGGGGCCAGGCAGGTTTCTGTCGAGGGTGAAGTGCTTTTCAATGACGCGGGCGCCACGTGCGACCGCGGCAATCGGAATCAATATGCCTTCGGTGTGATCGGAATATCCCACCGCCAGTCCGAAGGACGTCGCCAGGGTGTCCATCGCGCGCAGGTTCACTTCGTTGAAAGGGGTGGGGTACTGAGATGTGCAGTGCAGCAGGGTGACGTGGTGGCGCAGGCTGTTGCGCCACTCGGGGCGACTCCAGCCGCGCCAGACTTCGTCGACGGAGGTCGGTTCGGCATCGGCATTCAGTGCATGTGCCACGATGGCCAAGCCCTGTTCAACCTCAGCGAGCGTCGCCATACCGGTAGACAGTACCAGTGGCTTGCCGGTGCGAGCAAACTGCCACAGCAGCGGGCCGTTGGTCAGCTCGCCCGACGGGATCTTGAACAACGGCATGCCCAACTCAACAAGGAAGGCCAGGCTCTCGACATCAAAGGCCGTGGACAGGAATTCGATGCCGTGGTTGCGCGCGTGAGTCTGCAGTTCGTGGTGCCAAGCTTGTGGGAGCTCCAGCTTCTTGAGCATGGCCAACTGACTTTCTGCGGCGTCGGTACTCTGCTTCTGGTAGGCCGCTTTGGGCGCACTTTTGGAGGCAAGCTTAGCGGCATCAAACGTCTGGAACTTGACTGCATCAGCCCCCGCTTTGGCTGCGGCCTCGACCAACGCAAACGCAAGGTCACGCTGGCCGTTGTGGTTCACACCCGCTTCGGCAATGACGTAAACAGGGGCTGTGCTCATGGCCGAGGCTCCAAGTCGTGGAAATGCTTGTGGAAGGGGCCCGAGTGTTTTTCAATGACGCGGACGATTTGCTCGGACGCATTGCCTTGCCCATATGGGTTTGACACAGTTCGGCAGGTGGATGCGAACTCCGCCGACACGGCGGTGGCGATGGCTTGGTAGATCGACTCGGCGTCCGGTGCGCAGTGGAGCACCGAGTTCGCGGCAAGGCGGCCCAATTGGCGGCTGCCGATGTTCACAGTCGGGATGCCAAACGAAGGCGCTTCGATGATGCCGCTGGACGAATTGCCGATCATTGCCGCTGTGCGGCTGAGAGCACTCAGATAGCGCCGGAAACCCAGAGACGGGATCGCAAGCACGCGTTCAGGTTCGCGGCTGGCGTAATCCTCCAGGATGGGGATGATGGCGCGGCCACCGTTGTCGGCATTGGGATAGGTCAAGATCACTTGATGATCTGGGAAGCGATCCAAGGCAGCCAACAGGGCGAGAAAGCTGATTTCCGGGTCTTCATCGGCCAGCGTGACGGGGTGGTAAGTGACCAGGAAGTAAGGTTCCCGCAACGCGAATCCTAGGCTCTCCGATAGGGCCGCCTGGGACATGGGTACGTTGCGCTGCAGGTGGTCGAGGCCGACTGCCCCAACGTTGAAGACCGTCCCGGGCGCTTCACCCATCTGGATCACTCGCTGACGATATGGCTCGGCAGCGGTGAAGTGCAGGCTGGACATCTTGGTGATCGCATGGCGAATGGCGTCGTCGTAGGCACCTTCGGTGATTTCTCCACCATGCAGATGCGCCACCGGTATGCGCATGATGAGTGCAGCTTGCACCACCGCGAGGGCTTCAAATCTATCACCCAGGACCACGAGCATGTCCGGCTTGAGCCTGTCCAGGGCATCCGCAAAGCCGATGGTGCCCAGGCCCATGGACTTGACCACGCCGACCGGTGTGTCTGAGGACAGCAGCATCTCGACCTTGGCGTCGACCGGGAAGCCATCGGCCTCTACCTGCCGCCACGTCTCACCAAACTCTGGTGAGAGGTGCATGCCACTGACGATGACCTGCAGAGTCAGCTGGTCGCTGGCCTGGATGTCTTTCATCAGCCAGTAGAGGAGCCCATACTCGGCTCGGGTACCGGTGAAAACAGCGATACGGCGCTTCATACGACGAGGTCTGGCAAAACGCTGCTAGGCAGATTGACAACCCTGGCCTCCAACCACTCGGCGTTGCTCAGTTCACCCTTGCGGCAGTGTGCGTAGATGGGCAGGTGGTTCATCAGCGCCCAGATTGGGCGGCTCATCACCCCGCGGTCGTTCGTGGCCTTGAGTAGGGCGTCGCGTTGCTCATGCCCTTCGCAGATGACCGCATTGAGCCAGTAGTTGGAGCGGCAGTCTGCGGGTTCGGTGAAGAATTTCAGATCACTGCCCTGAAAGTGCTCAGCGTAGCGGGCGGCCAACTCCCGCTTGTTGGCGATGAACGCTTCCAGTTGCTCCAATTGCGCGCAACCCAGCGCAGCATTGAGGTTGGGTAGACGGTAGTTGTAGCCCACCTCGTCATGCACGTATTCGTAGGGGTGTGGCTTCTTGGCTGTGGTGGTGAGGTGCTTGGCATGGGTGCCCAGAGCCTCGTTAGCGAGGATCATGCCGCCGCCGCCGGTGGTGATGATTTTGTTGCCGTTGAAGCTGAGCGTGCCCAAGGCACCGAAGGTCCCGGTGTGGCGGCCCTTGTAGAAGCTGCCCAGTGACTCGGCGGCGTCTTCGACCAGAACGATCTGCCAACGGGCACAGACACTGACCAAGCCATCGAGGTCAGCCGGGTGACCAAAGGTGTGCATTGGCACGCAGGCGCGGATCACTTTGCCGTCGGATCGGGTGCGACACAGACCGTCATCGCCGACTTCTGCGTGCTCGGTCAACCAGGCGTCCAGCGCCGTGGGAGACAGTCCAAGTGTGTGCCGGTCTACATCAATAAACAAAGGCTCGGCACTGCAATAGGCAATGGCGTTGCAGGTGGCGACAAAGGTGAGGGGCTGAGTGACGACCAACTCGCCCGGCAGAACGCCTGCCAGCTTCAGGGAAATGTGCAGAGCCGCTGTGCCATTCACGGTGGCGACTGCCCTGGGGCTGCCGGTGTAGGCGGCCATGTCACGCTCAAACCGGTCCACGAAGGCTCCGACGCTGGACACGAAGGTGGATTCGATGGTGTCCGTCACATAGTCACGCTCATGTCCCGCAAAAACCGGGGCATGAAGCGGGATGAAGTCATCGCTGCGATATTGCTCGCGGATGAACTGGACCAGTGCGTTGAACATGGGCAGGTCAGACGTTGTAGATATCGGCCTTGTACTTGGCCAGGTTCTCGGGGCGTGTGAACCAGTCCACGGTCGCCTTAAGACCGTCCCGGATGCTGAATTCTGGCTTGAATCCGGTCAGGTTGTGGATCTTGGTGTTGTCGCACCACAGACGGAAGACCTCTGACTTGCCGGGGCGCAGGCGCTGCTCGTCTGTGAGGAACTCGACATCGCTGTTCATCAACTCGCGGATGAGATTGAGGGTGTCACCCACAGAGATCTCGAAGTTGGAGCCGATGTTCACCGTCTCGCCGATGGCCTTGTCGCAACGGGCCAGTTCGAGGAAACCGCGACAGGTGTCAGCAACGTAGTTGAAATCGCGCGTTGGGGAGACGTCGCCGAGCTGGATTTGCTTCTTGCCGTTGGCGATCTGACTGATGATGGTCGGGATCACCGCCCGCGCCGACTGACGCGGACCATAGGTGTTGAACGGGCGCGCAATGGTGAGCGGCAGATCAAAGGCGTTGTAGAAGCTCAGGGCCATCGCGTCGGCACCGATTTTGGAGGCGCTGTAAGGCGACTGGGCCTGAAGCGGGTGCTTCTCGTCGATGGGTACGTACTGAGCGGTGCCGTAAACCTCGCTGGTGGACGTGTGAATGACGCGCTTGACGCCGTTCTCCAGGGCGGCTTGACAGATGTTCAGTGTGCCTTTGACGTTGGTGTCCACGTAGCTGTCTGGGGCGACGTAGGAGTAGGGGATGGCGATCAGGGCAGCCAAGTGAAAGACGATGTCCACATCTTTGGTGATGTGCTTGCAGTAATGGGGGTCGCGCACGTCACCGCTCAACACCTCAATGTCTTGGCGACAAGCCACATCTTCTAGCCAACCCCAGTAGTTGAAGGAGTTGTACTGCGAGAGAGCTTTGACCTGGTAGCCCTCTTTGACCAGAAGCTCAGTGAGGTGAGAGCCGATAAAGCCGTCGGCACCGGTTATTAGTACATTTTTCATATAACGAAGGTGTCGTGTTTATGTATGACTTTTTCTTACATGCACGATTTTTAGGAACCGACAAGATCCTTGTAGGTCACCCAACGGGGGGCGGCCTTGGCTTCCAGGGAGAGAATGGCATCACATCCTGAGAGGGTTCCCAGGCGATGAGCGATCATCAGGACAGTGATGTTGTCGCCCAACTCGGTCAAAGTAGCCATGACCGTCTGCTCGGTCGCATCGTCCAACGCACTCGTCGCTTCATCAAGCACCAAAACATCGGCTTGTTTATACAGCGCACGTGCGAGCCCAATCCGTTGACGCTGCCCACCGGACAGGCGCACACCACGCTCCCCCACTGATGTGTGGTATTTCGCCGGTAGTCCCTCAATGAAGGTGGCAAGTTGCGCCTTGCGAGCCGCATCGCAAACCTGGGCGTGGTCGATTTGCTCAGCTGGCACGCCAAAAGCAATGTTTTCGGCAATCGTTGCGTCGGAAAGGAAGATGGCTTGTGGAACATGCGCAATGCGTTGCTGCCAGATGCGACGGTTGGTCGGTTTGAGTATCTGGCCTTCAATCAGTATTTCGCCTTCGGTCGCATCCAGCAAGCCCATGATGAGATCGACCAGGGTGCTCTTGCCGCTACCGGTTTGACCAACAATGCCAATGCGAGCGCCCCGGGGAATTGAGAAGCTGATTTGATCCAGGATGGGTGGACTTTCTGGCTGGTAGCGAAAAGAGACTTGTTTGAACGCGAGAAGCGGCTGCGTTAAGGCGGTCCCAGAATGCTGTGGCTGACCCAAATGAATGGGGCGAGCGTGATCATCGTTTGCCATGGGCATCGGGCGCTCAAGCAGCGCAAGCACATCGTGAAGTTGATGCCGGTTGCCATTAACAGATGACCAGGCCGCATACACCTGCTGCATTTGTGGGAGCAGTCGCTGTGCACCGATTGCAAGTGCGCCCAGCACAGGGATGGCGCCTGTCATGCCCCCGTCCTGAGCGCTTAGCCAAAAGGCGAGGCCTACGATCATGACCATGCCTGCAGACTCGATGACATAACGCGGAGCGGCTGCGATGAAGCTGTTTGTGGCCTGCGCACGCCGCATCCGGTGGTCTAGGAATGCAAACCTGCTGTGATAGAGCGGTTGTGACCCGTCGAGCAGGACATCTCGGATCCCCCCAAGACCTTCCTGCACGGCCTGCATGCGACC
Source organism: Aquabacterium sp. G14 (assembly GCF_037482285.1). Taxonomy (NCBI): domain Bacteria; kingdom Pseudomonadati; phylum Pseudomonadota; class Betaproteobacteria; order Burkholderiales; family Sphaerotilaceae; genus Aquabacterium; species Aquabacterium sp. G14. The sequence continues at coordinate 19,240 of NZ_JBBEYB010000011.1, forward strand.
AGTCTCGTATTGGGCGATGAGCCGACTGTTTTGGTCCAGTCGCTTTCGGCTGAACCAACTCATCAGGCCGTACAGGATGGTGAACCCGGTGCCGGCCAAGAGGGCGGTGTTGAAATCAATGAAGAACAGCATGGTGAGGATAGACAAGGTCATGACCAACGCCACCACGGCCTGAATGGCTTGAACAAGGATACCGTTGGTGACCGCATTCACCTTCTGGATGCCAGCCAGGATTTGACTGGTGTTCTGGCTGACGTGCCAGGCATAGGGTTGGTAGAGGGTGCGACGATAGACCTCGCCACCCAAATCAGCGCCCAAACCGAATGTGAATCGATATATTGCCCACATGAGTAGGATCCTGATCGCAGCAGCTCCCACTGCAATCAGGCAAAACAGAATCCCGGCTGCGACGAGCAGCTTGTCCGATTCAATCCCGAAAACGTTAAGCGCGCGCCCAACAATCGGATATTGATCGGCGAGCCCGGGGTTGGCCAGAAGGCCGAGGAAGGGCACAACGGCGCCGAGGGTGGCCATTTCCGCAGCCGCGCCGACGAGCATCAGCAGGCACAACGCGATCATCTGTAAGCGCCGACGCGGCGATACCTGCCGCATAAGGCGCTTGAAATCGTTGGAAAAGCTCATTTGCTAGTGGCTTGCTACGTGTCGTAAACAACCAGACGGTTCAGGCAGCATCATTGGTTGATGTACCAAGGCATTGAGGTTTGAATGCCGAAGAAGATGTCGTGCGTCGGGGCGTAGCCGAGCAGGCTTTGCGCTTTGCCAATGTTGGCCTGGGAGTGGCGCACATCGCCAGCGCGGAAGTCGCGGTAAACCGGGGCCTTGTCGTAGGCGACGGCGTTCTGCCCAAGCGCTTGGCGCAGTGCGCTGACAAGCTGGTTGAGCGTGGTGCGGTCGCCCACGGCCACGTTGTAGACCTGGTTGCGTGCGCGGTCTTCCGCCACGGTGGCGGCCAGCAGGTTGGCCTGCACGGCATTGGCCACAAAGCAGAAGTCGCGGCTGGTTTCGCCATCGCCATTGATGAAGATGTCGTCGCCCTGGATCATGGCGGCGGTCCACTTCGGAATCACAGCCGCATAAGCACCATCCGGGTCTTGTCGCGGGCCGAAAACATTGAAGTAGCGCAGCCCAATGGCGTTAAAACCATAACAACGCGCAAACACGTCGGCATACAGCTCGTTCACATACTTGGTCACCGCGTAGGGGCTCAGCGGTTTGCCAATGTTCTCTTCCACCTTGGGCAGCGCGGGGTGGTCGCCATAGGTTGAGCTGCTGGCGGCGTAGGTAAAGCTGCGCACCTTGGCATCGCGCGCCGCCACCAGCATGTTCAAAAAGCCGCTGATGTTGGTAGCGTTGGTGGTGATCGGGTCGGCCAGGCTGCGCGGCACGCTGCCCAGTGCGGCCTGGTGCAGCACGTGGTCTATGCCTTCGCAGGCTTGCTGGCAGTCTGCCAGTTCGCGAATGTCGCCCTTGATGAAACGAAAGCGTGCCCATTGGTCAGGCGTCACCAGGCTTTGCACTTCGTCCAGGTTGCGCTGGTGGCCGGTGGCAAAGTTGTCCAGGCCCACCACGCGTTGGTCCAGCTTCAGCAGGGTTTCAAGCAGGTTGCTGCCAATGAAGCCGGCCACGCCGGTCACCAGCCAGGTCTTGGGGGCCAGGGGCAGGGCCTGGCAAAGTTGTTCGTAACGGGTCATGTCAAGGTCTTCACAGGCGGCCGTCGGCGGCGCCCAAGGGCAAAATGCTTTTCACATCAAACACCACAGCGTTGGGCACGCCCAAGGCTTTCAGCCCAGCTTCACCCAGCTCCATGAACTGCTGATGTCCCACGGCCAGGATCACGGCGGCGTACTGGCCAGGCTGGGGGGCCTCGGTCAGGCATTGCAGGCCGTATTCGTGCTGGGCCTCGGCTACGTCAATCCAGGGGTCGAAAATGTCCACCTGGGTGTTGTAGCCCTGCAGGGCTTTCACAATGTCCACCACCTTGGTGTTGCGCACATCGGGGCAGTTTTCTTTGAAGGTCAGGCCCAGCACCAGCACCTTGCTGCCCAGCACGGGCAGGCCCTTGCGCAACATCAGCTTCACGGTTTCGTCGGCCACGTGGGCGGCCATGCTGTCGTTGATGCGCCGGCCTGCCAAAATCACCTCGGGGTGGTAGCCCACCTCTTGTGCCTTGTGCGTCAGGTAGTACGGGTCCACGCCAATGCAGTGCCCACCCACCAAACCGGGGCGGAAGGGCAAGAAGTTCCACTTGGTGCCAGCGGCTTGCAGCACCTCCAGGGTGTCAATGCCCAGTTTGTGAAAAATCAGGCTCAGCTCGTTCATCAGCGCAATGTTCACGTCGCGCTGGGTGTTTTCGATCACCTTGGCGGCCTCGGCCACCTTGATGCTGCTGGCTTTGTGCGTGCCTGCGGTGATGATCTGGCCGTACAGTGCGTCCACAGCGTCGGCCACCTCGGGGGTGCTGCCGCTGGTCACCTTCTTGATGGTGGGCAGGCGGTGCTCTTTGTCACCGGGGTTGATGCGCTCGGGGCTGTAGCCGCAGAAAAAGTCGACGTTGAAGGTCAGGCCGCTGAACTTTTCCAGCACGGGCACGCACACCTCTTCGGTGGCACCGGGGTACACGGTGGACTCGTAGATCACGACATCACCGGCCTTGAGCACCTTGCCCACGGTCTGGCTGGCTTTGACCAGCGGGGTCATGTCAGGGCGGTTGGCCTGGTCCACCGGGGTGGGCACGGTGACGATGTACACCTGAGCCTGGCGCAGCTCTTCGGCCTGGCAGCTGTAGCGCAGGTGCGTGGCTTGGCGCAGCTCTTCAGCACTGCATTCCAGGGTGTGGTCCTGCCCGGCTTGCAGCTCTGCAATGCGTGCAGGGTTGATGTCAAAGCCAATGACCGGGCGTTGCTTGCCAAACTCGACAGCCAAGGGCAGGCCCACATAGCCCAGGCCAATGACGGCCACAGTGCAATCTTGCAAGTTCATGATTACTGCTTATCAGAGGTGTAGTTGTAGGCGCGATAGCGGTAGCGGCTGTATTTGTTGCCGTATCGACGTTTGTCAACATTGATGCCGTTGAAGATCACGCCTTGGACCGTAACTCCGACCTGTTTCAGTCGTTTGGTTGTTTCTTCCACCTCGCCCAGCGTGGACACGTCTTCCCGTGCCACTAGGAAAACAGTGCCCACTTGCGGTGCCAGCACCGCGGTGTCGGCCACTGCAAGCACGGGCGGGGTGTCGATCAGCACAATGTCGTAAGCCGATGCAATGTCTTTCAAAAGCTGGCTTGTGTGAGGAGACATTAACAATTCAGCCGGGTTTGGGGGTACCGAACCAGTTGTCACAAAATCCAGCCCCGGTGCAAGGTTTTTATGCACGACCTTGTCCAAGGTTTGGGTGCCTGCGATCAATTCGCTCAGACCCATACCGCGTTCAATCCCAAAAAATTGGTGAATGTGGCCTTTGCGCATGTCCGCATCGACGAGCAGCACACGTTTATCAGAGGCTGCCAGCACGGCAGCAAAGTTGGCGCTGGTAAACGATTTGCCGATACCGGGGGTTGCTCCGGTGATCAGCACAATACGGTTGGGCGCATCGAGCATAGCGAACTGCAGTGCGGTGCGCAGGCTGCGCAGGCTCTCGACCGCAGGCTCGTCAGGGTGTGTCAGGGACAGCAGGTGGGTGCCGGGCTGCTCGGCCTTGACGGTCTGCGCCAGTTTGGCCTGAATGGCACTGTGCGGCACGGTGGCAAAGACATGAAGGCCGAGGTGTTGTTCAAGTTCTGACGGGTCGGTGATGCCTGCGCGTATGGAATGGCGCAGGAAGGCCAGTGCAAAGCCCGCGACCATGCCCCCCAGCAGGCCGATGGTCAGTACCTTGCCTTGATGAGGGCGGATGGGCCATTCAGGCACGGAAGCCACATCGATGATACGCACGTTGCCCACCTTGCCTTCCTTGACCAAGCGCATTTGCTGGTAGCTGTTGAGCAGGGTGTTGTATAACTGGTTGCTCACCTTCACATCGCGCGTGAGGTTCAACAGGTCTTGCTCCAGAGCCGGCAGGGTTTTGACCGTGCCTTCCATGGATGTGACCTGGGAGTTAAGGTCGCTGATCTGAGTATCCAGCGCTAGCATGACAGGGTGTTCGTTGGTGTAGCGTGCGCTCAGCTCTTTACGTTGTTGCTGCAAGGTCAGCAACTTTATGCGCAGCCCGGAGATCTCCGACAGCATGGCGCCGGCTTCGGCCCCAAGGTCAAACGTGCCTTGCTTCATGCGGAACTGGTTGAAACGGTTCTCGGCCGCATCCACGTCTTTCCGCACCAGGGGCAGTTGCTTTTCTAGGAACGCAAGTGTCCGCTCTGCCTCCGCCGATTTGCGGTCGTTGTTTTGCTGAACGTACAGGGTGCTAAGGCGGTTGAGGATGCGGGCGGCGCGCTCAGGGTCGCTGTCCTCAAGGGTGATCTGGATCAACCCAGACCCGCGCCCCTTCTCTGTGATGTCCAGACGACTTTGTAAAGAGCGCGTGCTGGCCAGTTTGGAAGTGCGGCGAACGGTGAACTCGGCACCGGGCAGACCGGTTGCCGCCGAAATCAGGATTTCGCCTTTTTGCCCTTGGAAGGCGAAGGGCGCAGGCATCCCCACGTGGCCCTCGACCAGTGTCTGACCTTGAGCTGTGAGCAGGCTGTAACCACTGTCTTGCAGGCGTACAGTCAGATCATGACCCCGAAACAGGGCAGGCAGCTCGAGCTTGTCGATGGTCAAGGCCTCGTTGCCGTGAACATAGCCCCTTGCACCCAGTAAGCCCGGTTGAGAGGGTGCGGTGGCACCGCGTGCCAGCCATTCACCCAACACGGGGAGGTACTTTGGAAGCGCTTGTACGTCTAGCTTTAACTGCTCAACGGTACGGCCCACCACCAGGCGCGAACGCAGGATCTCGATCTCGGCACTGGTGGATGACTTCATGCTGAAGTCGCCTCCAGAGTCACCCAGAACAGCACCCATGCCTCCCCCTTGACCACTCTCGACCTGAATGACGGTATCGGCCTGGTAAATGGGTGTGGAAAGCTTGGTGTAGGCCCCAGCTAGCAGCAACCCGATGACTGTGGCTCCACCGATGAGCCAGCGTTGGTCAAGAGCAGTATTGAGCAGTGCCACGAGGCTAATGCCCTCGTCATCATCGCGATGGGGGGGCTGCGCGGCGGGCAGTGGCGTGGGAGATGCGGTCATGAATGGGGAGGGTTCAGCTCAATTGTTGGATGCGTGGCACCCAGTCAGATACACCTCGAGCGATGGCTGCGTAGGCCTCGTCGAAGGCTGATCGGGGTAGGCGATAAGGATCGGCGACGTCGAATTGGCCGAGATGGCCGATGCGGTAAACCTTGCCGCGCACAGCTGGCAGCTGCCTTTCCAGTTCGGATTTATGGCCTTGCTCCATAACCAGAATGAGGTCGCTTTGCTGGCAAAGCCAGCTGCTTACCTGCTGGGCGCGATGGGCACTAAGGTCAAGGCCATGTTCGGCCGCCACGGCTTGCGCTAACGCATCGGCCGGTTGGCCTATGAGTGCCCCTAGACCTGCCGACACCACGGTGTGGGCAGGCAACTCACGCGCGAGCAAGGCTTCGGCAATGGGGCTACGGCAGATGTTGCCCACACAAAGGGTTAGGATCCGCATCGTCAGTTGACAATGTTGCGGGTGGTCGTGATGACCTGGCTGCTGGGCAGCAACAGGCTGATGACACGGTTCCAGCGCACCAGCGGGACAGGGTCGACGTAGACGACATCACGCGCACGCAGCTCGAACCCCTCGGCCAGGGCATAGGCTGCGGGGGTGCTGCCGTTGAGGTGGTAGAGCCGTGGCTGTTCGCCAGCATCGCTGCGCAAGACGTAGATTTGCTTGGGGTCGGCAGAGGCGGGGTTGATGCCGCCGCTTTCGCCCAGGGCTTCGTTCAGGTTGAGGCGGCCGTAGCGCAAGGGTGTTGCAGTGGGGCGCAGCACTTCGCCCATCACGAAGACCTTGGCATCTTCGGTGCTGTGGACGCGGACCATGTCACCCGAGGTCAGCATGATGCGGTTGGGGTTGACGCCTTCTGCAGTCAGTTGTGGCAGGTTGACGCGGGTGGTGACGCCGTTGCGTGTGATGGCAATGGCCGAGCGGTCGGCCTTGGCATTCAAGCCACCGGCGCGCGCCAAGGCCTCGGGCAGGGTCATGGGAATGTCGTTGATGACCTGCAGGCCCGGGGTGCTCACTTCGCCGTCGATGTAGATGCGGTTGGCGCGGTAAGACTGAATCTTGACGGTGATGTCAGGGTTTTTGATGTATTTGGCCAGTTGCTTGGCGAGGCTTTGGCGAGCCTGTGTTTCGGTTAGCCCTGCGACCTTGATTTGACCAATGAAGGGGTACTGAATGAAGCCTTCGCTGTTGACCACGTAGCCGCTGGTGTCAGTGCCGGCGGTGGGGGTGGGGTTCAGGTCAGGGTGGCCCCAGACCGTGATGTGCAGCATGTCGCTGGCACCGATCTTGTAGGGGCGCGGGGTGCCGAACAGGTGCATGACCTGTTCCGCACTGTTTTGAGGGTGGGCGTTGCGTTGTTCGCGGATCAGATCAGGGGTGATGCTGATGAGGGTGACGCCTTCGCTTTCAACTTCTTCAGTTGCCGGCTGGGCGGCTTGCTGTGTGCCCGCCATGTAAAAACCAGGCGACATGGCGCAGCCGCTCAAGGCCAGCACCATCAGGCTGGCGAGCAGTGCGGGCCAGCGCTGGAGGGAGAAAACGCGTTGAAGGGCGGTATGTTGCATGAACAGTGTGTGGGGCAATGGGTGGCAGTGCTGTGCGCACCATGGCGAAGTATCTTAAGCCAATGTGAATGCGGAGCGTTTCACGATGTGGCGGCGCTCAGCGCGCGGCCAAGGTAGGGTCAGCGGGTTCGTCTTCTGCCCACAGGGCACGGTGCAAGACCGCATACAGCGCGGTGGTGATCGCAATGGCTACGAGATGCAGCGTTGCATTATTGGGGGTGGTGATGGCGACCAGTTGGCAAAGCGCCACAATGGCCCAGATTTTCACGCTGGTGAGCCCGTGGCTGAACCAGTGGGGCAGGGCGTCGTAAGGCAGTGTGACGTGCAGCCATTTGTAGAGCAGTTGGTGCATGTGCCCCATGTCTGGCAGGCCGCTGGGCACTTTGTGGATGACGTGGCGGCGGAACATGGAGTAACAAGTCTCCAGCACCGGATACAGGCAGCACAGCAGCACCGTCCAGTTCGAGAGGCTGGGGTGACGGGCCACCAGCAGCACGGCGCATTCGGCCAGCCAGAATCCGGCCAGATAGGCACCGCCATCACCCAGGAAAATCTTGCCGAAGGGGTAGTTGAGCAGCATGAAGCCCATCAGCCCGGCAATGCCCCACAGGCAGAGCTTCATCACCATGGTGTCGCCATGTAGCCAGGCCAGCGTGGCCAATCCACCCAACATGATGCAAACGGCGCCACCAGCCAGGCCATTCAGGCCGTCGATGATGTTGACGGAGTGGGTGATGCCGCCCACCACCACAACGGTTAACAAGATGGTCAGCACGGGGGCTTGTTGCAACAGGGCGTCCAGCCCAATCGTGTCCGCATCAGGCATCCGGGCGCCGAGCAGCCAGACGGCGAGCGCCGCGGACACGAACGAGCTGAGTAGGCGGGTGCGCACCGACACGCGTTTGGTGAGGTCTTCCACGAAGCCAGCGAGGAACACGGGCAAGGCGCAGACGAGAAGTGTCAGGGTGGTGGGGTAGCTGTTGCCATGGGTCACGTAGCTGGCCAAGCCTGCCACCATTAAGCCGATGATCAAGCCCAATCCACCGACCCGGGGCACCGCTTTGGTGTGTAGCTTTTGAGCGCCGTCCAGGTCGTGGTCTAGCGAGTGCTTGCCATGCCATCTTTGGGTGAGCACCACCAGCAGGCACGCGGTAAAACTGGCGCCCACGATCAAGAGGAGTCGCTCAAGTAGCAAGGGGTCAGACACGGGCATGGTTTACGGCAGCGCAACAATTGTTCGCTATTCTAGTGCGACGAGCCTCATCCACCTGGTTTTGCAGGTGCTGTCGTGGGTGAATGGGTCTGTCACAAAGCAGTCATGGTGCCGTCATCCGTTCTGTCACAGGTCGTCAGGCAGGTCTTCAGAGCTGGGTTTGGCCTCGACACGGTAAGCTTCGCTGGCCCAGGCGCCCAGGTCGATGGCCTTGCAGCCTTTGCCGCAAAAGGGTCGGTAGGGATTGTCGGTGCGGTAGGGGTGCATGAGACCGCACGAGGGGCAACGCACCGTCAAGGTCTTGGCGGAGGTGTTTGTGTCGACTGCCGAGTCGGCAGTCGTGTGGGAAGCGGGGGACTGTGCCATGTTGTCAGGAGCACAAGGTGAGTTCAAAGCCAGCGTCAGTATCTGAGGCGATTTTCAACTTTCCGTCTGCATCGGGTCGCATCAGGCGAATGGATACCAGCAGGCGATTGGCGCTGATTTCAGGAATCAGCCCCAAGGCGGGATTGATGCGCAGGCGCAGCAACTGGTAGTTGCGGTTTTCTTTGAGGCTTTGCTGATACTGCCCGCAGGGCGCGGCCACCATGTGGGGGTGCCCGGCATCGCGTAGCAAGCCCAGCATGACCTTGAGGGCATCGGCTAGTGGGGTGAGGGTGCCGACCCAGCGCTGGATGTCGGCCTGACGCTTGGCGGCAGGTTCGTGTTGCCAGGCATAGTAGGCGGGCAGGTCGAACTCACAGGTGCCGCCGGGGATGCTCACCCGGCTGCGGATGCTCATGAGCCAGTCGTTGGCAGCCAGCGATTGCCCAGCCTTACCTTGCATCTGGCTAAGCCCGCTGTGCGCGCGCTCGATGCGGGCCAGCACCTCGTCCAGAATCGCTTCTTCGATGGCGGGGTTGCCACGGTAGCCCATGAACTGGGTTTTGTAGCGGTCCAGGTCGCGCAGCACATCACTCTTGAGGTCGGCGCGCGAGGCCACGTCCATCACCTCGAATATGGTCGACAAGGCGTAGTGGTGGTCCACCGGGTCTTCGCGGCCCATCAGCAAGCCCAGGCGATCGAAGAGGTGCTCCAGCCGCAGCATGGTGCGGATGCTTTCACCGAATGGGTATTCGTAGAGGATCAACGCGTCACCTGATGCTGTTCTTTCACGATGGGGCCTGATTGTTCCACATACCCCAGAGTTTCGTGACCTTTGTACGGAGTTCTTCGAGGCTGAGCCCCTCATTGAGGATGACGTGGTCGGCCAGGGCGAGGCGGGTTTCGCGTTGGGCCTGCTTGGCGAGTACGGCTTCGACTGCCTCGCGAGGCCAGCCCGATCGCACCATGACGCGGGCGATCTGGGTTTCGGGCTCACAGTCGACCACGAGGATGCGGTCGACCTTGTCTTTCCACTTGCGGCCGGACTCGGCGAGCAAGGGGACGTCGTAGATGATGTGTTGGTCTGGCAGGGCCAGGCTGGCGTGCTGATCGGCGTGCAGGCCGATCAAGGGATGCAAGATGGCTTCCAGCCGGGCCAGGGCCGATGGGTCGGTGAAGGCCAGTTCGCGCATGCGGGCGCGGTCCATGGCGCCGCTGGGCTCGATGAAGGCCTCACCAAACTGCTGTGCGATGTGCGGGATGGCCGCGCCACCGGGGGCGGTCAGCGCGCGAGAGATGGCGTCGGTGTCGACCAGGTGGGCGCCCAGCGCCACCAGCATCTGGCTGACCGTGGATTTGCCGCTGCCGATGCCGCCGGTGAGCCCGACGGTGAGGCGCCGAGGCGACTGAGAGGCCATCAGGCCCAACCCAGCCAGCCCAGGACGCGTGCCGAGCCAGCCAGCGCGACCACGAGGCCCGCACCTGCGAGGAAGGGGCCGTAAGGCACGTACACGCCCTCACGCAACTGGCTGCTGAGCTTCATGCCGATGCCGATGACGGCGCCGATGATGGACGAGCCCAGCACGATGGGCAGGATCATTTGCCAGCCCAGCCAGGCGCCGAGGGCGGCGAGCAGCTTGAAGTCACCGTAACCCATGCCTTCTTTGCCGGTGGTGAGCTTGAACAGCCAGTACACCGACCACAGCGACATGTAGCCCGCGACGGCACCCCACAGCGCCTCGTTCAAGGGCAGGTTCCAGCCCAGTCCGGCGATGACCAGGCCGGCCCAGAGCAGGGGCAGGGTGATGCTGTCGGGCAGGATGGTGGTGTCCCAGTCAATGGCCGATGCCGCCACCAGGGCCGCCACAAAGCCGCACCACAGCAGCGTGGTGGGCTGGTTGCCAAAGCGCCAGGCGCAGGCCGCAAACAGGGCGGCGGTGGCCAGTTCGATGAAGGGGTAGCGCAGCGAAATGCGCGTGCCGCAGGAAGAGCATTTGCCGCGCAATGCCAGCCAGCTGATCACGGGGATGTTTTCATACCAGCGGATGGCATGACCACACGATGGGCAGCGGGAGGCTGGCTTGGAGAGGCTGAGGGCGGGCGCGCCCTCCGAAGCCGGCTCGCCTTTGGCGGCTGACTCGGCATCGGGCAGGCCCAGAACGGACCGGGCCTCGGCCTGCCACTGCTGCTCCATCATTTGGGGCATGCGGTGGATGACCACGTTGAGGAAGCTGCCCACGCACAGGCCCAGGATGCCCAGCCCCCAGGGCGTGAGCACCACATTGGTCAGAAACGACCACAGCAAATCAACATCCATGAGCGATCAAACCACCTGGCCGAGCTTGAAGATGGGCAGGTACATCGACACGACGATGCCGCCGATGATGGTGCCCAGAATCACGATGATGAAAGGCTCCATCAGGCTGGACAGCGCCTTGACGGCTTCGTCCACTTCTTCTTCGTAAAAGTCGGCGGCCTTGCCCAGCATGTGGTCGAGCGAACCCGATTCTTCACCGATGGAGCTCATCTGCATGACCATCACGGGGAACAGGTTGACGTTCTGCATCGCCGTGGTGAGGCTGGTGCCGGTAGAAACGTCTTTCTGGATCTGTTCCGTGGCTTCGGCAAACACGGCGTTGCCGGAGGCGCCGCCCACCGAGTCGAGGGCTTCGACCAAGGGCACGCCCGCGGCAAACATGGTGGACAAGGTGCGCGTCCAGCGGGCAACGGCCGATTTGAACATCAGGTCACCGAACACCGGGATCTTGAGCAACAGCCGGTCCATGGCCTTTTGCATGGGCACGGAGCGCTTCCAGCTTTCGAGGAAGAAGTAAATGCCGCCCCCGATGATGCCGAAAATGGCCCACCAGTACGAGACGAAGAACTCGGACATGGCCATCACCATCAAGGTGGGGGCGGGCAGGTCGGCACCAAAGGAGGTGAAGACCTGTTTGAACGCCGGGATCACGAAGATCATGATGACGGCCACCACCACGAAGGCCACAACCAGCACGGCGATGGGGTAGGTGAGCGCCGACTTGATCTTTTGCTTGATGGCGATGGTTTTTTCCTGGTACGTGGCCAGGCGTTCGAGCAGGGTTTCCAAAATACCGGCGGCTTCACCGGCCTCGACGAGGTTGCAGTACAGGGCGTCGAAGTACAGGGGGTGCTTGCGGAACGAGGCCGACAGGCTGGTACCGGTCTCCACGTCTCCGCGGATGTCGGCCAGCAGCTTGGTGACGCGCGGGTTGGTGCTGCCGCGGCCCACGATGTCAAAGGCTTGCAGCAAGGGGACACCAGCCTTCATCATGGTGGCCAACTGGCGCGTGAAGATGGCAATGTCTTTGCCCTTGATGGAGCTGCCGCCCGAGGTGCGACGCTTCTTGACCTTCTGGACCAGGATGCCCTGACGACGCAAGGTGGCTCCGACCACTGCCTCACCACCGGCGCGCATTTCACCCCGGACAATCTTGCCGTTGCGGTCTTTGCCTTCCCATTCGAAGGCGAACTCTTGCGGTTTCTTGGCAGGTGCCGTGGCCATGTGTCAGGACTCCGTGTCGATATCGTGGGTTTTATTCGTTGGTGACCGCAATGACCTCTTCCAGAGAGGTGACACCTGCGCGCACTTTGACCAGACCCGATTCCCGCAAGTCTCGCACGCCTTCTGCCTTGGCTTGCTTGGCAATATCCATAGCTGTGCCTTGCGAGAGAATGATCCGTTGTATTTCCTCACTGATCGGCATGACTTGGTAAATGCCGACACGTCCTTTGTAACCGTTGTTACAAGATGAGCATCCGACGGCCTTGTAGGGTTTCCAGCTGCCGTCGAGTTCGGATTCTTTGTAACCCGCACGCAGCAAGGCTTCACGGGGATAGTCTGCCGGCACTTTGCAGTTTTCGCAAAGTTTGCGCGCCAGACGCTGGGCGGTGATCAAAATGACCGACGAGGCGATGTTGAACGGCGCCACGCCCATGTTCATCAGGCGGGTGAGGGTGCCGGGCGCATCGTTGGTGTGCAGGGTGGACATGACCATGTGGCCAGTCTGGGCGGCCTTGATGGCGATGTCGGCGGTTTCGAGGTCACGGATTTCACCGACCATGATGATGTCGGGATCCTGACGCAGGAAGGCTTTGAGCGCGGTGGAGAAGTTCAGCCCCGCTCGGTCGTTCACGTTGACCTGGTTGATGCCTGGCAGGTTGATTTCAGCCGGGTCCTCGACCGTGGAGATGTTGACGCCCGGTTGATTGAGGATGTTCAGGCAGGTGTAGAGCGAGACGGTCTTACCGGAGCCGGTGGGGCCGGTGACCAGCACCATGCCGTAGGGGCGTCCGATGGCCGCAAGCAGGCGCTCTTTTTCGGCGGGCTCGTAGCCGAGGGCCTCGATCCCGAGCTTGGCGCTGGACGGATCCAGAATACGGATCACGATCTTCTCGCCAAACAGCGTGGGCAGAGTGCTGACCCGGAAGTCAATGGCCTTGTTGCCGAACTTGAGCTTCATGCGGCCGTCTTGGGGCACGCGTTTTTCGGCAATGTCGAGTTTGGAGATGACCTTGATGCGGGACGCCAGCTTTTCCTTGATGGCGATGGGCGGCTGGGTGACTTCGCGCAGTTCGCCGTCGACGCGGAAGCGCACGCGGTAGTTGTATTCGTAGGGCTCGAAGTGGAGGTCGGAGGCGCGGGCGTTGATCGCGTCGATCAGCATCTTCTGGAGGAAGCGCACCACGGGCGCGTCTTCCACCTCGGCGGCCATGTCGGGGGAGTCTTGCTGCGCCGTGCCGGTGTCTTCGGTGACGTCAAACTCGAAGTCGCTGGAGGCGAGTGCGGCCAGTTGCTCTTGTGCGCTGGCCGTGCTGCCTTCGAGCATCTTGAGCAGCTTGTCGTGCTCGACGATGATCCACTCGGGGTTGAGCTGGGTGGCGAACTTGATGCGCTCGACGGCTTCCTGACTGGTGGGGTCGGAGGCAGCGACGAACAGGCGGTTGCCGCGCTTGGACAGCGCCAGGACCTGGTATTGCGACGAGAGCTTGTTGTCGATGATGCCCTTGGGCAGGCGCTGCACATCGATGGCCGAGAGGTCTACCACCGGAACCGACAGGGCCTTGGAGAGGGTTTGGGCCAGCGCACTGGCAGAGAGCTTGCCACTGCTGACCACGGCGTGGACAAAACTGCTCTTTTGTTCCTTGGCGGTTTTGGCCAGAGCGTCGGCTTCCACGCTGTCGAGCTTGCCAGCGTTGACCAGAACACGGGCAACGCCGGTCAGATGTCCGGGGGATTCTGCAAGGAGGGAGTCGGCCATGGATTCAGCGTGAGGCGATAGCGGCGGGGTGCAAAACCAATCTTCCCGTATTCGTGACGGGCTGTAAACCGGGCGAACGCTGGTATTGCGTTGTGATTATGCCGTTTCGCTATTAATGTGCGGCTTGAATCTTGACCATGCCGGCATAGATTCCGCCCTGACTCAGCAAATCAGTATGCGAGCCTTGTTCGACCACCTTACCCTCTGACATCACATAAATTCGGTCAGCATTGCGAATGGTGCTGAGGCGGTGAGCGATCAAAATCAGGGTTTTGCTGCCGCGAAGGTCTTCGATGGAGCGTTGCACGACGGCTTCGGATTCGGAGTCCAGTGCGGAGGTGGCTTCATCGAAAATCCACACCGCGGCGTCTCGGTAGAGCGCGCGTGCAATGGCCAGTCGCTGGCGCTGTCCGCCAGACAGTTTGCTGCCGTTGGTGCCGATGTGGGTGTCCATGCCGTCGGGCAAGGTGGAGACGTGGTTCCAGAGGTTGGCCGCGCGCAGGCACTTTTCAACCTTGTCGCGGTCGAGTCCGCTGGGGCTGGCATAGGCCACATTGGCGGCAATGGAGCCTTCGAACAGGATGATGTCTTGCGAGACCACGGCAAAGTGGCGTCGCAAGCTGGCCAGCTTGAGGTCTTCGATCGGAATGCCGTCCAGGGTGATTTCGCCTGCATTCGGGTGAGCGAAGCGAAGCAGGGTACTGACCACCGTGCTTTTGCCCGCACCCGACGAGCCAACCAGTGCGATGGTTTCGCCCGCGCTGATTTGCAGGTTCAGGTCGTTCAATGCCGGGGTGGCGGCACCTTCGTACTGGAGTCCGACGTGTTTGAAGGCGATGTCACCTTGGCAGCTGGGCAGGATTTGGGTGCCGTTGTCGGGCTCGACCGGCGCGTTGATGAGTTCGAACGCGCCGTTCATGGTGATGAGGGCGCCGCTGATGGGTGTGGCGATGTCGGTGAGGTGGCGCATGGGCGAGATCGTCATCAGCAAGGCGGTGATGAAGGAGACGAACTCGCCGACGGTGGCCGAGCCCTGGCTGGCTTGCCAGATGGCCAGGGTGAGGATGATGGACACGCCAATGGCGGCCACGACCTGTGTCACCGGGGTGACCAGGGCACTGGCCACCACCTGCTTCATCGCCATGCGACGATGGTGCACGGCGGCTTCTTCAAAGCGCTGCAATTCGAAGTCCACCGCATCAAAGGTGCGCACCACCCGCCAAGCGCGTGCGTTGTCATCGACGGTGGTGACGAGTGTCATCTGGGCTTGATAGGCAGCTTCACCCACTTTGGTGAGTCGCTTGCGGATGGCTTTCACGCTCATGCCCAGGAGGGGCATGGAAATGAAGGCCAACAGAGTCAGCTGGGGGTTGAGGTAGAGCAGGTAGCCGACCAGGAAGAGCAGGGTGGTGGCATCTCGGATCACAGAGATGACCGAGTTGCTGAGCGCGCCCGATGCTGCTTGGGGATCGTTGATCACCTTAGCGACGGCGACACCCGGGCTGATGGTGGTGAAGAGCTTGGCATCGGCGCGCAGCAGGGCGCGCATCAGGTCACGGCGCAGGTTGAGAACCATCATGGATGAGCCGTGGTTCATCA
Organism: Aquabacterium sp. G14; assembly: GCF_037482285.1. Taxonomy (NCBI): domain Bacteria; kingdom Pseudomonadati; phylum Pseudomonadota; class Betaproteobacteria; order Burkholderiales; family Sphaerotilaceae; genus Aquabacterium; species Aquabacterium sp. G14. Next base: position 34,521 of record NZ_JBBEYB010000011.1, read on the forward strand.
CATAGGTGCCCGCGAAATTGAAGAGGCCACGGACGGCGAACAGGCCAATGACGACGATGGGCACGATCCAGAGGGGGTACTTCAGACCCTCTTTGAAACCTGAGTCGATCAGCGCTTTGAACAGGGCGGGAACCAGGGGCTCAACGGCTGAGCTGAGTAAAAAGCACAGCACGCCCACCGCGAAAGTGCGCCATTGGGGGCGCATGTAGGCGAGGAGCTTGCTGAGGGTGGCTTTGTAGTCCATGAATTCAGAGAGGCTGAAGCGTGCGCATGGCTTGCATCACGGCTTCGAGGGAGGGAACCTGACCTTTGCCGCCCAGGCTGATGACCTGCCCCGGGCCGGTCACGCCGGCAAGACCAGGCTCATGATCACAGTAAATGCCGAGGGTGGGGCGACCGTGTGCGGCGGCCAGGTGGGTCATGCCGGTGTCCAGGCCGATCACGAGGCTGGCGTGGGCCAGGGTGTCACCGACTTGGGCCACGGTGAGAAACGGTGGGACGGCGCCGTGGACTGCATGCGCAATCTCTTTGGCGCGCTGCTCTTCCTCGGGGCTGCCCCACATGACAGCAACGTCCAGTCCCTGCTGGCGCAGTTGTTGTCCTATTGCGATCCAGCCTTGTTGGGGCCAGAGCTTTTCCGGGCGGCTGGCGCAGGGGATCAGTGCAGCATACGGACGTGTGCTAGCTGGGCGCCATGCGTCTGCACAAGCCTGCAGGCCAAAATCGGGCGCAGTCTGGGGCAGCGGGTAGCCCAATAACTGCGAGGCCAGTTGTCGGCATCGATCTACGGCATGAAGGTCGCGCGCGACATGCCCCTTGCGGCCATAAAACAGGGAGGCCAGGGGCTCACGGATGCTGTGCCAGTCATAGCCGGCACGTGGCCCTTGGGCAAAGCACGCGAAGGCGGCGCTTTTGAGCAAGCCTTGCAGGTCGATGATCAAGTCGTAGCGGTTATGGCGCATCTCGGCGCGCCAGTTGCGGATCGCTGCTTGTGTCTCGGGGGAGCGAAGGCTTTTGCGCCATTTGCGCCATTGCAAGGTGATGACGCGTTGAACGGCGCGATGCTGTTGGGGCATCGCGGCAAAGCTCTTCTCGACCAACCAGTCAATTTGGATGCCGGGGATGGCGCGCGCCATGTCACTGATGGCAGGCAGCGCATGGACGACATCGCCCATGGAGCTGGTCTTGATGATGAGAACCCGCATCAGCCTTGTTGCTTGGCGCGTTCGGCGACCAGCGCAGGATTGAAGCGCGGGTCGTTGTACATCTTGAACTGACGGTAAACCTTGAAGTAAGCCTTGCCAGCTTGGGTGTCGGCAATGAGCTCGTCGAGGCACTGACCCAGATCAGCGCGTTGTTGCAGCAACTTGTCGAGCTTGACTTGGCTGCTGTCACGGTGAGCCTGATCCACGTCGGTGCGCTGTGTTTGCGCTCGCATGGCGTGGATCTTGAGCGCCATGATGGACATGCGATCGATGATGCTGCCAGCGGTTTCGCTGTTCAGGCGCGCGCCAGCGGGCACTTTGGAGACGGGCGCGTCGGTTTGGGCCGAGGCGGCATCCACCAGACCGAGTTCGGTCAACAGGATTTCGTCCACGCGTTCGGTGGCGTCGTTGCGGGCCTGATTGAACTTGTCGATGGCACGCTTGTTTTGCGCGATCTCTTCGGCGCTGACGGTGGTGCGGCGCGCCAAGTCCTCTTCAGCCCAGAGGGAGCTGTTGAAGAAGTGGTTGGTGTGGATCCAGTGCCAGAGTTGGGCGGTGCGGTCCGTGTCTGAGGTCGCGGCGGGCTGGGCAACGGGTGGGCCGCCGGCAGCGTTCAGTGTGGTGTCGTGTAGGCGACTGACTTGTTCGCCAAGTTGGTGCAGCATGCTCATGGCACGTTCCTTGTTTCAATGTGTGCGCGAGGTGCGATTATCTCTGGGCTTTGTGGTCATCGCCGGAGCAGCACTGAGTCTGTCGCTGACGAGCGCCTGCTCTGAAGCTACTTATTCTGTAGTCCTCTCCGAGCAACCTCTTCACGCAGCAGCCTATTCTTATGCATTTGCATAATCACAAAGGGTTATGTTCAGTCAGTTGGTGTATGAAAATGCGCTGCATATCATGCCTCATGATACCGGTTCCCGGATGTGGTTTGATTTTTCATCAATGTGAAAATGCCGCAGCCATATTTCAAAGCAGGTGTTTGAGCAGGGGTTTTGTCTAGATGTAGATCCCCGTTGTCGTCAACGTAGCTGTAGTCCACAAGTGTGAACGTGTCACCACTCCACGCTAAAATTTCGGTCGGATCGAATACTCGGTGCGCATTGAAGTGGGTGCCTATGGTCTCATTTGACCCAATCGGGAAGCTGATGTAGAGCATGCCGCCTGGTTTTAACATGCGCGTCAAGTTGTCGAATCCTTTTCGGTGTCCTTCGGGGGCGATCGGATCACCGTATCTGCCTAGTCCAAAATGCTCTAAGGCGTGCAGACAGCTAAGCGAATCGCAGTAATCTACCGGCACTTTGTCCTGCGACATCAAATCGCCTTGAATGAATTTGATGCGAGTATGCGCTGTGGGGCTGAGCGGGCGAATATCGAAAACCTCTATGTCTCGAAACGAGGCAACGTGAGCAACGAAGCCATCTATACGACTGCCGACATCGACGTGCTTAATAGGATTGGCGAGGTTAATCTTTGTCGCAACCAGCAGGTCTTGATGGAAGTAGTGCCCGGAGGCGGAGCCAGCCTGATCGGTCAGATCTTGCAGCATCGGTCTGTCTAATATGATGAGTCCACCTGCATCCAGAAAGGCTTCACGGTCCAAGAGGTAGCGCTTGGCCATTTTGAACGTGCGTGTGCGCAGAGGTCTTTGCGCTAGCGTTAGGTGCAAAGCGGCAACACTAAGCATGAGAGACTTTATCGTTTTGATCATTAAGCTACTGCGGGAATTCTGTGCCACGTCGGCGGCACTATGTCTCGGTCGATGAATGTGGGGCTGATGAACCACTGCGCTGGCGCGAACTGAAGGCCTTGCTTTTGGCTCAGCCATGCACCCCACCAGCTGAAACTGCTGTTGGCTACAATGTGATGCTTGCAGAGGCTCATTAGCCAAAGATCTTCTCGATCACTGGATTGTCGTGAATCTACAATTGTGAAATCCTCTATTTCATCCGGGACGTTTGCAGCTAACCAGTCAGGGTCGTCTGAGAATAGAAAAAAATGTGGCTTAATCCGCGCAGCTTTGAGTGCACGAATGGCGTTTTGATAGTAGGTTATGTTGCAGACTCCGTGAAAGGACGCAACCTGAGGATCAGTGACGTAGTCGCCGCGCCTAAAGTGCACGCTGGCGGAATTCGGGTGTCGGTTAACTGCTTGGGCGAGGTTGGCGATATATTCTTTAACGGGTTCGCACAATGTCAACTCGCTAAGCAGTTGCGGTCTGATGTGAGCGAAATATTTTTCCGTTTGCCAGTAGCCGGTCAGACGGCATCCGGGAACTGTCCTGTCTACGATGAACTGATCATAGCAAGATTGGCGTTCTTTCAGAGCCACGCAGCGATCGAGTTCTCGGTGACTTAGGGTGCCTATCTTGGCTTTGATTTCGAAGTCAGTCAACCGTAACTCGCGAGGTGTTTGCCCTTCTTTTATCTGCAAAATGCGAGTATCCAGAACTAGCTCGCAATTATGCCTCAACGCCACTGCTCGGCCAAAAGCGTACTGGAATAACTGATTGCCTAAGCCACCAGCCAAGCTGGATACGACGAGGTGTCTGGGTCTAAAAATGTGACTAAAGCGCATGTTGCTTGGAAGTTGCTCAAGAAATGCGGCTTTTCAAGCGAGACTTGATTAGGCGTCGAATAGATTGCAGTTGTGGATGTCGCTCAAATCTCTGAAGCTCTTTGGCGATTTTCTTGTCCATTGCATTGCTGGTGCCTAATAGATCCTTGATCACAAGGTTGGCATCCATGTGGTTATCTCTGATTGCTGAGGTGAAAATTCTTATAAATAATTCTATGTTGCATTGCGGTGACTGGGAAGCCATGCGCAATGCTTCATAAAAGGTTCGCCCAATCCATATTCTAATTGCTTTTTTTACGGCATTGCTTTGTTCCTCAAAGTGTATTTCCTGAAGAGCGAAATTGGTTGCTCTTGAGATATCTAGGCAATGTCGTGCTGAGCGTTGTCGGCTCAGGCTGTTGGGTGCCGATCGGTATCGAATGATAGGTCTCTGCAAATAATATAGAGTATTGGCGCGTGCAGCGATACGTGGGGTTGTAGGTAAATCGTCTATTGTCAGTTCTGCTGGAAATAGTGGTTTACCTTGAGTGTAAAGCAAGCGATGGCTAATCATTCGACCCCAGAGCGCCCAAGCCCGATCTTGTAATGTGTTGCAAAGAATTTCGTCTTTGTTTTCTATAAGGCTGCCTGCATGATGACTTTTCGGTGTCGACGCGTGAATCGTCTCTCTTTTTTCGTCGGTTGTCCAGTATTGGAAATCAAACTCGAGGATGTCAGGTCGCAGGTGTGGAAGTAGTGCTCTGGCCTCACTTACGGCAGCCGGATCAATTTGATCATCACCATCAAGGAAGAGGACGTAGTCTGCCGATGCTTGGGCTAGCGCTGCATTGCGGCTTGCACAGACGCCGAGGTTTGGCAGTGATGAGATTGATGCTTCAGGGCATAGTCGCCTCGCCCAGCGGAAACAAACACCATAGGTATCATCTGTGCTTCCATCGTCCACGACAATCAGCTGGTCTCCTGTTCGCATGGCTTGATGCACACTGTCAAGCATATCTTCGACGTATCGCGCCATATTGAAAGTTGAAACCAGAAAGGCAATGCGGCAATCGTTCATGCTGATGCGCGCCGCTTAAGTTGACGCTTGATGTTATAGACCCACCTGCGTGACGCGAGGAAAAATTTAGGGAATCGCTGTGCAACCTGTAGATGCTTTGCAGTTTTTCGATCTGTAGCATGGTTGCGGTGTTTTAACGCTGCGACGATCTTCGGAACGGGCAGCGACAGTGTGGCCATACCTTGTTCCAGCACGCGCTCGTAGAGTTTCGTTTTGTCGTCAATAACCAAGCCGCAATCCCGAATCGCCGAGACCATTAAATTAGCTGCGGCCATATTGGCAGCCATTTCTACTTCATCGCTGAGGCCGAGGGAGCGCACTTCGTGTACGGTGGTTGTCATTGCCTTGCTCAGATCTAAGCATTGCTTGGCTTTTTTCGTTTGGGTGATGCTCCCTGGGCGGATACGGTAGTAAAAAAGAACCTCGTTGAGATAATACAGGGACTGGGCGCGCAACGTGAGACGTGGGACAGTTGCAATCTCTTCGTAGGCGTCTCCGGGTGGGAACACATCGGGTGCTAATTGCGCAAGAAGATCTCGCTTGAAGATCCGGCTACACGCTGACAAGCGGTTGTCCAGGAATGTTTGAATGCAGAACGCCTCGCGGTGTGATTGGTACGTGCGTGCAGGGTGGGAGCAGGCTGGGGCACGGTTAAATGGCTGGTGGCGCTCGGGGTGCCACCAACAAAAGTCCATGACAAGGATGTCGGGCGCCTGTGATGCAAGGATACCGCGCGCACGCGTCAGAGCGGCCGTCTGTACAACGTCGTCTGAGTCCATGAAGAGAACGTATGGGCATGTCGACAGTTGCAATCCGTTGTTGCGCGCCACAGATAGTCCCAGATTGTGCTGCTCTAGCAAAGTGATTAGGCGAGGATGGAGTGCAGCCCACTGGCGGCAGAGCGCGCCGGTCTGGTCCGTACTGCCGTCGTTTATCAGGATAAGCTGGTCGCCTACTTGGCTTGCCGTCACAATACTGCTAAGACATTCATCCAAGTAGCTTGCGACGTTGTAGGCAGGGACAACAAATGAAATAGATGGCCGTGCATGCATAGGTTGGGTGTTTATGGCAGGTTCAACGCAAGTACAGTCTGAGCAGCAGGCGAAGGTCCGATAAATTGATCGATTTGCGAGATGCTCTTTTTGCCAGTGCGAGTCTGGCTGCAGAGTGGAGACCTCGTCTAATGAGCCGCTTAATGAAATTTCGTGCTTCCACACTGCTAAAGAGATCGGCAGGTGCATCGTGCACGAGTTGATCAATTTGGGGAACTGTCAACAAGTCCGCCATATTTGACATTCCGTGAAAACCGAAGCTGCTCGACGTCTGGCGTTCCCTCTCAAAGGCAAAGCGATGAGCTAAGGCCTCATCTGCAAAACGGATGCCCCAACGTTGTGTTAACAGCACACGGTTGGTACGCGCAATGCATACATCCTCAGGATGGTGTGCGACTATGGCATCGTTTTGAAGGGCATCTAGCAACTGGCGCGATCGCAATGAGAATCCACCATTGCCGACGCGATGTGCGTCATCGTATTGGGGCCACACGGCACCGATGTAGTCCACTGTAAGAAAATCATCGCTCCACATGCTTGGATCAAGCACATAGCCATCCCACTGCACGATGAGCATGTGAGAGGTCTGCAAGTAGGGCCCCATGCCTTTGAGCAAGAAGTGCGAGTAGGCTTCGATCGAGTTGATGTTGTCGAGCTCAATCACGCGGATGCCCGTGGGTACGTCTGTCAGGCTATGGTTGGGACAGGTGAACAAACAGGCATCGCCAAACTCGACCTGAGCCATACAGATTTTCATGGCGTCCAGCGCCATTTGCGGCAGCCGCGTATCGACGCAGCACAGGGTCACTTGCGGCAAGTTCAGCATGCGGTCTGGCCCTGCTCATACAGCGCTTGGTATTGACGGGCTGCACGCGGCCAGGCGTAGCGGCGGGCCTGGGCGGTCACTCGTACTGCAAGGTCACCATTTTGTCGGTGCTGGGTCTGCCAGTCTTCCACGACTTTACGCATGGCTGGCCCGCTGAACTCATCCCAATAAGCCGCGGCCTCACCACACACTTCGGGCAGGCAACTGCGTCGCGCGACGATCACCGGCTTGCCAAAAAACATGGCCTCAATCGGGGGCAACCCAAATCCTTCCATCAAAGACGGGAAGAGAAAGGCCTTGCAGTTGGCGTACAGCCAAGTCTTTTGCGCTTCGTCGACATCGGTGACAAAGCGCACATTGCGCAGGCCCATGCTTGTGACGCGTTGTCTGTGAGCTTCGACTTCGGGGCTGTCGGGGCCCACGAGAACGAGCAGCTGTTCGGGCCAGCTGGCTGCCATGTCGATCAGCGAACCCACATTCTTTGATGCCGACATGCGACTGATGTGTAGCAGGTAGCTTTGCCCTACGAGTTCCGGCACGGGCGTTTGGGCGTGCTGGGTGAGGTCGGCTGCACCGTTGTGAATGACCACAGCGGGTGGTGCCCAGGGCAGGCAGCGACGGATGTCATCGGCGACGAACTGTGTGATGGCCACCAGCTGGTGTGCACGTCGCAGATGGCGTGTCAGCCGCAGGTTCTGCCACCACAGGCTCAGCCCATGTTTCGCATACACATGGTTGAGGTCATGAACGGTGATGATGTTGCGCTTGCTGTTGACGGGAGGTCGGTAGCGCATGTGCTGGTGCAGGCCATGCCAGACATCCAGGTCCACCGGGAAGCGATGACGCAGGCGCATGGCGTCGCGCAGCTCGTGGTAGGTCACGTTCGGTCCAAACATCCCATGCCATTGACTGGGCAGGATGAAGTGGAAGTGCACATGGCGCTCTGCCTTGAGTTGCGCAGCTTGTGCAGCGTACTGCAGGGCCAGTTGGCGCGCGACCTCGCTCAGCCCTTCGTTGAAGTGGCGGATGTGTCCAAATTGCAGGGCAATGTGAAAGGGCTTGGCGTCGCTCATTGAGGGGGCCGCGTGTTGATGGCATCGACGACAGAGGCCAGCGTGGGCCAACCCTGCTCTGGGCGAAGGATGGTGACGTGCTCGCCCTGTACGTGCCACATGGGCGCGCCGTCTGGGCCGAGCACGCTGACCACGCGTCCCCCTGCGGCGGCGGCAAGATGGCCGGGGCCGGTGTCATTGGAGACAGTGCAGTCCGCCTGCTGCGCCAGCGCTGCGTAGGTGCCAAGATCAACGCCGGTGAGCACGATGGCGTCAGGGTAGTTCGCGTGTGCCTCGGCCTCCTCATCAGGGCCCGGGCACAAGACAACTTGCCGTCCCTGGTGTTGCAGGGACTGAGCGAGTTGACCGAAGTGGGGCCACCGCTTCTTGCCCGTGGTGTCAGCCGCGCCCGAGAAGGGGCAAAGGATGATGAAGCCGGGTGAGAGGCGGTGGTCTGCCATGCACTGCCGGGCCTGTGCCAAGTGTTGGGCCGAGGGGCGCAGGCCCAGTGCTTTGGGGCGTGGGAACGTGCTGCCGACGAAGTGGCTGCCAATGCGCCAGTAGTTGTCGGCGGCATGCAGGCCGGGTTGGTAAGGCACGCTGTGGCTGAGGAGCAGGCCGCGGCCTTCTCGGTTGTACCCGATGGGCTTGAGTCCAGCTAGGCGGGCTTCGAGCGCACTGGAGAAGGAGTTGGTGAAGAGCACGAGGTTGGGGTGTCGCGTGAACTCAGGATGTTGCTGCGCCAAATGTTGCCGCAGGTGTTTGAGTTGAGCGATGGCATCGGCGCGCTTGGCGGGGCGGACATGAATGGTCCAGCCATGTCCTTCAAACAGTTTGACGGCCCAGCGTTTTCCGATCAGGTGCAGTTCGTAACCCTGTTGTTCCAGCAGATTCAGGGTGGGCAGGGAGAGCACAGCTTCACCCACCCAATTACAGAGTCTGATGAGCAGGGGGCGGCGCACAGGGGACGATGCCCGATCGGGTTGAGACGGTTGCATTGGCGAGATTTTGCCAGCATGCCGCGCTCAAGGGTCAGCCGTTAGTCGTTGGCACCGATCTTGACGCATGATGGCAATCCTTGTCGGTTAGGCTTGATGGACTTGTGACTGTGGATAACTATTCTTCGGAGATCGGTGTGGGCGTCAGTGCAGGAGAGCGTCCGTTGCGTGTGATCCATTTTGTGACGGGCGGATTTTCTGGGGCCACCCAGGTGGCGGTGGAGCTCGTGCGAGCCGCCGTGACCGACCCGGGCATGGAGGCCTTGCTGGTCTTGCGGCGCAAGCGTCAGGCGGATCCTGCGCGCGTGGAGGCCTTGCGGCAGGAGGGCTTGGCGGTAGAGGTGGTCCAGGGTTGGTCGCACATTGCAACGGTGCTGGATTTGGTGAGGGTGTGCCGCAGGTTCAAGCCTGACGTTCTGGTGGCGCATGGCTTCAGCGAGCATCTCTGGGGCCGATATGCCGGGCTGTTGGCGAAGGTGCCGGCCTTGGTTCATGTTGAGCACAATTCGCGCGAGCGCTATTCGTGGTGGCGTTTGGCGCAGGCGAAATGGCTGGCGCAGAGAACGGCGGCGATCATCGGTTGCTCTGAGGGGGTCAAAGAGCGCCTGTTGGAATTGGGTTTTCCTGCAGATCGCACCATGGCGATTCCCAACGGTATCAAGCTGGCGCCTTTTGTGGCAGCCGAGGCGACCCCTTATGCAGATCGCACACCGGGCATCGTGATGTCAGCGCGCTTTGCTCGGCAGAAGGATCATGAGACCTTGATTCGTGCGGTGGCGCTGCTGCGGGATCGCGGCTTGACGCCGCCCGTGATGCTGGCTGGGGTTGGCAAGCGTCGGTATCGGGAGCGCGCCGAGCAACTGGTGAGGGAGCTGGCGTTGTCGCAGCAGGTGCAGTTTTTGGGGCACTGCCCGACCGTGCCTGCCTTGCTGATGTCACACCAGCTTTTCGTTTTGTCGACGCATTACGAGGGCATGCCTCTGGCGATGGTCGAGGCGATGGCTGCTGGCTGTGCGGTGGTGGGCAGTGCCGTGGTGGGTGTCAAGGAACTGCTGCGTGATGGCGTGGATGGCAGACTGGTGGCGCATGCCGATGCCGCGGCGCTGGCCCATGCATTGGAGGAATTGCTGCGTGATCCTTTGTGGGCCTCAGCCCTGGCGCAACAGGCCCGAGAGCGAGCTTTGCGCGATTTTGGCGTGGCAGTGATGGCCGAGCGATATGGCAACTGCCTGCGGACCATCACCAAGCACTTGGCGGAGCGGCCTGTGGCCTGATGCTGCGCGGGGTTGGGTGGTGCGGGGCTGTCAAGCCATCACCAACAACCTCAAACCCACCGGTAACGCCTCCCCAAAGCTGCGCTTCCGATCGGCCTCATCCAGCTCCACCACCTCGCTCACCATGGCGCTCCAACTGGCCGGGGCACCGATGGCCTCCAGACGCTGGATGACCGTCTCGCGCAACTCGGCAGGCAGGTCGCGAGCCCGATCACCGCTCATGCGCGCCAGGGTTGTGGCGGCAAAGGCGGCGTGGTCCACGGTGCGCCAATCCAGATCCAGCAAGGCTTGCAGCCAGACGCTGGCGGTCTCGGGCGGGACGACGTTTTCCGCATTGCCATAGAGCGACACCCGTGCACCCAGCCGCCCCACGGCCCACCAGGTGTGGGGCTTGTCGCCTGTTTTCTGCAGACGCTGCACCAGCCAGTTGCCGACTTCGACGCGGTAGGCAGCCGGTACGCGTTCCAGCGAGGCGACCAGGCGCACCATGTCGTCGTAGCTGCTTTGCAAGGGGTCTTTGTCGCGCCGGGCGTGCTGGATGGACATGAGGTGTTCGCCCACCACTTCGAGCAATTGCAGCTGCTGCGCCGCGTCGAGCCCGCCTGCAGCGCGGCGCCACAGCGTCCACCATTCAGACCAGTTGTTGCTGTCTTGGGTGTACTGGATGCCCTGGGCGAACAGCGGCCAGATCTGTTCGATGCGCCAGCTGTCCAGCGGGGCGCCCAGCCCGGGTCGCAGGCAGTAGCCGGTCAGGTTGAGCCACACGCGTTCGTGCTCGGCGCTGCGTCGGCGGCGACGCATGCGGGCCCACAGGGCATTGAACAGGGCGCGCAGCAGGGGCAGATCCCAGGTGTCGCGGGCGCCGAGCAGGCGCTCCAGCCGGGTGCGCAATTGGCGCACGGTCTTGGCATCGACGGCTTGGGTTTGCGTGCCGAACACCTGGTCGATGAGCTGCACGGCGTCGGGCAGGCGTGGATGGACGGGAGCATCTTTGTCGGCCGTGTTGCTGGAGGCGGTGGCCGCTTGGCCACGCAGCTCGAAGGCGAGCCGCCAGCGCTGGCTGGGGTCGTCGATGCGTGTGCAGTGCACCTCCAGCGTGCCCACTTCGGTCATGGTGGCGCTCAGTTGCACCTGTACGTCGAGGGCGCGCTGCCCCGCGGGCAAGGGCAGCACGGTGGTGATGGCGGGCAGGCGCACGAAGCGTTCGTCGTCGAGCGCGAGCAGGTCACCGGCTTGCCAGGCGGTGTCGGCCACCGTGGAGACGAGGTGAAAGCGCACCGCCTGACCCAGGCGCAGGGCGAAGGTGCGGTCGGGCAAGACGACTTCGGTGTCTTCGGACGTGCCGCGCGGAAGCACGCAGATGCCTTGGCCTTGCCCCGGGGTGTCGTCGAGCACCAGCATGTAACTGCGGGCCGAGCCACCCCCGATGCCGCGGCCCAACTCGAGGACCCGCTCGGATCGCACCAAGGCGTAGGCCACCGCGCCGCGGGCCACGGCCACGTCGGGGGCGTCGTTGTGCAGCACGTGCACGGGGTGGCCTGCCCAGTCGCTGAGCGTGTGGGCCAAGCGCTGGGCCAGGGCCGGGGCGCGGAACACGCCGCCGTTGAGCAGCAGGGTGTCGGGCACGGCCAAGGGGGCGTGTGGCGCATCCCCCAGGGCTTGCTGCGCGGCTTGGGCATGCTGGCTCAAGAACGCCGCCAGGTGCCGTGTGATGGCCGCATCGGCCGGATAAGGCAGGCCGAATTCGACGATGCCAGCCAGACGCTGGCGGGGCCGGTCATGGCGCTCGCAGCGAGGCAGGAAGCCATCGACGAGCAGGGGCAAGACCTCGTCTCGCTGCAACTTGACCGATTGCGCACTGCCGATAAGTTGCGCGCCGCCACCCAACAAGGTGACGGTGACCTCGGCAGGGGCAGCGTCGGACAGTAGTTGCTCTTTGGCGATGCGACAGCGTTGCACCAGTTGCGCCAGGCGTGCAGCGGACAGCGGGGTGCGTTGCGCCATCTGGCGTTCGACCAGGTGTGCCAGCGCCAGGTCCATGTTGTCACCGCCCAGCATGAGGTGGTCGCCCACGCCGATGCGGGTGAGCTGGGGCTGGCCCAGCGCATCGTGTGCGACCTGGATCAGCGTCAGGTCGGTGGTGCCACCGCCCACGTCGCACACCAGCACCAGCTTGGCGGGGCCGAGGGCGTGGTTCAGATCGGTGCGGTGGCGAAACAGCCAGTCGTGGAAGGCGGCTTGGGGCTCTTCCAGCAAGCGCAGGCGGTGCAGGCCCGCCTGCTCCGCGGCGGCCAGGGTCAGGCCGCGTGCGCCTTCGTCGAAGGACGCGGGCACGGTGAGCACGATGTCTTGCTCGACCAGCGGGGCGTCGGGGAAGGTGGCATCCCAGGCCTCGCGCACATGGGCCAGGTAGCTGGCGCTGGCCGCCACAGGCGACACCTTGGGCACATCGTCCGGCGCGCCCCACGGCAGGATCGCTGCGGTGCGGTCCACGCCCGGGTGCGACAACCAGCTTTTGGCACTGCTGACCAGGCGTCCAGGGACCTGGGCACCCAAGGCGCGGGCGTAATCGCCCAAGACGGCGGGCACCTCATGGGCCGACGAGGGTGGAGGTGTGATCAGATCACCGGCGCCCAGCTCGCCAGGCGCAGGGTGGTAGCGCACGGAGGGCAGCAGTTCGCGGGCTGCGACCTCACCGGGCCCGACGGCCTGGGGGATTGCAAACAGCCGGATCGCCTCGTCACCGGCCGAGGCCTGCGCCGCGTGGTCGGCATACGCGACCACGGTGTGGCTGGTGCCGAGGTCGATCCCGACGGTGTAGCGTGCGCTCACAGGCTGTCGGCGCGGGCGTCGAAGCTGACCTTCCAGCGCTCGGAGCTGCCCACGGGCAGGGCTTCGAGTTCCAGCACGCCAGTTTCGGTCACGCGGGCGTGCAGTTGCACGCGCACGATCTCGCCCGCAGTGCGGCCTTGCGCTGGCAGGTTGGCCTCGATCTCGGCCAGCTCCTGCAACTCATCGGGCCCCCAGAAGTCGAGCAGGGTGCCGACGCTGTCCTGGCGGCGCACGGACGAGCCAAAGAAGCGGAAGCGCACCGGCTCGCCCACGATCAGGCCAAACTCGGCGGCGGCCACACCGGCTTCGCTGCCTTCCTCCATGCCGAAGGGGGCCAGACACAGGGCTTGGATGGGCGGTTCCATGCCGGGGATGGCGGGCATGTTCGACTCCACCGCGACGTAGTAGGCCTGTGCCGTGCCGCCGCGGATGCGCACACCGCGCCCCCGGCGCACATAGCCGTAGTAGGCCGCGCCGCGCGCCACAGCCAGGTCCAGATCGGCCCCGCCCAGCAGGCGGGCGGCAGGCCCACCTTCGGCCGCCAACCAGCCGTTGAGAATGTTCAGCACCCGATTGGCCAGCAAGCTGGACTTGAGCACACCGCCGTTGAACAACACGGCTGTGGGGTGCAGGAAGCTGGCGCTGGCGGACAAGCTGCCTTCAAAGCCATTCAACTCGGCCAAGGCCTCGCGCTGGCGGCTCAGGAACGCGCCCAGGTGGCGGGTGATGGCCGCATCCTGCGCATAGGGCAGGCCCAGTTGCGTCAGACCCGCTCGGGCGCGGCTCAGCGGCGCATCCGACACCGCGACCTGTGGGAAGAATCCTTCCAACAGGATCTGGTTCAGTTCGTCGCGCGTGACTTCGGTGCGGATGGCGCCACCGATGAGCTTGGAGCCTCGGCTGGGCACGACCACGGGCACGGTGGCCACGCTGGCATCGTTCAGCAGCGTCTCTTTGGCCTGCCGGCAGGCATGCGAGAGCGCGCGCGTCTGCCACGCATCCAGCTGCGTGCCTTGCCCGGCCAGCTTGCGCGCCACGCCATAGGCCAGCGCCAGGTCCATGTTGTCGCCACCCAGCAGGATGTGGTCGCCCACGGCCACGCGTTGCAGCTCCAGGTTGCCATCGCGCTCCAGCACGGCCATCAGCGAGAGGTCGGTCGTGCCGCCACCCACGTCGATCACCAAGATCAGGTCACCGCGTTGCACCTCTTTGCGCCACTGGCCCTGGCTGCGCTGAATCCAGCTGTAGAGCGCGGCCTGCGGCTCTTCCAGCAGCGTCAGGTTCGCGTAGCCCGCTTGCTGTGCGGCCTCGGCGGTGAGTTCCCGTGCGCCAGGGTCGAACGACGCGGGGATGGTGACGGTGATGTCTTGTTCCTGGAAAGGCGCCTCCGGGTGTGCCAGGTTCCAGGCATCGCGCAGATGTGTCAGGTAGCGCACCGAGGCGGCCAGCGGCGACACGCGCTCGACCTCGGCAGGCGCATCGGCCGGCAGGATGGGCGCGCGGCGATCCACACCGGGGTGGCACAGCCAGCTCTTGGCGCTGGACACCAGCCGGATCGGCGTGGCGGCACCCCGCGAGCGGGCCATCTCGCCGACGGCCACCGACTCGGTCGTGGACCAGGGCAGGTTCAGATCGCCGGGAGCGAATTCGCTGGCGTGCGGCAGGTACAGGAAGGAGGGCAGCAGTTCGCGCCCTTCCACGGCACCGGGCCCAGTCAACTGCGGGATGGGCAAGACGCCTTGCACCACTTTTTCGCCATCGCTGGCCTGCGTGTCCACCCAAGACAGGGCGCAGTGCGTGGTGCCCAGGTCGATGCCAATGGTGTAGCGCGACGACGTGCTCACAGTTCCACCTCGGCCTGCGCCACGATCTGGGCGTCGTGCCCTTCTGTCAGTTGCGGCAGGCGGACCTCGGTGGCGCGCCAGCCCCGGTGCGTGAGCGTGCCGGTGAACGGCGCCTGGCCGACCACGTTGCCGGTCAGGCGCACGGCGCTGGCATCGAAGCCGGCCGGCAGGGTGAGGCGGCTGCCTTCGTTTTCAGATCGCACGGGCGCCAGGCTGACATGCTCGCGCAGCACCTTGCGGCAGCCCTCGTGCACCACGCGGGCGGCGGCACCAATCTCGGCATCGCTGTAGGCGGCGATGTCTTCCTGCACGAAGTCGACGAGGCGGGCCTCCCGCTGCAGCAGCGACAGCAGTTGCAGGGCCGCGCTGGTGTCGGCGACCTTCGGTGTGGCGGGGGCTGCGGGAGGTGTGACGGGTGCGGCGGCAACAGGGGGCGGTGCTGTGGGCGCAGACTCGGCCACTGGCGCGCTCGCAGGCGCCGACGAGGGGGGCAGGGCCGCCGGCGCTTCGGACGCGCCGCCCGAACGCAAGCGCTCAATGTCGGCTGCGAAGTCAGGGCGCGACAGGATGCCGAAGAAGCTGCCAAACGCCAGCGAAATGCGGCGCGACAGAGAGGGAGGGTTGGAACTCATGATGGCGAAGAAACAGGTGTCTGGGGCGCGGGGTCCAAGCGCTGGGGTAGCCGCATGCGTCGGGCGCCGGTTGCGCGGAGGCGACATGTTACCTAAGCCTGCTCCCGCTGGCGTACCGCACCGACCCGCTGAGCATGAACCTGACACACGGTCATGCCCCTGACGGTGCGAAGATGCGCCAGCACCCTGACAATCATGCTCATGACACGCTTTTCTCTTTTCCCGCAGACTTGGCGCAGGGCGCGTGTTCGTGCAGGGTGGGGCATCGTGGCATGCGCCGTGTGGCTTTCAGGCTGTGCGGGGACGCCCAAACCCGCTTCGACTCGCCATGAGGCCTTTGGTGCGGCCGAAACCTATTCACGCCTGATCGATGCCACGCCTGCGCAAACCTGCGAGGCGGGTCGCCGGGCACTGCTCAGCCAGGGCTACATCGTCAACAGCAGCAGCCCCGACCTGGTGGAAGGCACCAAGCACTTCCAGCCTGACGTGGAGTCGCACCTGAAGATGCTGATCCGTGTGGTCTGTGTGCCGGAAGACGCTCAAGGGCAGGTCAGCCTCGCCTTTGTCACTGGCGTGCAGGAAAGCTACAGCCTCAAGAAGGCCAACACCTCCGCCAGCCTGGGCCTCAGCGCCATCGGCTCGCTCTCCATTCCCTTGATGTCGAGCAGCGATTCCATGGTCAAGGTCGGGGTCGAAACGATCTCGGAGGAGTCCTTCTACGACGGCTTTTTCAGCCTGCTACAGCAGTACCTCAACGAAAAGCCCTGACGATCGATTCCGCCCGCGCAGCGCAGGGGCCTCATGCCCTTCTCAGCGGCGTTGCGCCCGCGTCCCGTAAGGGCAGTAGTTGGGGCGTGGCCCCACCTGAGGATGCTTGCGGCAGGTGTTGGGGCGTTGCTCGTACACCGTGCAGCGCCTTGTGATGGCATCCAGGTACTGGCAATCGCCGCTGGCCCGGCGTGACAGCGTGAAGATGCTGTGCTTGAAATTGAAGTGCTCGATCGCACCCGCCTTGCTCAGGCGCTTGGCAATCTGCTTGGGCTCTTCGTGTTCGGCCTCAAACGGGTCCACCAGGCCCAGTCGGACCAGGTCGGGCAACTTCACCTCCACCGGCATCGTGCAGCAGTTGGCCACGCAGGTGTCGCACAGGCCGTTGCGGTAACGTGACCACGTGTCCGGGCGGTCGACGTCGACGAGGTGGATCGAAGACTTCATGGCTTGGTCGTGTGGGTGTGTGCAGTCAGTTGTGAAATCGCAACAATTGCAGCAGGGCGACATCGGGGCAGCGTGAAGCGTGAGCCCGAGTTGGCGACCGGAAACAAAAAAGCCCATCGCAGTGGATGGGCTTTTTTGATGATTCTGGTGGCCTGGGGCGGAATCGAACCACCGACACGCGGATTTTCAATCCGCTGCTCTACCAACTGAGCTACCAGGCCATCTCTTCGTTGATTGCTGCGTTGCAGTGATCAACGAAGACCTGAACTATAGCATCAATTTGCTGCCGATTTCTTCGATCGGCCCAAATCAACACCAAGTTGTTTCAGTTTGCGATAAAGGTGGGTGCGCTCCAGGCCGGTTTTCTCGGCCACGCGGGTCATACTGCCGCCTTCACGCGCCAGGTGGAACTCGAAGTAAGCACGCTCGAAGTCATCGCGGGCTTCGCGCAGCGGACGATCCAGCTCGAAGCTTTGCTCATGCGACAGACCGTTGTGGGCCGTGGCATTGAGGGCACCGTTGTGAACGGGCATGCCGTAGGCCACGGGTTGAGGTGTGTGCACGGGCTCGATGCCCACCATGTCGCTGCGCAAGGGTTGGGCAGCGCTGCTCAGGGGCACCGCATACGAGGCTGCCGCCGTGATGGGCGTCACCGTGGCGGTGTGCACAGGCTGGGCCGGAGCAGCGGCACGTGGGGCCGGCTTGGACAAGCCTTGCTCCACGGTGCGCAGCAGCTTTTGCATCGTGATGGGCTTTTCCAGGAAAGCTTGGGCGCCAAACTTGGTGGCTTCCACGGCGGTGTCGATGGTGCCGTGCCCCGACATCATCACGACGGGCATGGTCAATTGACCGTTGGCACCCCATTCTTTCAACAAAGTGACGCCGTCAACGTCCGGCATCCAGATGTCCAACAAGACCAGGTCGGGTTGGCACTGTTCGCGCAACTGGCGTGCCTTGGCGGCGTTTTCAGCGACTTCAACGGTGTGACCTTCGTCGCTCAGGATTTCTGACAGCAGGGCGCGGATGCCCAGTTCGTCATCGACAACAAGAATGGTAGCCATGAATAGGAGGGAACCCTCAAGTGGGAACTATGCGTAGTGTGGCCCAGCTTGTGGTGTTTCTGATGAAAGCTTTGAAAATGATAGCGAAACTTGAGCCCCTCTCGGCTCAGAAATGGGGCCTGCGTCCCCTGTGCCTGGGGGTGTGCCCCCTGCAGATCCCAGATTGCGAATGCGCACCAGGGCGCCGTGCTCGTCGGCGATCTTCTTGACCACCGCCAGACCCAGGCCCGTGCCCTTGGCCTTGGTGGTGATGTAGGGCTCGAAGGCGCGCTTGATGACTTTCTCGGGGAAGCCTGGACCGTTGTCTTGCACAGCCAGACGCACGGCGCGGACCTCGCCCGTCTCGTTCAAAGACACGTCGGTGCGCAGCACCACGCGTGGGACGTCGTTGGCGGGCGGGTGTTCTCCCACCGCATCCAGGGCGTTCTGGACCAGGTTGTGTACCACCTGACGCAGCAGCGCGGCGTCGCCCAGGATGTGCGGCAGATCAGGCCGCAGGTTCAACTGCACGGTGCCTTGTTCCAGAGCCTGGCCGTACAAGGCCATCACCTCGTTGACCAGGGCGTTCAGGTCCAGAGGGGCCAGCTTTGCCGAGGGCAGGCGGGCATAGTCCCGGAACTCGTTGATCAGGGCCTTGAGCGCCTGAACCTGGGTCACGATGGTGTCTGTCGAGCGTTGCAGCAGACTTTGCCCTGGCTCGTCCAGCTTGTCGTGCAGCTTCATCTGCAGGCGCTCGGCCGAGAGCTGGATGGGCGTGAGTGGGTTCTTGATTTCATGCGCCACGCGGCGAGCCACTTCGCTCCAGGCCTCCGCCCGTTGGGCGGACACGACCTCGGTGAGGTCGTCGAACACAATCAGGCGTTCGTCGGGGGGCAGGTCGGCACCCCGTACCAGCAGGGTCAGGGGCTCGGCGCTGCCAGGCAGTTGCAACTCGTAGGACTCCTGCCATTGCTGGCGTTCGCCGGGTGTGGGGTCATGGGCGTAGAGCTCGAAGCGTTGCGCCAGGCTGGCGGCGAAGCCGGCGAGTTCGGGTACGTCCGACAGTGGGCGTCCCCGGTACACCGACAGCGGCAGACGCAGGATGCGGGTGGCGCCGGGGTTGACGGTTTCGATGCGACCATGGGCATCGAACACGATGACGCCAGCCGTCAGGTTGTCCATGATGGCCTGAAGGTGGGCACGTGCACTGTCGAGGTCATGCACGCTGCGATCGACCAGCGCTCGGGCGTCGGCCAACTGTTGCGTCATTTCCGCAAAGGCGCGGGTCAGTCCCCCCAGTTCGTCTTTCGAGGTGAAGACGGCCTTCGGTCGCAAATCGCCGCGTGCCACCTCCCCCACGCCCTCGGCCAGCAGCAACAGCGGGTGCGCCAGCTGTTGCCCCAGCGTGGCCGCGAGCAAGAAGGCACCGAACACCGCCAGGATCAGTGCCAGGGTGAGGGTGCCGATGTACATGCGCCGCAGGCCTTCGCGGCCCAATGCACGTTGCTGGTATTCGCTGTAGGCCGCCTGAACGTCCAGGGCGTTGCGCACAATTTCGGCAGGCAGTCGCTGGGTGACCATCAGGTAGTGCCCCCGTGCCTGAAGCTGAAAGCTGCGGTCGGGCATCCAGGCGAGCGCCACGATGCGGGCGGAGTCGGGCATGGCCTCGTCATCGAGGTTTTCTACCTGGGCCATCACCCCTTTCTGTCGGGCATCCTGACGCCATGAGGGGCTCACGCGTTCGGTCATCAGCGGCACATCGCCTGCGCCGCCCGCGCTCCACTCGACCTGGCCACTTTCGCTGACCAGGCTCACGGTTTGTGCTCCCAGTTGTTCGCGCAGCCGCTCCAGCTCCAGCAGGCCGGGCAGTGTGTCTGGGTGGCTGCCCAAGCGGTCGGCCGCCACCTGGGTTTTGGTCGCGAGGTCTCGGGTCAGGCTGTCCAGGGTGTTGCGTCCGAGGTTCAGACCGGCTTCGAGCGCACCCTCCACCCGCACGTCAAACCAGGTCTCGATGCTGCGGGAGACGAACTGGTAAGACACGGTGTAGATCAGCACGCCAGGCAACAAGCCGACCAGGCCGAAGATGCCAGCGAGCTTCAGCAGCAAGCGACTGCCAAAGCGGCGCTGGCGCAGGCGTAGCACCAACCGGCCCAAGGCCAACAAGATGACCAGACCCAGCAGGGCGGCCGTGGCCACATTGCCCCAGAGCAGCCAGTTGAAGTACGGCTCCAGTTGTTCGCTGTTCTGGGTGGCCAGCACCAACAGAAAGGTCAGGACCAGGCCACCACCGAGCATGGCCACGCTGGCGATGATCCAGGTCCAGCGTTGGTTGAGTTTGAAGGCCGGCATGGGGCGTCAGCGTGCCGAGCTCACGCCCACGCGCCGTTCGATCTGCAGCGTCCAGTCCGCCTGGCCGCCCAGTCCAATCTGCAAAGGCCGGGGCAATTCGTTGGCATCGAGTTGGAAGCGGAAGTCCACATAGCAGTCGGCCGGGGTTGCATCGCCCAGTTGCTCGGCGATCAGCCAGCGGCTGCCCTGACGCAGCACCTCCAGGGCTTCACTGAGGCGGCTGTAGGGGCGACTGAAACCGTCAAAGTTCAGGCGCCACTGGCGCGTCAAAGGCTGGTAGGCCAGACGCCAGCGTCGGGTGGCCGAGGCAATGCGGCGGTCCGTCCAGTACCAGCGCCTTTCAAACACCTCGGCTTGGGCCAAGAACACCACGGCAATCCCTTTGGAGAGCATTTGTTCCACGTCGCGGTGCAGGTCGAAGCGCACCTCGTAGCTGAGGATCAGTCCGTCTTCGTCTTGTTGGGCCACCAGGCGGGCCAGTTCCGCGCCGCTGTTGGCCCAGGCCGCCCACGCTCCACCGCCTGTGGAGGCCAGGGCGGCGGTCCACAGGGCAGAGGTGCTGCGGAGCAGCAGGTCTCGGCGGCGCATCACAGGCATCAGGAACCCAGCGGGGACTTGCTCAGCAGAGCGTAGAAGAAGCCATCCCCACGGTCGCGGCCGGCGGGGTCCAAGTATTCGACCACAGGCAGCAGGTGGCCGGGCGCAGGGTGCGCCTGGGCGTCGGGTGTGCGTTGCAAAAATGCGTCGATGCGGTCCTGACCTTCCATTTTGAAGACCGAGCACGTGCAGTAGAGCAGGTGGCCGCCTGGTTTGAGCAGCGGCCACAGGGCGTTGAGGATGGCATCCTGGGTGTGCGCCAGGGCCGCGATGTCGGTCTCGCGCCGCAGCCAGCGCACGTCTGGATGGCGTCGCACGATGCCGGAGGCGCTGCAAGGCGCGTCCAGCAAGATGGCGTCAAAGGCCTGGCCGTCCCACCAGCTTTGCGGCTGGCTGGCATCGGCTGCCACGGTGCGCGCCTTCAATCCCAGGCGCTGCAAGGTGTCGTTCACACGGGCGAGGCGCTCGGGGTCAGCGTCCAGCGCGGTCACGTCCAGGTCGGCCAGTTCCAGCAGGTGAGCGGTTTTGCCACCCGGGGCCGCGCAGGCGTCGAGCACGCGGGCACCCGCAGGCAGCTTGTGCCCGCCGGCATACACGAGCAGGGGGGCTGCGATTTGAGCGGCTGCGTCCTGAACCGAGACGTCGCCTTGGTCAAAGCCGGGCAGGCGTTGCACCGGCACACCATGGGGCAGCACGATGGGTTGAGGCTGATCGGGGCTGTCGACGGAGGCGGTGGTGAGGTTGGTCAGCAGGCCAGCTTCGCTCAGACGGATACGGTAGGCGGCGGTGCGGCCATGGCGCAGGTTGGCGCGCAGTGTCATGGGCGGCTGTTCCTGATTGGCCATCAGGATGGCTTGCCAGTGCTCGGGCCAGTCCTTTTGCAGGCGCTTGATCCACCATGCCGGATGGTTGAAGTGGGCGACTGGGTCATCGTCCAACTCCGCGAGCAAGGTGGCTTGCTCACGCAGGAAGCGGCGCAGCACGGCGTTGACCAGCCCGCTGGCTGGCTTGGCACGCCGCTTGGCAGCTTCCACGGCCTGGTCCACCAGGGTGTGCGCGTTGTATTCGGGGCCGCAGGCCAGCGCCAGGGCGGACAGCAGCAGCCCATCGACCCAGGGCTGGGGGGCTTTGGGTACCAGGCGCAGACGCAGGGCTTGGGCGGTGCCCAGACGCCGCAGCACCGCGAACGACAGGGCTTGCACGCCGGGTCGCTCCGCCGTCTTGCGCGCGGCCAGCGCATCGGTCAGGGATTGGCCCTGACGCACCGCGGCCACCGCATCGGCGCAGCCGCTCAGCAGTTGCCACAGGGGCAGGGACTGGGGGGAAGAGGTCGAAACCGTTTTGCTCATGCCGCGCAGTCTATGCGCTGCCCGGCTCAGGCCCCCAGGAAGTGCTTGCGATACCGCGACGGCAGGTCGGCAATGCGCATCAACATCGGCAGGTCGGCGGTGTTGAAATCCGGGTCCCAGGCCGGTGCGCCCAGCACCTTGGCGCCCACACGCAGATAGCCCTTGATCAGTGCGGGCGGCTCGACCTTCAGGTGGCGGTCCAGTTCGTCCACCGGCAGCGGCAGGCGTGGACGCACCTGCAGATCGATCGGGGCCAGGTGCGTCTGGCGCAACTGCTCCCACAGGCTGGCGGCCACGTGACCACCGTCGCGCATGCTGATGCTAGCGCAACCGATCATGGTGTCCAGATCGTTGCGCACCATGAACTCGGCCAACGCGCCCCACAGCGCCATGATGGCGCCGCCGTTACGGTGGTCGGGGTGCACGCACGAGCGACCCAGCTCCACCATCTTGCCGCGCAGCGGGCGCAGGCGGGTCAGGTCAAACTCAGTCTCACTGTACAGGCCGCCAATGCGCTTGGCCGATTCGGGCGTCAGCACACGGTAGGTGCCGATCACGGGGCCGGGTTCACCGGTGCCCGCCTCCAGGCGCACCAGCAGGTGCTCGCAATACGGATCGAACAGGTCGATGTCGTGACCGGCAGGGCTGCCGACGGGCACACTCAGGCGGGCGCCCATCTCCAGGGCGAAGACCTCGTACCTCAGACGCTGCGCGGCGAGAACATCTTCCGCAGTGCGTGCCCAAACGACTTCAATGCCTGGCCGTGTGCCGGCCTCGGGCGTCGACCCCGGGTGAAGTGACCTCCGCGCGGCACGGGATTCGGCCGACAGGTGGGAAGACAGGTCTGCCATCGGCAGGGTCGGCAGGGGGAGGTCACGCATTGTCTCTCTCCAATCTCAGGTCTTTGTGGACATGACTGGACAGTTTTGACGCGTCCGGTGACGGTGCGGTGAACGTTGGATGACAGGCCCGTGACGAGCGCTTAGTACGTCCTATGAGAAATCCCGACCGTCTGGCGGGATGCAGGCTGATAGGATGGACGGTATGAGCATCCAGATATTTGGCTTGCCGGTATCCCGCGGTGTGGCCATCGGTCGCGCGGTGCTGGTGGCCTCCAGCCGTATCGACGTGCCGCACGTCTTCATCGATCCCAGTCTGATCGATGGGGAGGTGGCGCGTCTGCTGGCGGCGCGCGATGGGGTGGCGGCCGAGTTTGATGTGCTCAAGCGCGATCTGCCGGCCGATGCCCCAGCCGAGTTGGCCGCGCTGCTGGATGTGCACCACATGCTCTTGCAGGACGATGCCCTGATCGGCGCCTCGGTCGACTGGATTCGTCAGCGCCATTACAACGCCGAATGGGCGCTGTCTGCCCAGCTGGAAGTGCTGGCGCGCCAGTTCGACGAGATGGAAGACGCCTACCTGCGTGAACGCAAGGCCGATCTGGAGCAGGTGGTCGAGCGTTTGCTGCGCAGCCTGGGCCGTGGGGCGCCGTCGGCGGTGCCCGAGCCGGGGCAAGGTGCTCACGACTTCGGGGGCGATGAGCCGCTGGTGCTGGTGGCCAGCGACATTGCGCCGGCCGACATGCTCAGCTTCAAGCGCAGTGTGTTCAAAGGTTTCGTCACCGATGTGGGCGGCAAGACCTCGCACACGGCCATCGTGGCGCGCAGCATGGACATTCCGGCTGTGGTGGGCGCGCGCCAGGCCAGCAACCTGATCCTTCAGGATGACTGCATCATCATCGATGGCGATGCCGGCCTGGTGATCGTGGATCCCTCGCCCATCGTGCTGGAGGAGTACCGCTTCCGCCAGCGCCAAAGTGAGTTGGAGCGCAGCCGCCTCGCGCGCTTGCGCCACACGCCGGCCGTCACGCTCGATGGCGAGCGCGTCGAGTTGGTGGCCAACATCGAGATGCCTGAAGACGCGCCCGCCGCCCTGGAAGCCGGGGCCGTGGGCGTGGGCCTGTTCCGCAGCGAGTTTCTGTTCATGAACCGCGGCGGCGACCTGCCCGACGAGGAAGAGCAGTACGACGCCTACCGCCGTGCGGTCGAGGCCATGAAGGGCCTGCCTGTCACCATCCGCACGGTCGACATCGGCGCCGACAAGCCCCTGGAGGGCATGACGCCATCTGAGTTGCGCCATGAATCGGTGCTCAACCCCGCCTTGGGCCTGCGCGCCATCCGCTGGAGTTTGTCTGAGCCCAGCATGTTCCGCCGGCAATTGCGGGCTTTGTTGCGCGCAGCTGCTCACGGCCCGGTCAAGGTCATGATCCCGATGCTGAGCAATCTGCGCGAGATCCGTCAGACCCTGGAGCACATCGAACACGCACGCCGGCAACTGGCAGAGGCAGGCAAGCCCTTCGGCGAGGTGGAGATCGGCGCCATGATTGAGGTGCCTGCGGCCGCGTTGACCTTACCGGTGTTCCTGCGCCACTTCGATTTCATCTCCATTGGCACCAACGACCTGATTCAGTACACGCTGGCCATCGACCGGACAGATGAGGAGGTCTCCCACCTCTATGATCCGTGGAACCCGGCTGTGCTCAGCCTGATCCAGTCTTCGATTGCGCAGGCGCGTGCCGCCGGCAAGGGGGTGAGCGTGTGCGGTGAAATGGCGGGTGATCCGGCTTTCACCGAGTTGTTGCTGGCCATGGGGTTGCGCATGTTCTCAATGCACCCCACCCAAATTGCGTCGGTCAAGCAGCGTGTCTTGCGGGTGGACACACGCCGCCTCGCACCCCTGGTGCCCGAGGTGCTGGCCAGCGATGACCCGGAAGCGGCCTGCGGCGAGTTGTTTGCCACCGTGCATCGCGGGGGCACCTCGGCGCCAGTGGCGTGGTCACCCGCTTCCGCGGAGATGCGCCAGAGCGCCTGAAGCATGGTCCCACGCGCAGGCGTGAGCACCACACCCGGGGTCACCGCTCGCCCAGTTGCTCCCAGCGCTCCAGCAAGACCAGCAGCTCTTCGTCGATCGCCTCGACGCGGGCATGCATGGCGGCCACGTTGGCGCCTTCCTTGCGGTAGATGTCCGGGTCGGCCAGTTGCCGGTTGAGTTCGGCCTGTTCGGTTTCCAGTGCCTCAATGCGGCCGGGCAACTCGTCGAGTTCGCGCTGCTCCTTGTAGCTGAGCTTGCGCTTGGGTTGCGCCACCACCGGTGTCGCTGCAGGCGCGGCTGGGGACGTGTCCGGTGCCACCGTCACGGGGGTACGGCTGTCGGCGGCGCCGCCCTGTTTCGTGGCCGAAGCAATCGAGGCGGCACCCGGCTTGCCCGCCGCCAGGGCCTGTGCACGGCGTGACTGGATCAGCCAGTCTTCCACACCGCCTTCGTACTCGCGCCAGCGCCCGTCGCCTTCGGCGACCAAGGTGGAGGTGACCACGTTGTCGAGGAAGCGCCGGTCATGGCTGACCAGGAAGACGGTGCCTGGATAGTCGGCGAGCAGGTCTTCCAACAGGTCGAGCGTGTCGATGTCCAGGTCGTTGGTCGGTTCGTCGAGCACCAGCACGTTGCTGGGCTTGGCGAACAGACGCGCCAGCAACAGGCGGTTGCGCTCACCACCGCTGAGTGTGCGTACGGGCGAGTTGGCGCGTGCGGGCGCGAACAGGAAGTCCTGCAGATAGCCCATCACGTGCTTGCGTGAGCCGTTGATCTCGATCCACTCGCTGCCGGGGCTGATGAAATCGGCCAGCGTGGCGTCCAGATTGAGGTGGTCGCGCATCTGGTCGAAGTAGGCGACTTGCAGGTTGGCACCTTGCTTGACCGTGCCGCTGTCCGGGGCCAGCTCGCCCAGGATCATCTTCAGCAGCGTGGTCTTGCCCGCGCCGTTGGGCCCCACCAGGCCCACCTTGTCGCCGCGCAAGATGGTGCCGCTGAAATCGCGCACCACGGTGCGGCCGCCGAAGGCCTTGGAGACGTCTTCCAGCTCGGCCACGATCTTGCCGCTGCGGTCGCCTTGCGACACGTCCAGCTTGACGCGACCGATCACCTCACGGCGCGCGGCGCGGGTGCTGCGCAATTCGTCCAGGCGCTTGATGCGGGCCACGGCGCGGGTGCGACGGGCTTCGACGCCCTTGCGGATCCAGATCTCTTCCTGGGCCAGCAGCTTGTCGAATTTGGCGTTGGTGACGGCCTCGTCGGCCAGCTGCTGGGCCTTGAGCCCCTGGTAGGCCGTGAAATTGCCGGGATAAGTGCGCAGCTCACCGCGGTCGAGCTCGACGATGCGCGTACAGACGTTGTCCAGGAAGGCGCGGTCGTGGGAAATCAGCACGATGGCGCCCTTGAAGGCCACCAGCAGCTCTTCCAGCCAGGCAATGGCGTCCAGGTCCAGGTGGTTGGTCGGCTCGTCGAGGAAGAGCACGTCCGGGCTGGCCACCAGCGCACGCGCCAGGGCCACGCGCTTCTTGGTGCCGCCCGACAGGCCGTCGATCGGCAGGCTCGCATCCAGGCGCAGGCGCTGCAGGGTCTCGTCCACCCGTTGTTCCCAGTTCCAGCCATTGCGCGCTTCGATGAAGGTCATCAGGGCATCCAGATCGGCGCCTTCTTCGTGGGCCTCGAAGCGCTCACGGGCGGCCTTGACCTCGGCCAGACCCTCGCTGACGGTGCTGAACACGGTCGCGTCGTCGGCAAAGCTGGGCTCTTGCGGCACATAGGCGATGTCGATGCCGTTTTGCACCTGCAAGATCCCGTCGTCGGGCTTTTCCAGTCCGGCCATGATTTTCAGCAGCGAGGACTTGCCGGTGCCATTGCGGCCGATCAGGCCAACGCGTTCACCGGTTTCGAGCGCAAAGGCGGCGTGGTCGAGCAGGGCCACGTGGCCATAGGCCAGGCAGGCATCGCTCAGGGTCAAAAGAGCCATGAAAGAAACGATCCAGAGAGGAAAAAGAAGGCGCCAGCACCGCTGACGCAGGTGCTCATTGTCGCTGCTGGCGCTGCACGGCGCTTTCGAGCGCGTCAATGAAGCGTTGCGCGACGTCCCAGCCGGTCTGGTCGGTGATCTCCTGGAAGCAGGTCGGGCTGGTCACGTTGATCTCGGTGAGGCGGTCGCCGATGATGTCCAGGCCCACCAGCAGCAGGCCGCGTGCGGCCAGAATCGGCCCCAGTTCGCGGGCAATCGCCCAGTCGGACTCACTCAAAGGCTGGGCCACACCCTTGCCGCCAGCCGCCAGGTTGCCACGCACCTCGCCGCCTTGCGGGATGCGGGCCAGCGCATAGGGCACGGGCTCGCCGTCGATCACCAGCACGCGCTTGTCACCTTCGCTGATGGCCGGCAGGAAGGCCTGCACCATGATGGTCTGCGTGCCGTCCTTGGTCAGCGTCTCGGCGATGCTGCCCAGGTTCAGGCCATCGTCCTTCACGCGGAAGATGCCCATGCCGCCCATGCCGTCCAGCGGCTTGAGGATGATGTCGCGGTGCTCGGTGTGGAAGGCGCGCACGGCCTCGATGCTGCGGGTGACCAGGGTGGGGGCGATGTGCAGCGGGAATTCGAGGATGGCCAGCTTTTCCGGGTGCTCGCGCAGCGCCTGTGGCTTGTTGAAGACGCGCGCGCCTTCGCGCTCGGCCTGGGTCAGCAGGTGGGTCGCGTACAGGTACTCGGCGTCAAACGGCGGGTCCTTGCGCATCAGCACCGCGTCCATGCTGCTCAGTGCGACCAGGGCCTGCTCCTGCTCGTCAAACCAGTCGTGCGCGTCGCCAGTCAGGGTGATGCGACGGGCCTGCGCCTGTACCAGACTGCCGCGCTGCCACACCACTTGTTGAGGCTCGCAGGCCCACAGCTCATGTCCGCGTGAGGCGGCCTCGCGCATCATCGCGAAGGTGCTGTCCTTGTAGGTCTTGAAGGTGTGCAGAGGGTCGGCGACAAACAGGAGTTTCATGATGGTCTGCAGATCGAGGGTCGGGCGCACAAGCTCGGTGTGCGCCTGAGGTGTGCGGGGGGATTCAAGGGGTGTCCGAAGGACGAGCCCTGAAGTGTTCCACGAACAGCGTCAGCACGCCGGCCACCAAGCCCCAGAAGGCCGAGCCCACGCCCATCAGCGTGACGCCCGACAGCGTCACCAGAAACGTGATAACGGCAGCCTCACGGTAGCGGGTGTCCTGCAGCGAGGCGGCCAGGCCGTTGGCGATGGTGCCCAGCAGGGCCAGTCCCGCCACGCCCATGATGAGCGCGGGGGGAAAGGCGGTCAAGACGCCGGCCACGGCACCGCCCAGCGCGGCCATCACCAGGTAGAACAGACCGGCCATCAGGGCTGCGGTGTAGCGCTTGTGCGCATCCGGATGGGCGTGCGGCTGCAGCACGATGGTGGCGGTGATGGCCGCCAGATTGAAGGCGTAGCCGCCAAAGGGCGCCAGCAGCACCGTGATCACCCCAGACCAGCTCATCAAGGGCGACACCGGCGTGCGATAGCCAAACACCCGGATGGCCGACACACCCGGCACTGCCTGCGAGGCCATGGTCACGATGAACAGCGGTAGTCCCATGCCCAGAATGGCCTGCCACGACCATTGTGGTGTCACCCAGACGGGCAGGGCTGGCTCCCAGCGCAAGGCCGCGGTGTGCAACTGGCCTTGCACAGTGGCCAGCAGCACCGCCACCACCAGGACACCGGGGATGGCGTAGCGGGGCCACAGGCGTTTGCCAAGCAAGTAAGTGAGCAGCATGCCCACCACCAGCACCGGCTGAGGCGTGGCGGCCGCAAAGGCCAGCAGCGCAAACTTGGCCAGGATGCCGGCGAGCAAGGCGGCAGCCAGGGCCACAGGAATGCGGTTCATGACCCGCTCGAACCAGCCCGTGACCCCGCACAGCCACATCAACGCCCCGCACAGCACGAAGGCGCCGGTGGCTTCAGCCAGGCTCACGCCACCACCGGCTGCGCTCGCGATCACGGCCGCGCCAGGGGTGGACCAGGTGATGAGAATGGGGGCACGGGCCCACAGCGACAGGCCCAGCGTGCCCAGCCCCATGCCCACGCCCAGGGCCAGTACCCAGGACGTCACCTGGGCCGGTGTGGCGCCCAGCGACTGGGCTGCATGAAAAATCAGGGCGATGGTGCTGGTGAAGCCCACCAGCGTGGCGACGAAGCCTGACGAGATCGCCGTGAGGGAGGTGTCCCGGGCGATCTGGCGCAGGGAAAGCGGCGCCTGGGTCAGATCTCCACCTTGGAGCCCAGTTCCACCACGCGGTTGGTGGGCAGGTTCAGGAAGGCCGCAGCACCGGAGGCGTTACGGTGCATGCTGGCAAACAGCTTCTCCCGCCAAGGCGCCATGCCCCCACCCATGGTCGGGATCACGATGTCACGCGACAGGAAGTAACTTGTCTCCATGTCGTCCAGGAAAACGCTGTGCTCCTTGAGCAATTTGAGCGCACGCGGCACATCGGGCTCGTTTTTGAACCCGTAGTGAAGAATGACCTGCCAGCAGTCATTGCCCAAGTCTTCCACCTCAATCCGGTTCTTCAGTGGGATCCAGGGCACTTCATGCGAGCGCACCGTCACGAACAGGTTTTGCTTGTGCAGCACCTTGTTGTGCTTGAGGTTGTGCAACAGCGCATTGGGGGTGGTGCCCGCATCGGCGTTCAGGAACACGGCCGTGCCATCCACGCGCAGCGGAGGACTGCAGAACACGGCCTCCAGGAAGGGGCGCAAATCGATGGCATCCGACCGCAGGCTGCTGCTGAGCAACTCACGACCATCTTTCCAGGTCATCATCAGGCTGAACATCACGATGCCGATCAGCAGCGGGAACCAGCCGCCGTCGATCACCTTGATGACGTTGGCACTGAAGAACATCAGGTCGATTGCAAAGAAGAAGGCTGTGGCCAGCACACACACCATCCATGACATCTTCCAGGCGAAGCGGATGACAAAGAAGGTCATCACCGTGGTGATCATCATGTCGATGGTGACCGTGATGCCATAGGCCGCCGCCAACTTGCCGCTGGAGCCGAAGAAGATCACGGCCAACACGATGCAGCCGTACAGTGCCCAGTTCACGAAGGGGATGTAGATCTGACCAGTTTCCTTCTCGGAGGTGTGCAGGATGCGCAGTCGAGGCAGGTAACCCAGCTGGATCACCTGCTTGGTGACGGAGAAAGCCGCCGTGATCAGGGCTTGCGACGCGATCACCGTGGCGCAAGTGGCCAGACCCACAAGCGGATAGAGCGCCCAGTGCGGCGCCATCTCGAAGAAGGGGTTAGCCACGTTCTCCGGGTGAGCCAGCAACATCGCGCCCTGGCCGAAGTAGTTCAGCACCAGAGCGGGCATGACCAAGCTGAACCAGGCCAGACGGATGGGCAGCTTGCCGAAGTGCCCCATGTCCGCATACAGCGCTTCGGCACCGGTCGCGCACAGGATCACGGCGCCCAGCGCGATGAACGCCAGCATCGGATGATCCGCGATGAAGCTCAGGGCGTACAGCGGGTTCATGGCGGCCAGCACCGCCGGGTTTTGCAGCACATGGTACAGACCCAACAAGGCCACCACGATGAACCACAGTGCCGTGATGGGGCCAAAGAACTTGCCGATGCCACTGGTGCCATGCTTTTGCACCATGAACAGCAGCGTCAGCACCAC
Organism: Aquabacterium sp. G14; assembly: GCF_037482285.1. NCBI lineage: Bacteria > Pseudomonadati > Pseudomonadota > Betaproteobacteria > Burkholderiales > Sphaerotilaceae > Aquabacterium > Aquabacterium sp. G14. The sequence continues at coordinate 64,975 of NZ_JBBEYB010000011.1, forward strand.
CAGCGTGATGGGCACCACGTAGCGCTCCAGTTGTGGCGCAGCCACCTCCATGCCCTCCACGGCAGAGAGCACCGAGATGGCCGGGGTGATCACCCCGTCCCCAAAGAAGATGGCGGTGCCAAAGATGCCCAGGGCCAGCAACTTGCCCCGCAAGGCCGGCTTGTCTTTCACGGCGGTGGAGGCCAGCGTGAGCATGGCCACCAGACCGCCTTCGCCGTTGTTGTCGGCCCGCAGGATCAGCGTCACGTATTTCAGCGACACGATCACCGTCAGGGTCCAGAACATCATCGACAAGATGCCGTAGATGTTTTCCGGTGTCAGGGGAAGGTGCCCGTGGTTGAACACTTCTTTGAGTGCATACAGCGGGCTGGTGCCGATGTCACCGTAGACGATGCCGATGGCACCCAGGGTCAGGGCAGCCAGTTCTTTGGCGTTTGGTTTGGCGTGAGGAGCGTGTTGCACGATGACGGAGCTTCCCGAGACAACGAGTACGCCATTCTGCCTGCGTTCACAGACATTTTGTTGCACCGCAACAGTGCATGTACATCAGGTGTACACCTCGGCATCGGGGTCGTGCGCTTCCAGTTCATAGCTGGCTGCCAGCATGGCCAGCCTTGCTACGACACCGTACATGTAAAAGCGGTTCGGTGCGCTTGCACCGGGCTTCACGCCCGGGCGTGGCAATTGTGTCGGCTCTGGAAAGCCCAGGGGAACAAAATGCGAGCCTGGGGCGTTCAGGTTTTCGTCCACCCCCCGGTCTGCATGCACGCGGTAGAAGCCACCCACGACATAGCGGTCGATCATGTAGACCACGGGCTCGGCCACGGCCTCGTTGATTTGCTCGTACGTGGCCACACCCTCCTGAATCAGAACGCGGTTGACGCTCTGACCGTCCTTGACCACCGACATCTTGTTGCGCGTGCGGCGGTTGAGGTCGGCCACTTCCTTGGCATCACGCACCGTCATGATGCCCATGCCGTAGGTGCCGTTGTCGGGCTTGACCACCACAAACGGCTTTTCGTTGATGCCATATTCCTTGTACTTGCGGCGCACCTTGCTCAGCATGGCGTCCACCTGCGTCTCCAGACATTCCAGGCCCGTGCCCTCCTGGAAGTTCACCTCGTCGCACACCGAGTACATCGGGTTGATCAGCCACGGGTCCATGCCCAGCAGCTTGGAGAACTTCTTGGCAACCTCTTCGTAGGCGGCAAAGTGCTGGCTCTTGCGACGCACGGCCCACCCTGCGTGCAGCGGCGGCAGCAGATACTGCTCGTGCAGGCCCTGCAGGATCTCCGGAATGCCGGCCGACAGGTCGTTGTTCAACAGGATGGTGCAGGGGTCGAAGTGCTTCAATCCCAGGCGGTGACGCGTGCGCACCAGCGGCTCCAGGGTCAGGTGGCTGCCATCGGGCAGGGCCACGTCCGTGGGTTCGGTGATGCTTTCATCCAGAGAGCCCAGGCGCACATTCAGCCCGGCCAGCGTGAAGATCTGAATCAGGCGCGCCACGTTCGACAGATAGAAGGTGTTACGCGTGTGCTCTTCCGGGATCAGCAGCAGGTTCTTGGCCTCGGGACAGATCTTCTCGATCGCGGCCATCGCGGCCTGCACTGCCAGCGGCAGCATCTCTTGCGTCAGGTTGTTGAAACCGCCCGGAAACAGATTGGTGTCCACCGGTGCGAGCTTGAACCCTGCATTGCGCAGGTCGACCGAGGTATAGAACGGCGGGGTGTGCTCCATCCACTCCAGACGGAACCAGCGTTCGATGGCGGGCACGGACTCCAGCATCCGCTGCTCCAGTTCGTTGATGGGGCCGGTCAGCGCGGTGATCAGGTGAGGAACCATGGGGGGAAGCGCCTTGTGAAGTGAGGAGGTAGGAAGGCTATTTTAGGAAGATCGCTGCCTGTTGGCGTTCAGCGTCATGCAACACAGCGATGCAAAAAAACAAAGAGGGCCTCCCGAAAGAGGCCCTCTTTTCATGTTGGAGGCCGTCAACTGATACGGCCTCCGGTCCCGTGTTCAGGAGATCACTTGTGGTAAGCGGTCTCGCCGTGCGAAGTGATGTCCAGGCCTTCGCGCTCTTCTTCTTCGGGCACGCGCAGGCCGATCACCAGGTCCACAATCTTGTAGCAGATCGCAGCGACGATGCCCGACCAGACGATGGTGATGACCACGCCCTCAGCCTGCACCAGCAACTGGTGAGCGATGGAGAAGTCTTCGGCGCCCGTGCCACCCAGACCAGGCGCAGCGAACACACCGGTCAGCAGGGCGCCGGCAATGCCGCCCACGCCGTGGATGCCGAACACGTCCAGCGCGTCGTCTGCGCCGAGCATCTTCTTGAGGCCACTGACACCCCACAGGCAGATGAAGCCGGCGATCAGACCCATCACGATGGCACCCATCGGGCCCACCGAGCCGCAAGCGGGGGTGATGACCACCAGGCCAGCCACCGCACCCGAGGCGGCACCCAGCATCGAGGCCTTGCCCTTGAACAAGGCTTCACCCACGCACCAGGCCATCACGGCAGCAGCCGTGGCCACCAGGGTGTTGATGAAGGCCAGGGCGGCGCTGCCGTTGGCTTCCAGTGCGGAGCCAGCGTTGAAGCCGAACCAACCCACCCACAGCAGCGAAGCACCCACCATGGTCAGCGTCAGCGAGTGCGGCGTGAAGGACTCACGGCCGTAACCAAGGCGCTTGCCGATCATGTAAGCACCCACCAAGCCGGCCACGGCCGAGTTGATGTGCACCACGGTGCCACCGGCGAAGTCCAGAGCGCCCTTGCTCAGCAGGTAGCCGCCGGCACCCCACACCATGTGGGCGATCGGCAGGTAGCTGAATGTGAACCACAGCGCGCTGAACAGCAGCACGGCACCGAACTTGATGCGCTCGGCAAAGGCGCCGACGATCAGGGCGCAGGTGATGCCTGCGAAGGTGCACTGGAAGGCCACGAAGATCAGTTCGGGGATCTTGGCGTCCGGCGTGAAGGTGTCGGCCATCGAGGCGGGCGTGATGCCGCTCAGGAAGGCCTTGGACAGGTCACCGATGATGGTGCCAGCCCCACCGAACGCCAGGCTGTAGCCGTAAGCGGCCCACAGCACGGAGATCAGCGAGAACACCACCAGCACCTGCATCAGCACCGACAGCATGTTCTTGCTGCGCACCAGGCCACCGTAGAACAGGGCCAGGCCGGGGACAACCATCAGGATCACCAGGATGGTGGAGACCATCATCCAGGCGGTATCGCCCTTGTTGACGGTGGGGGTGGGGGCTGCTTCGGCAGCCGAGGCGGCTTCCGGCGCCACAGCAGCGGCGGGGGCCACCGCTGCCTCGACGGCGGAAGCGATCTCGGGGGCCGACGCTGCAACTTCTTGGGCGTGGGCGACGCCCAGCAGGCCCAAGGCCGCGAGCCCCAGCGCGAATGACGCAATGAGCTTTCTCATGAAATGCCTCTTGATAGAACGAATGGTGTGACGGCGCGAATCCCCGCAGGGCATGTCGGCCACAAGTGCGAAAGTCGGATCAGGTGTGTGGCCCGATCACAGGGCGTCCTTGTCCATCTCGCCGGTGCGGATGCGGATCACCTGCTCCAGCGGGGTGACGAAAATCTTGCCGTCACCAATCTTGCCGGTGCGGGCCGATGTTTCGATGGCTTCGATCACGCGGTCGAGGATGGCGTCATCCACGGCTGCTTCGATCTTCACTTTGGGCAGGAAGTCGACCACATACTCCGCGCCACGGTACAGCTCGGTGTGGCCTTTCTGACGACCAAAACCCTTGACTTCGGTCACCGTGATGCCCTGAACGCCGATGGCGGACAGAGCCTCACGGACTTCGTCAAGCTTGAACGGCTTGACGATGGCGGTCACCATTTTCATGATGGGTACTCCGGTGAGGTTGGTGAAAAATTGTTGACACCCATCATCTGCATGAACCGTGCCAACACAATGCAGGCATGTGGGTCTGACCCAGATCACCCGTGTACGCGGGCTTTCCGGTCTGTTGCATGGATTGGTGCACTGAGGTGGTGCGTCATGACGGTGGTCCGATCTCGCAGCGTGGCATATCCACCAAAACGGTGCCATTCCCAAGAACTCCCGAATGCGGGGGGGGCCGCCCCTCAGAGGGAATGTCCGTTTCTCTTGGGCTCCACACAATCGACGCTTTGTCGCGGAGCGGCGCGATTGCGTCTGGATCCCTTTCATGTCACTTGCCATCGTTCACAGTCGTGCCCTGGATGGCCTCAAAGCGCCTGAGGTCACCGTCGAAGTCCATCTCGCCAACGGCCTGCCGTCGTTCACCCTGGTGGGGTTGGCGGACACCGAAGTGAAAGAGGCCCGCGAACGGGTCCGAGCAGCTCTGAGCAACAGTGGGCTGGAGTTTCCGTTCAACAAGCGCATCACGGTCAATCTGGCTCCGGCCGATCTGCCCAAGGAGTCGGGACGTTTCGATCTTCCCATCGCCCTGGGCATCCTGGCCGCCATGGGACATCTCGACCCTGCTCGACTGCGGACGCTGGAGTTTGCCGGCGAGTTATCGTTAGGCGGAGAGTTGCGACCAGTCCGTGGAGCCCTGCCCATGGCGCTGGCGCTATTGAAGTCCGCTCGGGATGGGCAGGCGCGCGGCTTGGTTTTACCCAAGGCCAGTGCCGAGGAGGCCGCGCTGGTGGATGGGGCCTGCCTGTACGGGGCCGGTCATTTGATGGAGGTGGTCGAGGCCCTCAGGCCCGCGGGGCAGGGCACCGGCGCCACCTTGGTGCGCACCCAGTCGGTGCCTTCCTTCGCCGCTGCTGACGGTGCTGCGTTGTCGGATCTGCGGGAGGTCAAGGGGCAGTCTGCCGCGAAGCGCGCGCTGGAGATCGCCGCAGCAGGGGCGCACTCGGTCTTGATGATGGGCCCGCCCGGCAGCGGCAAATCGATGCTGGCCCAGCGCTTTGTCAGCTTGCTGCCAGAACTTGCACCCGAGGAAGCCCTGGAGTCCGCGGCCGTGCTCAGCCTGGCGGGGCATTTTGATGCCCGTCGCTGGCGACAACGAACGGTCCGCAGTCCGCATCACACGGCTTCGCCGGTGGCGCTGGTGGGCGGCGGCGCCCCACCACGGCCTGGCGAGATCTCGTTGGCACACCATGGCGTGCTTTTTCTCGATGAACTGCCCGAGTTCCCTCGGGCGGCCCTGGAGGCCTTGCGCGAACCGCTCGAAACGGGCCACATCACCATTTCCCGTGCCGCGCGACGACATGATTTCCCGGCGCGCTTCCAGCTCATCGCCGCGATGAATCCCTGTCCTTGTGGGCACTTTGGCAACCCCCTCAAAGCCTGTCGCTGTACGCCTGACCAGGTGGCACGTTACCAGGGTCGGCTCAGTGGCCCCCTGCTGGATCGCATCGATGTGCAGGTGGAGGTTCCCGCGGTGGCGCCCGAGGTGCTTGCCGGCAGCCCCGACGGGTCTTCGTCGGCCGAAATTGCCCAGCGCGTGGTTGCCGCTCGTGCTCGACAATGGTCGAGACAGGGGCAACTCAACGCCACTCTGGAAGGCGCTGCGCTGGAGCAGCATGCCTGCGCCGAGCCCGCTGCCCAGGCTTTCCTGCAGTCGGCCTGCGCTCGCCTGGGGTGGTCAGGGCGGGCCTTCCATCGGGTGCTCAAGTTGGCGCGCACCATCGCCGATCTGGCGGAGGCCGACTGCATTGCCACCGCTCACATGGCCGAAGCCATTCAGTACCGACGTGCGCTGACTGCGTCTTGATCTGGCGGGGTGTGCCCCACGGTGCTTCGGCACTAGACTCTGGGTCATCCCATCAAGCTGGAGACCTCCGCATGTCTTGCCTTCACCACCCACGCATCCGCACCGCCGCCGCTGTCTTGACACTGTCTCTTCTGGCCACTTCGGGCTGGGCTCAATCGACCCCACCGAGCGCGAATGCGAGCAAGAAGCCAGATCAGGCGGTTCAGGCCGCTGCCCCCTGGGTTCAGGTCGATTCCGCCTGGATTCGTCCCATGGTCAAGGGGCAAACGGCCACTGGAGGCTTCATGGTTCTGACAGCGCGCCAGCCACTGACCCTGGAGGCTTTTGCCATGGCTCGCACGGGTGTGTCCGAGTTGCACGAAATGACCATGGATGGTCAAGTCATGCGCATGCGGGCCATCTCGAATCTGGCCCTGCCTGCTGGACAGGCCGTGGTACTGCGTCCCGGCGGCCATCACCTGATGTTGACCCAGCTTCAAGAACCCCTGACAGAGGGTGAAGTGCTGCAATTGACCCTGAAGCTTCGCACAGCCGATGGCAAGGTGGTCACTCAGGCCATCAGCGTTCCGGTCAAGGCACACATGATGATGCCTTCTGGCGGAGCATCCGCCACGACGCCTTCAGGCATGGCGGCACAACCTGCCGCACATCAGCACCATCACGGCATGGCTCACTGATCTTCCAGGCGACGAGGGGGATACGTATCCCAATTCTGGCAGCCTGGACATTGCCAGAAGTAATGTTGACTCTCGAAGCCGCAGGCCGCGCAGCGGTATCGCTGAAGCGGTTTGGCGGCGCTGGTCAGTGCTTTTTGCAGGACCTCTACCTCGGGCTCTTCCAGAGGCACATGGCTGACCAGTCGTTCGCGGATCAGACTTTGGGCAGCCGACAGCGATGGCTGTTGGCGCAGGTGTCGCATGATGGCCTCGCGGCGGTCCGTTGCGTCGGGTTGCAACTCGCCGATGGCGTTCAACACATCCATCGTGGGCGCCTGAGCGTACACCGACTGTAATTTGTTCAGTGCTGTCGGCACCGCATCGCACGCCCGGGCACTGCGTGCATAGTCCATGGCAATCAAGGCAAAGGCCTGCGGTTGCTTGAACATCAACTCGTCCCAAACCTGCAGCGCTTCGGCGTGTTTGCCCTGGCGGACCAGTCGCTGGCCTTGCAACACCAGGGGGCGTGCCGCCTGCGGGGCCGCTTCCCGGGCTCGCGCCAAGGCCTGATCGGCCTCATCGGCTCGGCCACGCGCATCGGCTTCCTGAGCCACTTCACACCAATGGTGGGCACTGCGCTGCGAAAAAGACCCCGTGCCTGTTGCCTCCAACTGACGCGCCACCTCGATGGCCGGGTGCCAATTGCGGGAGCGCTCATACAGAGACAGCAAGGCGAGTCGGGCATCGGTGCTGAAAGCAGTGCCCTCGAGGGCCTTGAACGCCTCTTCGGCACGGTCGAACAGGCCCGCCTTCATGAAGTCATGCGCCAGCGCATGCTGAGCACGCTCTCGTTCCTCCCGCTTCAGATCGCCGCGGGACAAGAGGTGCTGGTGGATGCGGATGGCGCGTTCGTACTCGCCCCGGCGGCGAAACAGGTTGCCCAATGCGAAGTGCAGATCTGTGGTGCCGGGGTCGTGCTGAACGGCTTCAATGAAGGCGTCAATGGCTTTGTCCTGCTGCTCATTGAGCAGCAGGTTCAGACCCTTGAAATAAGCCTGAGGCGACGCCTGATCCTCGCGCTTGAGTTGCCGCAGGTCGAGTCGAGATGCGACCCAGCCCAGCAAAAATACCACCGGGGCTGCCAGAAGCAGCCAGTACAGATCGAATTCCATGGGCTCAGAGAAAGAGTCTTGCGCCAGCCGCCACGTTACTTGACGGGTTTGCGGGGCGCGGGCATGTCAGGAGGGAAGGGGAGTTCGGGCGGCAAGGTCAGTTCGGAAACATCGCTTTGTCCACCCGCCACCAAGGCCGATGCCGTGCCTGCTTCGGCTTTGACGGGGGCGGGCATCAACAGGAGACGGTTGCGGGCTTCGCGACGCTGGCGCCACCAACTTGGCACCATGGCCAGAACCCCTGCGGCACAGCCCAGTGCGAAGGCCGCCAGCACGATGAACACCATCGGGGCCTGCCACTGGTAGCCGAGGAACCATTTGAGCGACACCGTGTGCTGGTTGTTCAGCGCAAAGGCGAACAGAACGAAGAACAGGAGGCCGCGCCACAACCAGTTCAAGGTACGCATGGGTGTTTCAGCTGTCAGAGGTGTCGGAAGAACCCACAGTATCCACCTTGTCGACCCCTTCGCGCAGGGCTTTGCCCGGTTTGAAGTGCGGCACCAGCTTTTCCGGGATCAACACCTGCTCGCCCGTGCGAGGGTTGCGCCCCATGCGCGGTGGGCGACGGCTGATGGAGAAGCTCCCAAAGCCTCGGATCTCGATGCGATGCCCCTTGGCCAGCGCCTCCGACATGGCGTCCAGGATGGTCTTGACGGCAAATTCGGCGTCGCGCTGCGTCAGCTGGCCAAAGCGTTCGGCCAGTCGGGCCACGAGGTCAGAACGGGTCATGTCAAAGAGGCGAAAAATGGGAGGTTGTGATGAGCATCAGCAAAAAGCCCCACGGGCCTGGCGGGCCAGGACCTGGGGCTTTGTACCACGCTCATCACAGCCCCCGTCGGCCGAAGCCGGCAGGGATGTGATGCGCAGAAGGCAGATCAACCGTTGTTCTGGTCGAGCTTGGCCTTCAGCAGGGCGCCCAGGCTGGTGGTGCCGGAGCCTTCCTTGGTGGTGTCAGCGCTCAGACGCTGCAGAGCTTCTTGCTGCTCGGCGTTGTCCTTGGCCTTGACCGACAGCTGGATGTTGCGGGTCTTGCGATCGATGTTGATGATCACGGCCGAGACTTCGTCGCCTTCCTTCAGCACGTTGCGAGCGTCTTCAACGCGGTCGCGGCTGATTTCGGAAGCGCGCAGGTAACCGACGATGTCGTCACCCAGGTTGATCTCGGCGCCCTTGGCGTCCACGGTCTTCACGGTGCCAGTGACGGTGGCGCCACGGTCGTTCAGGGTCGTGAAGTTGGTGAACGGGTCGCTGTCCAGCTGCTTGATGCCCAGGGAGATGCGCTCGCGCTCGACGTCGATGGCCAGAACGATGGCTTCGACTTCCTGGCCCTTCTTGTAGTTGCGCACGGCAGCTTCGCCGGGCTCGTTCCAAGACAGGTCGGACAGGTGAACCAGACCGTCGATGCCGGCGGCCAGACCCACGAACACGCCGAAGTCGGTGATCGACTTGACGGGACCCTTGACCTTGTCACCGCGGTTGAAGTTCTGAGCGAAGTCGTCCCATGGGTTCGGCTTGCACTGCTTCATGCCCAGGGAGATGCGACGCTTGTCTTCGTCGATTTCCAGGACCATGACTTCCACTTCGTCGCCCAGGTTGACGATCTTGTTGGGAGCGATGTTCTTGTTGGTCCAGTCCATTTCGGAGACGTGCACCAGGCCTTCGATGCCGGGTTCGATCTCAACGAAAGCGCCGTAGTCAGCGATGTTGGTGACCTTGCCGAACAGGCGGGTCGAAGCGGGGTAACGGCGCGACACGCCAACCCACGGATCGTCGCCCATTTGCTTCAGACCCAGCGAAACGCGGTTCTTCTCGGCGTCGAACTTCAGGACCTTGGCGGTCAGCTCTTGGCCCACGGTCACCACTTCGGACGGGTGACGGACACGGCGCCAGGCCATGTCGGTGATGTGCAGCAGGCCGTCGATGCCGCCCAGGTCCACGAACGCACCGTATTCGGTGATGTTCTTGACCACGCCATTGACGATCGCGCCTTCGCGCAGGGTTTCCATCAGCTTGGCGCGCTCTTCGCCCATCGAGGCTTCGACCACAGCGCGACGCGACAGCACAACGTTGTTGCGCTTGCGGTCCAGCTTGATGACCTTGAACTCCATGGTCTTGCCTTCGAACGGCGACATGTCCTTGACAGGGCGCGTATCGAGCAGCGAACCAGGCAGGAAGGCACGGATGCCGTTGACCAGAACGGTCAGGCCGCCCTTGACCTTGCCATTGACGGTACCGGTCACGAAGTCGCCAGACTCCAGAGCGGTTTCCAGCGACAGCCACGAAGCCAGGCGCTTGGCCTTGTCGCGCGACAGGATGGTGTCGCCGTAGCCGTTTTCGATGGCATCCACGGCCACGGACACGAAGTCACCGACTTGGACTTCGATCTCGCCCTGGTCGTTGCGGAACTCGTCGATGGGCACGTACGCTTCGGACTTCAGGCCGGCGTTGACCACCACGAAGTTGTGTTCGACGGCCACCACCTCAGCGGTGATGACTTCGCCGGTGCGCATGTTGGCACGTTGCAGCGACTCTTCAAAAAGGGCGGCAAAAGATTCAGACATTGAATTTCCTGTGCTGGGGTGAGCCAGCGGTAACGCTCAGATCGACAGGAACGACCGGAACGGGTTGGGTTGAAGAACATGACAGCCAGGTCACCGAGGGGGCGACCCAGATTGCTCATGCCCTGGCCTGGCGGTCAGGGCCGGTTGTCACAGCCTTGTATCGGCCTGCGTCGCGTCGCGAACTCAATGTCCGGCGATCACGTGAGGCCAGCCTTCGACCCACCAACCCAGCACAGTGTCCATCGATGCTTCGATGGTCAATGCGGAATTGTCGAGTTTGCGGGCATCTGCAGCAGGCACGAGAGGCGACACGGCACGGGTACGGTCCCGCAGGTCGCGCGCCTCCAAATCTGCGCAAATCTCGTCTAGGTTAGCAGAAAATCCTTTTTGGATCAATTGCTTGTACCGGCGCTCGGCGCGCTCGGCGGCTGTGGCGGTCAGAAAGACCTTCAGCGCGGCGTCCGGGAAAATCACCGTACCCATGTCGCGGCCATCGGCCACCAGGCCCGGCAGACCGCGGAAAGCCTTTTGCAGCTCGACCAGGGCCTGACGCAGGCCGGGCACGGCCGAGATGCGCGAGGCGGTCTGACCGACTTCTTCGCGACGCAAGGCATCACTGACGTCACGGTCATCCACCCAGATGTGTTCGCCGTCGAAACGCAGGCTGATGTCGTGGCCGACGCGGCGGGCCAGGGCTTCCAGCGCTTGCGCGTCGTCCAGATCGACCTGCTGTTCGAGCGCCAGCAGGGCCGTGATGCGGTAGAGCGAGCCCGAGTCCAGGAACTTGTAGCCCAGGCGGTGGGCCAGCGCGCTGGCCAAGGTGCCCTTGCCCGAGGCCGTGGGCCCGTCCACCGTGATCACCGGGATCAGGTCCGGGTCGGTCTGGGCCACCTGGAACAGCGACTCGAAATAGTCGGGGAAGGTCTTGCCCACGCAGCGCGGGTCTTCGATGCGCACCGACACCGGCTTGCCCGCCGCGGCGGTTGGTGCCAGCGGGTTGAAGGCGGCCAGCGAAAAGCACATGGCCATGCGGTGGTCGTCGTAGGTGTGGATGCTGGCGTGCTGCCAGGCGCCGGTGGCGGGTGGCGTGACCTCGATGAAGTCCTCGCCTTCGACCACGGTGGCACCGAGCTTGCGCAGTTCGCAGGCCATCGCGGCGATGCGGTCGGTTTCCTTCACGCGCCAGCTGGCGATGTTGCGCAGGCGGGTCGTGCCCTGGGCGTACAGGGCCATCACCGCCAGGGTCATGGCCGCATCGGGGATGTGGTTGCAGTCCATGTCCACGGCGGTCAGTGGCCAGGTGCCGCGGCGGATTTCCAGCCAGTTCGGGCCAGACGTGACCTGGGCGCCCATGGCCTGCGCGGCTTCCACGAAGCGGATGTCGCCCTGGATGGAGGCGGCGCCCACGCCTTCGACACGCACTGGCGTGTCGATGCCCGCGATGGCGCCGGCAGCGATGAAGTAGGACGCCGACGAAGCATCGGCCTCGACGTGGATCTCACCCGGCGATTGGTAACGGCTGCCCTGCGGGATGATGAAACGCTCCCAGCCCTGGCGCTCGACCTGGATGCCGAAGCGGGCCAGCAGGTTCAGCGTGATCTCGATGTAGGGCTTGGAAATGAGCTCGCCGACCACCTCGATGGTCAGAGCTTGTTGCTGTGACACCAGCGGCAGGGCCAGCAGGAGGGCGGTCAGGAACTGGCTGGAGACGTCACCGCGCACCTTGATGGGGGCTGACAGTTCAAGCTGGCCGCCGGCCAGGCGCAGCGGAGGGTAGCCCTCGGTGCCGGTGCACTCGATGGTGCAGCCCAGCGGGCGCAGGGCATCGACCAGGTCACCGATCGGGCGCTCGTGCATGCGCGGCACGCCCGACAGGGTGAAGACGCCGCCTTGCGTGGCCGACAGCAGCGCCAGGGCGGCGGTCAGCGGGCGCATGGCGGTGCCGGCATTGCCCAGGAACAGATCGGCGTCCTTCACGGCCAGCTGGCCGCCCAGACCGGTGATGTGCACCGTGTCGCCGTCTTGCTGCAGGTCGCAGCCCAGCGTGCGCAGGGCTTCGAGCATCACATGGGTGTCGTCCGAGGCCAGCAGATCATGGACCACGGTGGTGCCTTCGCTCAAGCCGGCCAGCAGCAGCACACGGTTGGAGATGCTCTTCGAGCCGGGCAGTCGCACGGTACCACCGGCGGACAGCAGCGGGGGGAGGTCAAGGAAGGCGGTGGTGTACATGCGAAAGAAAACTCGTGTGCCCCACCTTGAGTGGGGCGAGTCTGAGAGAGCCTCAGAGGCGAGAGACCGTGGATTTCGGGTTCAGTTGCCACTGGCTGCGCGAGGTCGAGGCCGATTCGATCAAGGTTTGCAACTCCGGGCCGTTCCAGTCGCGCATCTGGCGTTCGAGCTCTTCCAGGGCGCGGCGGAAGGCTTCGGACTGGCGCAGGATCTCTTCGCGGTTGGACAACAGGATGTCTCGCCAGATGGTGGGGTCGCTGGCCGCGATGCGGCTGAAGTCCCGGAAGCCAGGGCCAGCCAGAGACAGGTACTCCTGTCCGGCAGGTTGCTCGGCCATGGCATTCATGTAGGCAAAGGCCAGCAGGTGGGGCAGGTGGCTCACGGCAGCAAAAGCCGCATCGTGGTGTTCCGGGCTCATCTTGAGCACCTGGCAGCCCACGGCCGCCCACACGTCGGTGGCCTTTTGGACCAACGTCGGATCCGTCTGGTGCAAGGGGGTCAGGATGACCTTGCGCCCCTGGTACAGGGTCGGGTCTGCGTGCTCGATGCCCGCCACTTCACGTCCGGCAATCGGGTGGGCGGGCACGAAGGAGGGCAGGCGCTCCTTCAGCACGCGGCGGGCCGCATCGACCACATCGCGCTTGGTCGAGCCGACGTCCATGAAGAGCACACCCGGGTTGACCAGGTGACGGATGGACTTGAACGTGCCTTCGCTGGCGGCCACGGGCACGGCGATCAGCACGATGTCCGAGCCGGACACCGCCAGCAGAGCCGACTCGGCCGCGACGTCGATCACGCCGAGGCGACGGGCCTTCTCAACGGTGGAGGGGGATTTGCTGTAGCCGACGACCCGCTTGACCAGGCCGGCTTTTTTCAGGGCCAGGGCAAAGGAGCCCCCCATGAGGCCACAGCCGATCAGGCCAAGTTGGTTGAACATGCTGCAAGATCCTTGGAATTCAGTGCACGTCCAGCGGGTAGCTGCCGAGCACCTTGAAGAATGAACACTGGGCGCGCAACTCCTGCAGGGCGGCGGCCACATTGTCCTGTGCCGGATGGCCGGCCAGGTCGATGAAGAAGACGTATTCCCAGTTCCCCGAGCGCGCCGGGCGCGACTCGAAACGGGTCATGGACACACCGTGACGCTTGAGCGGCACCAGCATGTCGTGCACGGCACCAGGTCGATTGTCCACCGAGACGATCAGGCTGGTGCAGTCGTGACCGGTCGGGGCCACGCCGACGTGCGGGCCGGGGCGGGTGACGATCACGAAGCGGGTGCGGTTGTGGGCCTCGTCCTGCACGGCCGCTTGCACGACATGCAAACCGTACTGGGTGGCCGCGCGTTCGCTGGCCAGTGCTGCGATGGCGCCATCCTGGCTCGCCAGACGTGCACCTTCGGCATTGCTGGACACAGGGCGGCGCTCGGCCTCGGGCAGGTTCTGGCTCAACCAGTTGTGGCACTGCGCCAGCGCTTGCGGATGGGCACACACGGTGGTGATGCCTTCGCGCGAAGGGGCCTGGCGCAGCAGGTTGTGGGTCACCAGCAAACTGGTTTCGCCCACGATGGTCAGAGGTGAGGCCAGCAACAGATCGAGCGAACGGGCCACGACGCCCTCGGTCGAGTTCTCGACCGGCACGACGCCGTAATCGGCCGAGCCCGAAATGGTGGCGCGGAACACCTCGTCCACCGACGGGCAGGCCAGGGCCTCGATGGACGAGCCAAAGTAGTTGAGCGTGGCTTGTTCGCTGAAGGTGCCGATGGGGCCGAGGAAGGCGACACGCTGGCGTGCCTCCAAGGCGCGGCAGGCCGACATGATCTCGCGCCAGATGGGGGCAACGCTGTCCTCGCGAATCGGGCCGGGGTTCTGGGCCTTGACGCGGTCGATGACCTGAGCCTCGCGGTCCGGGCGGAACACCGGCGAACCGTCGATTTTCTTGACCTCGCCCACAGCCTGGGCCAAGCGGGCACGCTGGTTGACCAGGTCGATCAACTGCTGATCGACCGCGTCGATGCGCACACGCAGGTCGGCGAGTTGCTCGTCCACCGGGCGATCATCGGGTTGGAAGTGCGCGGAATCAGCCATGGCGTGCGGCAAAGCTCTTCATGTAGTCGACCAGCGCGGCCACGCCGGCCAGCGGCATGGCGTTGTAAATCGAGGCGCGCATGCCGCCCACACTCTTGTGGCCCTTGAGTTGCAGCAGTCCGGCTGCCTTGGCGCCGCTCAGGAAAGCGTCGTTCAGATCGTCCGAGGGCAGGAAGAAGGGGATGTTCATGCGCGAGCGGCAGTTGCCGGCCACCTTGTTGACGTAGAAGCCGGAGGCGTCGACGTAATCGTAGAACAGCTTGGCCTTGGCGACGTTGCGTGCCTCGATGGCGGCCAGGCCGGTGAGGTCGCCTTCACGCTGGCGCTTGATCCACTGGAACACCAAGCCAGCCAGATACCAGGGGTAGGTCGGCGGCGTGTTGTACATCGAACCGTTGTCGGCCACGATCTTGTAGTCGAAGGCCGACGGCGTGATCGGCAGGGCGTGGCCCAGCAGGTCTTCGCGCACGATGACCAGGGTCAGGCCAGCGGGACCGATGTTCTTCTGGGCGCCGGCGTAAGCCAAGCCCACGCGCGACCAGTCGATGGGGCGCGAAACGATGTGCGACGAGCAGTCGATCACCAGAGGTGCCGGGGTGCCGAGCGCGGCCAGATCGGGCAACTCGTGCATTTCAACGCCATGAATGGTTTCGTTGCTGCACACGTGCACATAGGCAGCGTTGTCGCTGATTTTCCAGCTGCCGTAGTCCGGCAGGGTGGTGTGGTGATCGGCAGCATTGCTGGCGGCAATGTGCACTTCGCAGTATTTGTGGGCTTCCTTGGCCGACTTCTGCGACCACGAGCCGGTGATCACGTAGTCCGCCCGTCCACCGCGCGACAAGTTCATCGGCACGATCGCGTTCTCGGCGATGGCGCCACCCTGCATGAACAGGATCTTGTGAGTGGCCGGCACCGACAGGATCTCGCGCAGGTCGGCTTCAGCCTGCTCGGCGATCGAGATGAACTCCTTGCCGCGGTGGCTCATCTCCATCACGCCCATGCCCGAGCCATGCCAGTCCAGCATCTCGCTGGCGGCCTGTTGCAGGACTTCTTCAGGCAGGGCGGCCGGGCCGGCTGAAAAATTGAAAGGGCGGGTCATGGGCGACATCCAGGCACAAACGGTGTGACGGGCGGGACGCCGGGGCGCGGGAGGCGCTCATCCGGCGTCAGGGAACATTACTTCTTGGTGGCAGGCTTGGCAGCCGGCTTGGCTTCGCCTTGGCTCAGCTTGCCACCGGAAGCCTTGTCCAGGATCGAGCGGATGTTGGTTTCCGCCGTCTGCAGCTTGGGCGTGACCTGGGGGCGGGCATCGGCGACGACCTTCTCCAGCAGCGCGTTGCTCATCTCGGGCAGCAGGCTCTGATAGCGCTTGAGGATGGGCGACTCCAGCATGGCTTGCAGTTGCTTGAGTTCGTCCTCGCTGAACTTCTCTTCGTAGATGGCGCCCAGCACGGTGGGGCTGAGCTTGGTGGCGCTGGCGCGCACGGCGGGGACTGCACTCTCCAGATACTTCTTGATCTCGGCATCCACTTGCTTGGCGGTGGCTTCGCGCTTGTCCTCAGGAACGGCTTGCATCAGGATCTGGCGTGCACCGGCGGCCAGTTGACGGGCCGGCTGCTCGGCCACATTGCGCGACATGTCGTCCAGGGCAGCTTGCTGCGAGCTCAGAATCTTCTGCACGATGGCTTTCTTGTCGGCGTGGGCCGACAGCGAGGTCACGGCCAACGTGGTGGCCACGGCCACAGCCCAGGCGGTTTTCTTCAGAGTCATCGTGTGTCCTTGCAATCTGGTTGAGGTGTGAACCCCTCCTGGAGAGGAGGGGGTGTCAGGCTTGGTGTGGCCTGATCAGTTTTCGGTTCCGTCCGATGTGCCCTCGGCCGTGCCGGCTTCCGTGTCTTCGCTGTCGCTGGCACTGGCTTGGGCATCGTTTTCAACGATGCGCTGCAGGCCAATCAGCTTGGCGCCTTCATCGAGGGCGATCAGGGTGACGCCCTGCGTGGCACGGCCCAGTTCGCGGATCTCGGCGACGCGGGTGCGCACCAGCACGCCCTTGTCGGTGATCAGCATGATCTCGTCTTCCGGACGCACCAAGGTGGCCGCGACCACCTTGCCGTTGCGCTCGGACTGCTGGATGGCGATCATGCCCTTGGTGCCACGACCGTGGCGGGTGTACTCGACGATGGAGGTGCGCTTGCCGTAGCCGTTCTCGGTGGCGGTCAGCACGGACTGTGTCTCGTCTTCGGCCACCAGCATGGCGATGACCGACTGGCCTTCTTCCAGCATCATGCCGCGCACGCCGCGGGCGCTGCGGCCCATCGGGCGGACATCGTCTTCGTCAAAGCGCACCGCCTTGCCGCCGTCCGAGAACAGCATCACGTCGTGCTTGCCGTCGGTCAGGGCAGCACCGATCAGGTAGTCACCCTCGTCCAAGCCCACGGCGATGATGCCGGCCTTGCGCGGGTTGCTGAAGTCGGTAAGCGGGGTCTTCTTGACCGTGCCCATGGCGGTGGCCATGAACACATAGTGGTCTTCAGGGAAGCTGCGGAACTCGCCGGTCAAGGGCAGGACGACGTTGATCTTCTCGTCCTTTTCCAGCGGGAACATGTTGACCATGGGCTTGCCGCGCGAGTTGCGCGAGCCCTGAGGCACTTCCCAGACCTTGATCCAGTACACGCGACCGCGGTTGCTGAAGCACAGGATGTAGTCGTGCGTGTTGGCGATGAAGAGTTGGTCGATCCAGTCGTCTTCCTTCGTCGCCGTGGCCTGCTTGCCGCGACCGCCGCGCTTTTGGGCGCGGTACTCGCTCAGCGGCTGGCTCTTGATGTAGCCCGTGTGCGAGATCGTCACGACCATGTCGGTCGGGGTGATCAGGTCTTCGGTGCCCAGCTCTTGCGCGTTGTGCTCGATGGTCGAGCGGCGAGCGCCCAGCTTGGTCTGGCCGAATTCCTGACGGATGGCACCCAGTTCGTCACCGATGATGCTTGAGACGCGCTCGGGCTTGGAGAGGATGTCCAGCAGATCAGCGATCTGGGCCATGACGTCCTTGTACTCGCCGATGATCTTGTCCTGCTCCAGGCCGGTCAGGCGTTGCAGACGCATCTGCAGGATCTCGCCGGCTTGGTCTTCGCTCAGGCGATACAGGCCATCGGGCTGCATGCCAAAGTTCAGGGGCAGGCCTTCGGGGCGGTAGAGCTTGGCATCGCCGTCGGTGCGCGACAGCATTTCCCGCACCAGCGACGAATCCCAGCTCTTGCTCATCAGGGCGGCCTTGGCCACCGGCGGGGTCGGCGAGGTCTTGATGGTCTCGATGAACTCGTCGATGTTGGCCAGGGCCACGGCCAGGCCTTCCAGCACGTGACCACGTTCGCGCGCCTTGCGCAACTCGTACACGGTGCGGCGGGTGATGACCTCGCGGCGGTGCTCCAGGAAGACCGTGATCAGGTCCTTGAGGTTGCACAGCTTGGGCTGGCCGTCGATCAGGGCCACCATGTTGATGCCGAAGGTGTCCTGCAACTGGGTCTGCTTGTACAGATTGTTGAGGATGACCTCGGGCACTTCGCCGCGCTTGAGCTCGATCACCACGCGCATGCCGGACTTGTCGGACTCGTCCTGGATGTGGGTGATGCCTTCGATCTTCTTCTCGTTGACCAGCTCGGCGATGCGCTCCAGCAGGGTCTTCTTGTTGACCTGGTAAGGGATCTCATCGACGATGATGGCCTGACGGTCACCCTTGCCGATGTCCTCGAAGTGCACGCGTGCGCGCATGACCACACGGCCACGGCCGGTGCGATACCCCTCGCGGACGCCCGACAGGCCATAAATGATCCCGGCGGTGGGGAAGTCTGGCGCTGGGATGATTTCCATCAGCTCGTCGATCGAGCAGTCGGGATTTTTGAGCGCGTGCAAACAGGCATCCACCACCTCGTTGAGGTTGTGCGGCGGGATGTTGGTGGCCATGCCTACCGCGATACCGGCCGAACCGTTGACCAGCAGGTTGGGCAGGCGGGTGGGCAGCACCAGCGGCTCTTTTTCCGAGCCGTCGTAGTTGGGGCCGAAGTCGACGGTTTCCTTGTCGATGTCGGCCAGCATTTCGTGGGCGACCTTGGCCAGGCGGATTTCGGTGTAACGCATCGCCGCGGCGCTGTCGCCGTCCACCGAGCCGAAGTTGCCCTGGCCGTCGACCAGCATGTGGCGCAGCGAGAAGTCCTGCGCCATGCGCACGATGGTGTCGTACACCGCCGAGTCGCCGTGCGGGTGGTACTTACCGATGACGTCACCGACGATACGCGCCGACTTCTTGTAAGGCCGGTTCCAGTCGTTGTTGAGCTCGTGCATCGCGAACAGCACGCGACGGTGAACGGGCTTGAGGCCGTCGCGGGCATCGGGCAGGGCCCGACCCACGATCACGCTCATCGCGTAATCGAGGTAAGAACGCCGCATTTCCTCTTCGAGGCTGATGGGCAGGGTTTCCTTGGCGAATTGCGTCATGCGTGCTTCACGGTGAGAAGAGACAACCGGACGACGAGGGTCGTCAGGGCATCATGGACTTCGCTTCCATGGGGCGGGGCAGCCCAGCTGCCTCAGCCGAATGGAAAAGACCATTGTAATTGGCCGATCATGTCGCCCACGCGCAACAATTCAGGTGGGCGCTTGCGTCACCGAAGTTCTGCCTTCAAGAGTCGATTTCACTATGGCACAATGATTTCGTAATGTGCCCTTGGTTCACCCCTGGGGCGGCCGTTGCCATCTTGCGCTTCGGTCTGTTGCCCAATCAGGGCGCTTCGCAGTTGAACGCTGCGTTCTTATATCGTGAGGACTCGCATGATCAAGCTCAATCAAGTCGCTGCTCTGTTCGCTACCGCTGCTCTGGCCGGTGGTGCTTTCGCCCAAACCGTGGACAACTGGCGCGGCACCGATGGCACCGTGTGGAAGAACGGCACGAACGAATACTGCTGGCGTGACACCCCCTGGACTCCGGCCACCGGCGTTCAAGGCTGCGATGGCGTGCCTGCTCCCGTGGCTCCTGCCGCTCCGGCTCCTGCTGCCGCTCCTGCCGCTCCGGCTCCTGCCGCTGCCCCGGCTGTGGTGCCCGCTGCTCCCGCCACCGAAAAGGTGAGTTTCGCCGCTGACGCTTTCTTCGACTTCAACAAGACCGCTCTGAAGCCCGAAGGCAAGGCCAAGCTGGATGATCTGGCCGACAAGGTGAAGGGTCTGAACCTGGAAGTCGTGATCGCCGTGGGTCACACCGACTCCGTCGGCTCTGACGCTTACAACGACAAGCTGTCGGTCAAGCGTTCGGAAGCCGTCAAGTCCTACTTGGCTGGCAAGGGCATCGACGCCTCCAAGATCTACACCGAAGGCAAGGGCGAGAAGCAACCCGTGGCTGACAACAAGTCTGCCGAAGGCCGCGCCAAGAACCGTCGCGTGGAAATCGAAGTCGTCGGCACCCGCAACAAGTAATTGATGCGTGTGGGGTGGTCCTCATGGATCGCCCTGACGATGAAAACCCCGCCTCGGCGGGGTTTTTTCATGCGTGGCCGCCAGGTGTGCGGTGTTCAGGCCAGGGTCACGTCCTTGCCGCTCAACCGTTTGGCCAGCTGTGTGGCCAAACGGTTGGCTGTGCCGTAGATCGACAACTGCGGGTTGGCGCCGATGCTGGTTGGGAAAACCGATCCATCGTGAACCGACAGGTTCTCGAGTTGCCAGTGCACGCCGTCCGGGCGCACGACGCCTTGTTTCTCGCTGGCGGCCATGCCGCATCCACCCATCACGTGCGCACTGCCTGCGCCGGTGAGCAAGGGCTTCATGTCAAAACGTGCAATCGCTTCCTTGGCGGAGGCCCACGTGCGGTAATCGTCACTCTGCTCGTGGAACGGGCGCACGGTACGCGCACCTGCCGCGAACTGGATCTCCGCCATTGCCAGCAGTGAGCGGCGGAAGCCTTCGAGGACATAGTCTGTCAGCGGGTAATCGAGCACAGGTGTGCCGTCCAGATGGATGCGCACCTTGCCCCCCGCCGACTCAGGGTGGAAACCGTCTCGCATCAGGGACAGCATCATCTGAGTGTGTGGATACTGCTGGAAGCGTGCCATCAGACGTTCGCCGTGTCCGCCGAGCAAAATGGACGCCATGCCTGGGTGCAGCGGTGCCGCCTCGATCTTGAAACCGATCGGTCCTTGCAGGTGTGCATCGTGCACAAAGTGATCGGAGTACAGCGATTGCGGAGCGCCTTGCCAGGCCTCGACCCGTTCGTCGAAGATGCCCGCTGAGAAGCTCACCGGATGCAAGAACGTGCGGGTGCCCAGGAGGCCGTGGGGGTCCGGCGCGTCAGACCGGCGCAGCAAAGCCGGTGAGTTGATGGCGCCCCCGGCGACCACATAGTGCCGTGCGGTGACCCGCATGGTGCGATCAGACACCTTGTCTCCGTTGAGCCGGATGGGGACGCAAATCAAACCGGTCACCTTCCCCTTCTGAATGTCAAATTTCTGAGCACGCGTCTGGTAGAACAGCCTGGCCCCGGCATCCAGCGCGGCGGGAATGGATGTCACCAGCATCGATTGCTTGGCATTGGTCGGGCAACCCAGGCCGCAGGCGCCCAGGTTCCAGCAGCCCTTGACGTTGCGTGGGATGACCGCCGAAGAAATCCCCAGCTTGGTCGCTCCCTTGCGCAGAACCTCATTGTTGAGATTGGGCGGGATGGTCCAAGGCGTCATGTTCAGGCGACGCTCGGCTTGTTCGAACCATGGGGCCATCGATTCGGTCGTGTACTCGCTCAGCCCGAACACCTCTTGCCAGTGCCGCAGCGTGCTGTCCGGTGTCCGGAACGAACTGGTCCAGTTGATCACCGTGGTGCCGCCCACGCAGCGGCCTTGCATGATGCTGATGGCGCCGTCCAGGGTGCGGCGAGCGGCTGACTCCTGGTACAGGGTTCGATAGGCGTCGGATTCTTTCTGATTGAAGTCGGTGCTGGTGCGCAGAGGGCCTTCTTCAATCAGGACCACGTCCAGGCCGGCACGGGTGAGCAACTCAGCGGTGATGCCGGCGCCTGCACCCGTGCCAATGATGGCCACATCACATTGCACCTGGGCGGGCAGGCCTTGTTCGCCATGGGTGGTTTTCCAGCCACGGGCCAGACCGTCACGGAAGGGATCGGGAAGCTTGCTCATATGTCGAGGGGGCCGGGATAGCCGGTCATAGGCCAGTTGGCGCTTTGGGTAAAGAAGCTCATGCAGGTCAGGCCACGCACCACCTGGTAGGTGAGGCGCTGCGTGGGCAAGGGGTTGAGACGCATGGTCTCGAGCGCGCGCGCGATCTGTGCGTCGCTGGCCTCGCGCCAGGACCGTCCCAGGTCGGTGAGCATGTAGCGAGTTGGGGCGTTACCCAACAAACCGAGAACAGCGTTGATCTGAATTTGCATCATGGCCGGCGTGCCCTGGATGAAAGCTTCGAGCTGATCAAGGTGCGCTTCCAGAGCAGCCGCGCGCTGGGCTGGATCTTTGGGCAGCATGGGGCCCAGAATGCCGCGCGCCAGTCCGTGGCAAACGTCTCGTCCGTGGGGGGTGAACTTGCCTTGGCTCAAGCCTCGGTGCCAGAACACGAGGCCTCCCAGGGTGGCTCCCACCGCCCCGATGGCCAGTGCCGTCTTCAGAAACCAGCGTCTTTTGGGCATCAGGGGATGGTCTATGGCGCGGTCAACCATGTTGTGTGTTTCCAGGCGGATTTCTCAAATAGGAAACATTGTGAGTCAAATTGAAGTTGGCGTGGGTAGGCGCGAATTGGCGTAAACCCCTGTATGAAGGGGGCGGAAAGTCACCTGTTCAGGTGGCGTTCAACAAAAAAGAAACGTCCGTGATGCGGTTTGAGGGTGAACCCTGGGGAGTGAGTGTTGCAGAATTCATGCAGCACAGAAGTGGTGACTTCTGCTGCCGCATTGGCATTGAATTCAGCCGTAACCGATCAGACAAGAGGACGACGATGACGAGTACCAAACCCTGGCTTGCCCACTACGAACCAGGCGTGCCCGCCGAAATCAACCCCGAAGAGTATTCCTCCTTGGCCGACTTGCTGGACCAGTCGTTCAAGCAATTTGCCCAGCGGGATATGGCCTCCTTCATGGGGGTGCATTGGACCTTCCGTCAGATCGATGAGATGTCGAACGCCATGGCCGCCTGGCTGCAGGCCCAGGGTCTGGCCAAGGGTGCCCGTGTGGCGCTGATGATGCCCAACGTGCCGCAGTACGTGGTGGCGATTGCTGCTGTGCTGCGTGCGGGTTATGTGGTCGTCAACGTCAACCCGCTGTACACGCCGCGTGAACTGGAGCACCAACTCAAGGACTCCGGCGCCGAGGCCATCGTCATCCTCGAGAACTTTGCCACCACGCTGCAGGAAGTGGTGGCGCGCACACCGATCAAGCGCATCGTGCTGGCCTCCATGGGCGACATGCTGCCATTCCTGAAGGGCGCGCTGGTCAACTTCGTGGTGCGCAACGTCAAGAAGATGGTGCCGGCTTACAGCCTGCCGAACAATGCCAAGTGCACGCTGACGACCTTCAAGGATGTGGTGTCCAAGGGTCGCTCGATGAAGTACACCCGTCCCGACTTGAAGCTCTCCGATGTGGCCTTCCTGCAGTACACCGGCGGCACCACGGGCGTCTCCAAGGGCGCCACACTGCTGCACCGCAACGTGGTGGCCAACATCCTGCAAAACGAAGCTTGGTTCAAGCCTGAGCTGAACAAGCTGGGCAGCGCACCCTTGGTGGCCGTGTGTGCCCTGCCGCTGTATCACATCTTCTCGCTGACGGTGTGCTACTTCATGGGTGCACGCCTGGGTTCCATGAACATCCTGATCCCGAACCCGCGCGATCTGCCGGCCGTGATCAAGACGCTGAGTGCGTACAAGGTGAACCAGTTCCCTGCTGTGAATACCTTGTTCAATGCGCTGGCCAACCACCCTGACTTTGCCAAGCTCGACTTCTCGGGTCTGAAGGTGTCGATGGGTGGTGGCATGGCTGTGCAACAGGCCACCGCCGAAGCCTGGAAGAAGATCACCGGTTGCCCGATCGTGGAAGGCTATGGGTTGTCGGAAACCTCGCCGGTGGCCACAGCCAACCGCCTGGATAACACCGAGTTCAATGGCTCCATCGGTTACCCGCTGCCTTCGACCGAAGTGGCGATTCTCGACGACGATGGCAACCACATGCCCATCGGTGGCGTGGGGGAAATCTCCATCCGTGGTCCACAGGTGATGGCCGGCTACTGGCAGCGTGACGATGAAACCGCGAAGGTCATGACTTCCGATGGGTTCTTCCGCACCGGTGACATCGGCATCATGGACGAGCGTGGTCAGGTCCGCATCGTCGACCGCAAGAAGGACATGATCCTGGTGTCGGGCTTCAATGTGTACCCGAACGAAGTCGAGCAGGTGGTCAACCTGCATCCCGGCGTGTTGGAATGCGCGGCCGTGGGCGTGCCCGATGCCAAGGCTGGCGAAGCGGTGAAGTTGTTCGTGGTGCGCAAGGACACGACGCTGACCGAAGAGGCGCTCAAGGCTTATTGCCACGAGCAACTGACCGGCTACAAGTGCCCCAAGTACATCGAGTTCCGCACCGACCTGCCCAAGACCAACGTGGGCAAGATCCTGCGTCGCGAACTGCGCGACGAGAAGAAATAACTGAGGCGACTGGCTGGGGTAAGGCCCCGGCTGGCGACCGAGGAGACAAGCAGAAGGCCGCTGTCCCGCAAGGGGCAGCGGCTTTTTTGCGCGTCAGTCGCTCAGAAACAAGGCCTGCAGGTCGCTGAGGAAATCAAAGCCCTTGTCGGTGGGCCAGGCGCGGGCCAGGTCCCGTTGCAGCAGGCCTTTGGCCTCGGCCTCGGCCAGCGGCTGCTGGATGCTGGCCAGGGTCAAGCCAGTGCGCTCGGCAAAGCGCAGCAACTCGAAGCCGTCCTTCAGGCGCAGGGCGTTCATCATGAACTCGAACGCGCGCGATTTCAATGGCACGTCCTGTTCGTTGGAGCAGGCCAGGCCCTGCACGGCCTTGTCCATGTAGGCAGCCGGCTCGCGCCAACGCACCTGGCGCACGATGCGGTCCGGGAAGCTGATCTTGCTGTGGGCGCCGGCCCCGATGCCCAGATAGTCCCCAAACTGCCAGTAGTTCAGGTTGTGCGCGCACTGGTGGCCGGGGCGGGCATAGGCCGACACCTCATAGCGCTGCAGGCCGGCGGCCGTGGTGCGCGCGATCAGGTGGTCCAGCATGTCGAAGGCAGTGTCCTCGTCAGGCAGGCCTTTGGGTGGCTGGGTGGCGAAGCGCGTGTTGGGCTCCAGCGTGAGGTGGTAGAGCGACAGGTGCGGCGGCTCGAAGGCCAGTGCCTGCTGGATGTCGGCTTCCAGGTCGGCTGGAGACTGGCCTGGCAGGGCGTACATCAGGTCGAGGTTGAAGGTCTCGAAGTTGCGCTGCGCCTCTTCGACGGCGGCGATGGCCTGGGCGCGGTTGTGCACCCGGCCCAGCGACTTCAGCTTGGCACCGTCAAAGCTCTGCACGCCAATCGACAGGCGGTTGACCCCGGCCTGGCGAAAGGCTTTGAAACGGTCGGTCTCGAAGGTGCCGGGGTTGGCCTCCAGCGTGATTTCGGCGTCGGCTTCCAGCGGCAGGCGGGCGCGGATGTCGGACAGCAGGCGGTCGATGCTGTCGGGCGAGAACAGGCTGGGTGTGCCACCCCCAATGAAGACGGTGTGCACGCGGCGTCCCCAGATTTGGGGCAGGGCTGATTCGAGGTCCGCGCGCAGGGCGTCAAGGTAGCGGGCCTCGGTCTGGGCCGACAACTGGCCGGCACCAGCCGCCCCGGCGGTCTGCGCCGCACCGGGTTCGTGCGAGTTGAAGTCGCAATAGGGGCACTTGCGCAGGCACCAGGGCAGGTGCACGTACAGCGACAGTGGGGGCAGGGTGCTCAGGGCACCCGGGCGTTGCAAGGTGATCATGCGGATTGCCAGGGCCAGTGAGTGGCCGTGGCACCGTCGGTGCCCAGGCCCCAGCGGGCGGTGATGAGTTGCAGCAGTTGCTGGCAGGCCAGTGCGCGGTGACTGACGGCGTTCTTGATTTCGGGGGGCAGTTGGGCGGCGCTGAGCTGGTGTTCGGGCAGCCACAGCAGCGGGTCGTAGCCGAAGCCATGCTCGCCTTGCGGGGCGTGCAACAACTGACCACACCAGTGGCCTTCCGCGATCAGGGGCTCGGGGTCTTCGGCGTGGCGCACAGCCACCAGCAGGCAGGTGAAGTGGGCTTGGCGGTCAGTGTGGGTGGCCATCTGTTCCAGCAGCCAGGCGTTGTTGGCCGGGTCGATGTGTTCGCGGCCCGCACCTTCGGCGACGCGTCCTGCGTCCACCGCATAGCGGGCCGAGCGCACCCCCGGCGCACCACCCAGGGCGTTGACACACAGGCCAGAGTCGTCGGCGAGCGCAGGGCCGCCTCCCAGGCGGGCCGCATGGCGTGCCTTGGCCAGAGCGTTTTCAACAAAAGTGACGTGGGGCTCTTCGGCCTCGGGGATGCCGAGCGCACCTTGCGTGACCAACTCCACCCCCAGGGGGGCGATCAGGGCCTGCAGTTCGCGCAGTTTCTTGGCGTTGTTGGACGCCAGGATCAGTTGTTTGCTCATCGGGTGTCAGCAGCGTGGGTCAGGTCCCGACCGGGGCACCGGCCGCGCTGCTGGCGCGATGAGGTGTCCGATCAGGGTTTGCGGGTGCCGTTGGCGGAGCGGCGGATGGCTTCGTTGATCTCTCGGATCGAACGTTCGATGGCCGCTTCGTCCAGGTCATCATCTTCGACATTGTCGCCGGGACCGGCGCCTGCGCCGATGCTGGCCTGGATTGTGGACGCGAAGACCTCGTCACCTAGCTCATGGGTGGACACACTTGGCTTGTCTTCGTCAGTGGCCGACTCCCATTCCATCGCGATGATGGTGACGTTGTCGCACTTGGCGCCACCATTGCGCAGCGCCACCTCGACCAATTCCGGCACCGCCTCGTGGATGGGACTGGCGGACAGGTGGTCAGTGATGACCTCGTCATCGACCGTGCCCCACAGGCCGTCAGAGCACAGCAAGATGCGATCGCCCTCTTGCAGCAACAGCGGGCCCGAGGTGTCCACCACGGGCTTGCCTGGGCTGCCCAAACAGGTGAACAGCACGTTGCGGTTAAAGCGATCGTTGTGCAGCGCGTTGTGACCGAGGGTCTGCTGCAGCTCCGAATAGGAATGGTCGCGGGTGCGGGCGATCAGTTTGTTGCCACGCACGAAGTACAGCCGCGAGTCCCCGCAGTGGGCCCAGTAGGCCATGTTGCCCTGCAGGATGCACGCGACCAGGGTGGTGCGCGGGTTGTCGATCAGGCCCTTCTCACTGGCGTAACGCAGCAA
This sequence comes from Aquabacterium sp. G14, assembly GCF_037482285.1. NCBI lineage: Bacteria > Pseudomonadati > Pseudomonadota > Betaproteobacteria > Burkholderiales > Sphaerotilaceae > Aquabacterium > Aquabacterium sp. G14. Next base: position 91,810 of record NZ_JBBEYB010000011.1, read on the forward strand.
CTGATGGTGGCCTGCCATGATGGCATCTTGCAGAAAGCGCAGCGGGTCGGCCAGCACAGGCTTGGCATCGCGCTGGAACATCGCGGCCATGGTCTGCAAGGCCAGCTGTGAAGCCACTTCGCCTTCCGGGTGACCGCCCATGCCGTCGGCCAGGGCAAACAGCCCGGCGTCGCGCGTGTAGCAGTAGCCCATGCGGTCTTCGTTCTTCTCACGGCCGCCCTTGCGGCTGATCTGGTAGACGGAGAACCTCATGTCTTGGCACCGGTTTTCAGGTTTTCAAGTTGCAGCTTGACCCGCTCGGCGAAGGTGAGCTTGGAGTAGCGGCGCTCGGTTTCGCGTGCCAATTCTTTTTGCAGGGCAAAGACGCTTTGGGGGCGCGCCAGCGGGTCGAGCGACATGCACCACTCGGTCACCTCGATGAGGTTGTCCGAGTACACATTGCGCAGCCGCGACAGGGACAGGCCCAGGCGATCTTTCTCGATGCGCTGTGGGGCATCGTTGGGCGGATAGCCCTGCATGCAGGCGTAGATGCAGGCGCCGATGGCGTAGATGTCGGTCCAGGGCCCCAGCGAGCCGTCGCGGCGGTACATCTCGGGCGCGGCAAAGCCGGGCGTGTACATCGGGCGGATGAAGTTGCCTTCCTTGCTCAGCACTTCACGCGCCGCGCCAAAGTCCAGCAGCACCGCCTTGTTGTCGTTGGTGATGAAGATGTTGGCGGGCTTGATGTCCAGGTGCAGCATCTTGTACTGGTGGACAATGCGCAAGCCGCGCAGGATCTCATCAAACAGCGAACGGATGGTGGACTCGCGGAACACCTTGTCGCGCTTGAGTTCACGCGCCGTGACGATGAAATCCTGCAAGGTGTCACCTTGCAGATAGTTCATCACCATGTAAACGGTTTCGTTCTCGCGGAAGAAGTTGTAGACCGACACCACGCTGGGGTGGGCGATCTGGGCCAGCGAGCGACCTTCTTCAAAGAAACTTTTCAGACCCAGACGGTACAGGGGCTGCTTGTCGGGCTTGACGCGGGGAATCAACTCACCCGCGGAACGCTCCGCCAGGGAAGCGGGCAGGTATTCCTTGAGCGCCACCAGCCGCTTGTCTGGGTCCTCAGCGAGGTAAACCACGCCAAAACCGCCCGCAGCGAGCTTCTTGACAATCTGGTAGCCGCCCACGACGGTGCCCGGGGGCAACGGGGCAGGTTTCGGCTTTGACATAATCGAGTTTTGTCGTCTGGTGTCAAGTAACCATGTCAGTCTACTCCATGACCGGCTTTGCAAGCGCGGTGTCGTCGGCTCCCGACCACGTCAGTGAAAACACCGACGAGGGCGATGCGCCAATTGCGTCACGCAAACATGCCACAGGGGCGGTGGGGGCCGAACTGCGTTCGGTCAACAGCCGTTTTCTCGACCTGAGTTTCAAATTGGCCGACGAGTTTCGCGGCCTGGAACCCGCCCTGCGCGAAATGCTGACGGCCTCGTTCAAACGCGGCAAGATCGAATTTCGTTTGCAACCCCAGCGTGCCGCCGATGCGGGTTGGCCGCAGCCTCAGACCGAGCAGCTGCACACCCTGGCGCGCCTGGAGGGTACGGTGCAGAACTGGCTGCCCAAGGCGGCCCCGCTGTCGGTCAACGAGGTGTTGACCTGGTGCCGGGCGGCCGCCCCCACGGTGCGCCTTGAAGAGGCCGCCCTGGAGGCTGCACGCCAGTGCGTCGAGGCTTTGAAAGAGGCCCGCGAGCGCGAGGGCGCTCGCCTGGTGGCTGTGCTGCAAGACAAGCTCAAGGGTCTCAAGGCGCTCGCCGAGCAGGCTGTGCCGCTGGTGCCGCAGGCAGTGCAACGCCAGCAGGAGCGCTTCGTACAGAAGTACCAGGACGCCCTGCAGGCCGTGGGGGGCGCGGTGACGCCCGAAGCCGCCCAGGAGCGCGCGCTCAGCGAGGCCGCCGCTTATGCCTTGCGCATCGATGTGGACGAAGAGGTTCAGCGCCTGCGAGCCCACCTCGACGAAATTGGCCGCCTGCTGAAAAAGGGTGGCGAAGTGGGTAAACGCCTGGATTTTCTGATTCAGGAGTTACACCGCGAAGCAAATACCCTGGGCTCCAAAGCCGCGGCCTTGGAATTGACCCAGATTTCGGTGGACATGAAGGTGCTCATCGAACAAATGCGTGAACAAGTGCAAAACATCGAATGACCACCGCTCAAACCCCCCCTTCCACGTCGCCCGCCGCAGCCGAGGCCGACTATCCCGGCAACCTGTACGTGGTGTCGGCCCCCAGCGGCACGGGCAAATCCAGCCTGGTCAATGCCTTGCTGGAGGTGGACTCGCATTTGCAGGTGTCGGTGTCGCACACCACCCGGGCCCCGCGCGGTCAGGAACAGCACGGGCGTGAGTACTGGTTCACCTCGAAAGAGGAGTTCCAGGCCATGATCGAGCGCGGTGAGTTCTTCGAGCACGCTCACGTGCACGGCAACCACTACGGCACGTCCCGCAAGGCCATCGAAGACCGTATCCAGAGTGGCGAAGACATCGTGCTGGAGATCGACTGGCAGGGCGCGCTGCAGATCAAGCGCATCTTCCCCAATGCCATCCTGATCTTCATCATGCCGCCCAGCTACGAGGAGCTGTTGCAGCGCCTGAACCGCCGTGGCGAGGACGCCCCCGAGGTGATCGAAACCCGCATGGCCAACGCCCGCATCGAGGTCGCGCAGGCCCAGCACTTCGACTTTGTGGTGATCAATGCCCTGTTTGAGTCGGCTTTGTTCGACTTGAAGTCCATTGTTCACGCACAGCGGTTAAAATACTCAGCTCAGCGTCGGAACAAGCCCAATGTGTTTCGTGCGCTCAATTTGATCTGAGTCTGATTCAGACCTTACCGGAGCACCCACATGGCCCGCATCACCGTTGAAGATTGCCTGCAAAAGATCCCGAACCGCTTCCAGCTGGTGCTGTGCGCAACCTACCGTGCCCGCATGCTGAGCCAGGGGCACACCCCCAAGATCGAGTCGCGCAACAAGCCCGGCGTGACCGCGCTGCGCGAGATTGCTGCCGGTCAGGTGGGGACCGAAATGCTGCGCAAGGTGCCGACCTGATCGCACGCTGACCCCCTTGGCGCGCGCGCCAGGAAGAGTCCATCCGAAAAGGCCCGGCGCAAGCGGGCCTTTTTCTATTTGTCCGATAGACACAGCCCGCTCACGGGAACGGGTATCCGCGCTACAGTCTGACGATGACCCTGGCCACCGATGCAGCCGCCGCCTCTTTTGCGGCCCTGACCCACAAGCTTGACTACCTTGACGAGGCGGACATCCGCCGCGTGCGCGAGGCCTACCGCTTCGCAGATGAGGCGCACCTGGGTCAGTTTCGTGCCAGTGGCGAGCCCTACATCACGCACCCGATCGCAGTGGCCGGTTTGTGCGCCGACATGAAGCTCGACGCGCAGGCCATCATGGCGGCGCTGATGCACGACGCCATGGAGGACTGTGGGGTCACCAAGATCGAGCTGATTGAGCGGTTTGGTGCGCCCACGGCCGAGATCGTCGACGGCCTGACCAAACTCGACAAACTGCACTTCTCGACGAAGGAGGAGTCGCAGGCCGAGTCCTTCCGAAAGATGCTGTTGGCGATGGCGCGCGATGTGCGCGTCATCCTGATCAAGCTGGCCGACCGCCTGCACAACATGCGCACGATGGATGCGATGGCCGCGCACAAGCGTGCCCGCATCGCCCGCGAGACGCTGGACATCTATGTGCCCATTGCGCACCGTCTGGGCCTGAACCAGACCTACCGCGAGCTGCAGGAGCTGTCCTTCCAGTACATCAACCCGTGGCGCCATGCCGTGCTGTCGAAAGCGGTGAAGCGCACGCGTGGCAACCGTCGCAATCTGGTGGATCGCATCCAGAGCGAGGTGCAGGACGCCTTCCGCGAAGCCGGCATGCACATCGAGGTGTACGGTCGCGAAAAGACGATTTTCTCGATCTACAACAAGATGATCGAAAAGGGACTGAGCTTCGCGCAGGTCAGCGACATCTTCGGCTTTCGCATCGTCACGCACGAGCTGCTGGACTGCTACAAGGCCCTGGGCGTGCTGCACCAGCTCTACAAGCCGCTGCCGGGGCGCTTCAAGGACTACATCGCGATCCCCAAGCCCAACGGCTACCAGTCGCTGCATACGACGCTGGTGAACCCGGTGGGCACAGCGGTCGAGTTCCAGATTCGCTCGCAGATGATGCACGACGTGGCCGAGAAGGGCATTGCCGCGCACTGGATGTACAAGGAGCAGGCCGAGGCCAGCGATGCCAACCCGCAGCAGGCTGCGGTGTGGCTGCAGTCGCTCATCGACATCCAGCACGAAACCCGTGATTCGGCCGAGTTCCTGGAGCACCTGAAGATCGACCTCTTCCCTGAGTCGGTCTATGTGCTGACGCCCAAGTCGCGCATCGTGGCGTTGCCCAAGGGGGCGACGCCGGTGGACTTTGCTTACGCCATCCACTCCGGGGTGGGCGACAAGTGTGCCTCGGCCAAGGTCAACGGCGAGCCGGTGGCACTGCGCACCGAGCTGCGCAGTGGGGATGTGGTCGAGATCGTCACGGCGGCAGGCGCAAAGCCCAATCCGGCGTGGCTGACCTTTGTGCGCACGGGGCGCGCGCGCTCCAAGATCCGCGCCTACCTGAAGAACATGGAGGCGGAGGAGTCATTGGCCTTGGGCACCAAGTTGCTGACGCAGGCCTTGCGCGCAGAAGGCCTCAAGATGCCGCCGGGTGACGAACACAGTGAAGGTGCCTCCGGCGCCTTGTGGCAGGAGTTGATTCGCTTGGGCGGAAACCGCAGCCGTGACGAACTGCTGATCGACATTGGTTTGGGGCGCAAGGTGGCGAGCATGGCGGCCAAGCGTCTGGCTCATTTGATGGCCGAATCTGGACAGCGTCCGGACGCCTTGACACTGACGCTCGGTCGTTTTGCCGATGAGGCTCCCACGCACAGCTCAGTGGTGATTGACGGCAGCGAGGGGGCCACGGTGCGCTTGGCCCCGTGTTGTTGCCCGGTGCCGGGCGATCGCATCAAGGGTTATCTGGGGCGCGGCGAAGGCTTGGTGGTCCACACCCAGACCTGCGCGGTGGGTCGCCGCTTGTTCGAGCGCGATGGCGAGCGCTGGATCGAGGTGAACTGGTCTGACGAACCGACGCGGATGTTCGAAACCGTGCTGAAAGTCTTGGTGGCCAACGGCAAGGGTGTGTTGGCCCAGGTGGCTGGCGCCATCAGCCATGCGGAAACCGACATCACCCACATTGAGATGGGCAATGAGCGCCTCGGTGAGACCGCAGAGCTGAAGCTGACGCTGGAGGTGCGCGACACCGACCACCTGGCCGAAGTCATTCGCTCACTCAAGCGCTGCCCCGTGGTGCTCAATGCCGAGCGCCTGAGCGCCTGAGTGCGCCATCGGCGCTCCGCGCGAGGAGGCCTCAAGTGGCGCAGCACGGCTTCAGTGCGCCGTTTCGGGGGCAGGGTAGCGGACCTCCAGGATTTCCAGTCGCTCCAGTCCGCCAGGGGTCATCAACTGCACTTCGTCGCCCACACGTGACTTGAGCAGTGCCCTGGCGATCGGGGAGATCCAGCTGACCTCACCTTGCAGGTTGTCCACTTCATCGATGCCCTTGATGGTGATGGTGCGCTCCACCCCAGCCTGGTTTTCATAGGTCACGGTGGCCCCGAAGAACACTTGATCGTTGCCGTGGTGCAAGCTGGGATCTGCCACCTCGGCGATGTCGAGGCGTTTGGTCAAGAAGCGGATGCGCCGGTCGATCTCGCGCAGGCGCTTCTTGCCGTAGAGGTAGTCTCCGTTCTCGGAGCGGTCGCCATTGGAGGCTGCCCAATGCACGATTTCGACGATTTTCGGGCGCTCGTTGTCGATCAGGTGCAGCAACTCTGCGCGCAGACGTTGGTAGCCCTGTGGGGTGATGTAGTTCCTGCTGCCCGAAGGCAACGGTGGCAGGGACAGGTCATCGTCCTCGTCGCTGTCGGTTTCCTTGGTGAACGCTTTGCTCATACGGCGATTGTGCCCAATGCGCAGGCCTTCAAAAGTGTCACTTGTTCACACCGCACATGCCTTCATGCCGGCGCATGCTGGCTTCAATGAGCACAATATCCAAAAAATGAAAAAGTGCGCCCCCAATGACGTCGGCAGGCGAGGCGGGGCGACTCAGAAAGGTCAAGAGAATGTCCGACGTGATTCCGTTGGGGCCGGGTGCCCGGATGTTGACGACACGTGAAGCGGCCCAACGCCTGGGGGTGTCCTTGCGCACGGTGCAGTTGTGGGTCGAGGCAGATATTTTGCCGGCAGCGCGGACGCCCGGCGGGCATCGACGGATTCCGTACAACGCCGTGGAGGCGCTCGCGCTGAGTACCGGGCTAGGAGGCGAAACGTCGCCGACAGGTTCGCCGCGGGTGACACGCAAGGATTTGTTGCGCGCCGAGACAGGCGCGCGTGGAGCGTCCATGCGCTCGGCGCCTGCGGATGTGCCTGTTGAGGCGATGGACGTGTTGCTGGTGTCGGACGATCAGGCATGGCAAGAGGCCTGCACCTTGGCATTGAGCCCATATGGGCAGGCCGTGAAGTTGCGATTTGCCGAAACAGGCTATCTGGCGCTGTTGCAGATCGGCCAGAAGACGCCAGACCTGCTCATCACCCATCTTGATTTGCCGGGCATGGATGGCATGGCGATGTTGCATACCTTGGAGCGCAGTGAGTCGATCTCTGGCATGCGCACGTTGCTGCTCACGGATTGGACGCCGCAAACCTTGATTCGCCGAGGAGGTGTGCCCGCCTCGGTCGAGGTGGTGCATACGCCTGTGACGGCGGACGCGATCGCGGTGCGCGTGGGGCGCTACCTGTTGGGGCAGCGTGTGATGGGCAGGGCGGCCCAGCTTGAGTGAACCCCGACACGGCCGCAGTGCGATGAATGCCCCCTGAACGGGGAGGGGTGAGAACCCGGTGATCGGTGGTTGTGCGGCATGCGCAGCGGCGATCCTGCGCCAAGATGCACGGTGGGATCACTCGGGGGAGAATGTGCAGGGTTCAAGCTTGGCGCGACGCCGCAGGCCGTGGGGGCGACTGGCTTTGTTGCTGGTCTATTTGCTGTTGCTGGGCCTGGTCTGGATGGCGTGGCGTGATCCGGCTTGGCGTGTGTTGCTCAGTCCTGTGATGCTTGCAGAGTTCGGGCGGGAGGTTTTGGCCTGGCCCATGGGCTCGGTGTGGGTGTTGCTGGCCTATGTCGTGGCGGTGGCGTTGGCGATGCCTGTGCTGGCCTTGATCACGCTGGGCGTGCTGATTTTTGGTCCTTGGCCTGGCATGGCCTATGCCTTGGTGGGCATGGTCGCGGGGGCCACGGTGACGTACGGATTGGGGCGAGTCACCGGGGCGCAGGCATTGGATCGGCTGTTAAAGGGGCGCTTGCAACTCATGTCGACCCATCTTCATCGGCGCGGGCTATGGGCGATTGTGTTACTGCGTGCCTTGCCTGTAGCCCCCTTCATTGTGGTGAACTTGGGCGCCGGCGCGCTGCGTGTGCGCTTGCGTGACTATGTTCTGGGTACATTCTTGGGCTTGCTGCCTGGCACGGTCTTGATTTCTCTGTTCATGCGCCAGGTGCAAGAGGCCGTGCGTACGGCCACGCTGGGTGCCTGGATGGCGCTGGCGGGGGGCGTGCTGCTGGTGGCGGGCGTGCTGTGGTGGCTGAATCAGCAGTTGCGTGCGCGCAAGCTGCGAGGAGCCCAATGACAAAAGCCCTCAAGCGTGAGCTTGAGGGCTTCGTCTGGTGCGGCTGGCAGGATTCGAACCCACGACCCCTTGGTTCGTAGCCAAGTACTCTATCCAACTGAGCTACAGCCGCTAAAAATGTTCTCGGTTTACCGTGTCTTGCGATTTGGTGCGGCTGGCAGGATTCGAACCCACGACCCCTTGGTTCGTAGCCAAGTACTCTATCCAACTGAGCTACAGCCGCCGAGAAGTGAAACTATAGCATGTTTTTAACAGGCTTGTAAACAGGCGCTGATTTTTCTCAGATCTTCGTTGCGCTGCCGGGATTCAGTCGCGTTCCGGCAACGCCGCCAGACGGTAGAAGCGCGCGGCTTCCTCTGGACGATTTTCGCGTTCCGCCATTTGTCCCAGTTGGGCCCAGGCTGTGCGGCGATCGTTGACGTCCAGTTGCAAATCATTGGCCGCCGACAGCAGCATGCCCCGAGCCTTCCCCCACAGTTGACGCTCGGCCAGCGCGAGCCCCAACGTCAGTGCCAGCGCTGGGTTGCGAAGCGCAGCAGGCGTGGTGGCGTCCAGACGCGGAAGCCAATCGGCCTCCAGGCCGGTCAGGCTGTCGCGCAGGGCACGGGACAGGGCTTCAACGGATTCTGGTGATTGCTGGTTGATCTGATCCCAAAGCGGGGCCAGCCATTGACGCGCCTCGTGGGGCGCGCCCAATTGAGACATGCGTCGCGCGGCATGCGAGACCACCAATGGGTCACGTTTGTCGTGCGGATCGAGGTTCACCCACAGGCTGCGCATTTGGTCGATGTCACGGGCGCCTTCGAGGGTTTCGCTGGCCAGGGTGCGCAGCAGGCCCTCGGCTGCCGAGGGAGTGAAGCCTTGATGTTTGGCAAGCAGGCGTGCCGTACGCAAGGCTTCCATGGGCTGACGAGCGAGTCGGGCTGCTTGCAACTTCAGGCGCAGCGCCTGGGTGCGACGTGCAACACCGGGGGGCAGTTCTGCCAGCTCACGCAAGGCACGCGTTGCATCGCGGTCCTCCAGGGCACTTTCAGCCGCCATCAGCCTTGCGCCTTCTTCGGTGGCGCGCGGCTTGCGCGTCAGCTGCGACAACTCCAGCGCGCGTTGCAGGTGCTCGTCGCGGCGCTGGCGGTCTTGCAGGCGGTGCAGGCTTCCAGCTGAAAGCATGTGCGCCAAGGCCGTGAATTCGGCATCCAGCGCCAATTCGGGTGTGTCAGCCTGGATGGCAATGGCCTTCTGGCAGGTCTTGTGAGCGCGCGTGTACCGGCCAGCCAGATACAGCGCCAGACCCTCGCGCAGGGCAGCTTGCGCCACACGGTCTCTGCGTGAGGTGCGCCACTGTTTGGCCCGCTCTGGCAAGGCCAGCAAACTGTCGAGGGCGCGCACCAGGGAGTAGACCGCCACGAACAGGGCCACCAGCACGAGGAGGAAGAGGTTGAGCGAGACGTCGGTGCGCCAGCCACGCCAGTATACGGTGACGAGGCCGTCGTTCGCGCCGAGGGCCGAGGCCCCAACCACGGCGATCACGGCAACCAGCAAAAGCCAGACGATGGAGCGCATGGTGCGTCGGTCCTTCAGTGCTTCAGTGCGGAGGGTCAGCGGCCGGCGGACACGGCCGCCAGCGCTGCCAGGGTGTCATCGGGCCTTGGCACGGTGGTCTGGGTGCTTTGCTTTGCAACGTCGATCAGCAGGTTGCGCAGCAACTGCGTCTTGCGTGACTGAGCATCGAAGTAACGCGGCAGGACCGCTTCGACTTCCTGCAAGTCGCTGGCAGCGATGGCGGTCTGGCGGCTCAGCAGCGCCAAGCGGGCGTTGAGCAAGCGCAACTTGATGTTCTCACGCAGGAAGTAGCTTTGCTCGGGAGAGACCAGCATGCCTTCGGGCCGCTGGATCTCGGTGACGCGGATCAGGTTGCGCGTTTCGAGCCAGACACGGTTGCCCGCTTGGCTGAGCCAGTGGTAGACCTGGCTGGTCCAGGCGGCGGATGCGGCATCAGGCTCGGATGCGGTTGCATCTTGGCGGGCGCTTGCCTTGGGCGGGGGCGCAGCTTTGCGAGGCTGAGCGCGAGCTGACTCAGGTGAGTTGAGCAAGGGAACCTCGTCTACCAGGCGCGTGGCCTCGTCCAGACGCAAGGTGAGAGCGCTCAGATCGGCCACCCGTGTGGCACGCACATCATCCAGATCCTTGGCCACCGCGCGTCGGACGTTGTCGAGCCGTGGCTGTGCAGCGCGCGCCAGACGCGCATCAGCCGACTGCAGTGCAACCACCAGGGGCTCGGCGCTGCCGGTCAGGGAAGCTTGCTGTGTGGCCACACGCAGGCTGGACTCCAGATCCGCGAGCAGGTTCTCATCGCGCGAGGTGCTGAGGTTTTTGATGAGGTCTTCGACCTGCGTGCGTTGCAGCGCCACCTCGGCCAGTCGGCTCTCCAGCAGGGCGGTTCGAGCGGCTGATTCGCGTGAGAGCTCCTGGGCTTGTTTGGCCAGCAGGTGCGCTTCGGTGGCCTGAGTCTGGCTGCTTTGCTGGCGGCGCACCAACTCTTGCTCCAGACCTTGAACGCGCGACTGTGCCTGCCAGGCCAGCCAGAGCCCTCCTGCTGAAGTCAGGCTCAGCACGAGCACAGCCCAGCGAACCCATTCGGCGGGCGCCGGTGTGGGGGCGTGGTCAGGTTCAACCTGCGGGGCCAGGGGGGCTGGCAGGGTCTCGGGGGTGGGGGGGGTTGGCTCGGTCACAGTGGTTTGATTGTATCGACGACCGCCTGATTTACGGACACCTGGCGTAGTGCGTCCACCACTGCCGCGAGCGTGGGGCGGGTCTCGATGATCTGGGTGATGCCCATGTGCCGGGCTCGTTCGGTGATGCGTGGATGGGTACTCAGGGCAAGGGTCTGGGACCAGTCCGTGTCAGGTCGATCCGGCAACTCAGGCAGGTGTGAGGTGAGCAGGTGATCCATGGCTTGGGAGCTGCTGAACAGCCAGACGTGCCGACCTGGCGCGATCAGCGCGGTGCGCGCGAGTGCTTGCTGTGCGGTGCTCCAATGGCCGGGCCCCCGCTGATAGCACAGTCGCGGCTGAACGAGGGCGCCGCGTGCGCGAAATTGCTCTGCCAGCCAAGGGCGTCCGCGGGCCTCTCGCTGGTCGCCACCACTGATGATGCAGACCGATTGGCCGGCCCAGTCCAGGGGGGCTAACATGGGCCACAGGGACTCCGAGTCGAACTGCTCGGCATCAGCGCGTGGGTTGAGGACCTGATGTGGCATGAGGCCGCAACGGGCGCCGCGCTCGATCAATTGTCGGGCAGTGCCAGGGCCGGGCGCGGCCGCAAGGGTGTGTGACGGCCAGGTCATCCCTGCGGGTCTCAGCTGAAAGAACCACTCCACCGCCGCCGGGCTGACGAACATGAGCAGGCGATGCTGTGTCAGGTTCTGCCAAAGTGTCGTGACGGGGCTGGGGTCAGCGGGAGCTTCGATGGCGATCAAGGGCAGGGCGTGCGCATCCATGTGATGGGCGCGCAGGGCGTCCACCCAGTCATCGGCCTGTGGCTGGGGGCGGGTGACCAGGATGCGCAGTGCGTCCATGGTGGGTTCGGCGTCTTTTAAAGTGCCGCGAGCCATTCTTCGCCCGCCTGGGCTTGCAACTGTGCGGCGATCTGGCGACCCAGTGCGTCCGCTTCGTCAGCGTTGCGAGGGCATCCGCTGGTGGTGGCTTGCACCAGGAAGGGCTGTTCGGGATGTCCGAGCAGGGCGCGCAAGACGAGCACCGGTTCACTGTCGTCCGAGGGGCCGGTTTGCCATTCGGCAAAAGCGGCCAAAGGCATTGAGCAGCTACCGCCCATGGCGCGGGATACGCCACGCTCGGCCAGCGTTGCCAGCCAGGTTGGCGTGTGGGCCAAGCTTTGCAAGGCAGTGTTCAACTCGGCGTGGCTGTCGCAGATTTCGAGGCCCAGCGCACCTTGGCCCGCCGCGGGCAGCATCACGCTGGTGTCGAGGTGCTCGCGGATGCGCGCGGCCAAACCGAGGCGTTTGAGACCTGCGGCAGCGAGAATGATGGCGTCGTACTGTCCCTCATCGAGCTTGCGCAGTCGGGTGTCGAGGTTGCCGCGCAGGGCCTCGATCTTGAGGTCGGGTCGACGGGCACGCAACTGCACCATGCGCCGCAGGCTGGATGTGCCCACGACAGCGCCTTCGGGGAGTTGGTCCAGCGCGGCATGGTGATTGGAGACAAAGGCGTCCCGGGGATCTTCCCGCTCCAGCACGGCGGCCAGCACGAAGCCGTCGGGCAGCTCCATGGGCACGTCCTTCAGGGAGTGCACGGCCAGGTCGGCACGGCCTTCTTCCAGGGCCACTTCGAGCTCTTTGACGAAGAGGCCCTTGCCGCCGACCTTGGAGAGGGCGCGGTCGAGGATCTGGTCGCCCTTGGTGGTCATGCCCAGCAGCGTGACCGTTCGGCCAAAGCGCGCTTGCAGCAAGGACTGGACATGCTCGGCCTGCCACAGGGCCAGGCGACTTTCACGGGTGGCGATCACCCAGGGAGAGGAGGAGGGGGCGGACACGGTCATGTGTCGATGCTATCAGCGCTCGGCCCCTGTGGGCGCCCGCTTTGCTCAAACCTTGCGCGAGGCCAGTGCGAGTTGGCGCTTTTGCGTCTGGTTGATGTAGAACTGCAGGTCGCGCTCACCCTGGTTGAGGTTGACGAACTCGCAGCCCAGGCGCGAGCCGCGCGTCTCGGGGTGGATGGGGGTGGCGTGTCGCATGACGAAGCTCACATCCAGCCAGGTGTCGTCGTCCAGACGCAGACTGCATGAGGGCACGCGGGTGCCATCGGGGATGGTGGGCATGTCGTCGGGCAGGAACAGGGCCATGCCGCCCAGGCTCACGTCCAGCACGCGCAGAGACAGCTCGGTTTTGGCCTGGAGCGGGTGGGCAAAATGGGCCGTTGGCATGGCGCTGACCGCAGGCCTGACGCGAAAACTGGTGCGCCGTTGAAAGCGGTACAGCTCGCGGGGGTAGCGCGCGTTGATGACATTGAGCTGGTCACCGTGCACCATCACCAGCCCCCCCAGGTCGAACTGCAGCTTGATGCTGTCGAGGTAGGCGACCGCCGTGACCTCGTTCGATTCCAGCAAGGCGCGCAGGCCGGCGTGGTTGCTTTCGCCGCTGAAACCCACGAGTTCCCGATCAGGCTCGATGTTCCAGATCAGCGTGGTGTAACTGTGCCCCTCGGGGCTGCTGAGGGTGACCAGGGTGCGGGAGGCTTCGACCTGGCGCAGCAGATCGAAGATCTCGATGGGGGACGTGATGCGGTAGTCATCCAGCGCGCTGGCTTGCGCGCGGTCGTTCAACGGTTTGCTCATCGTCCAGGATCGAGATACTCAGTGCATCTTCTTGGGGTCTATGGAAGCGCCCATCATACGGCTGAGATCGTGCAGCCATGGCTCGGTGAGCGTGCGGATTTCCGCATCGTTGAAGAGGATGCGCTGCATGATGCGGCTTTTGAGCGCGCGCTCGTCGCGGCCGAGGGTACGGCTTTCCGAGGCGTGCTTGAGTTGCGCGATCAGCACGGCGCAGGCGCCTTCGAGCTTGACCACGGTGTCCCAGTCGCCGGTGCGGGCGGCCTGCAGCATGTCCTGGCTGGCGGATTCGATGGCCTCGTAGTAGCCGAGCAGGTTGCGGGAGAGTTGCTCGGTTTCGCGGGCGGTGATGAGGTCGGGGGCGTTCATGCTTGGATCCTCATGGCTGCGGTCGAGGCGGGGGCGTCGGAGGTGGGGGCGATTTGCAGCCAAGCCTCACGAACAGGTTTGAGCAAGTTCACGCACTCGTCCAGCGCGGCGGTGTCGTTGCGCAGGTTGGCCTGGGTCAGGCGCAGGGTGATGTAGGCGTACAGATCGCTGAGGTTCTGGGCCACTTCGCCACCCTCGGCCAGGTTCAGGCTGGCTTTCAGACCTTCGTCGATGATGCGGATGGCCTTGCCAATGGCGGCGCCTTTGACCTCTACCTGCTTGTTCAGCATGGCGCCGCGTGCTTGCGCGATGCTGTCCAAGGCCCCGTTGAACAGCAAGGTGGTGAGTTGATGGGGGGATGCGCCGTTTACGCCGGTTTCGACGTCGATGCGGCGATAGGTGTTGCTCATGTTGCGTTGGCTGAACATGCTGGCAGTAGAACCTGTGGCTGTGGCGTACATCGTAGATCTCGTGCAGTGGATGCTGATAACAGCGTTGAATTGGTTATCGGCAGCACGGCCCGTAGCTTGACCCCTTTATGCCTGTTTGATGCCGTAGAAACAGGCCTCAAAAAAGCATCAGTTCCGGCTTATGCACGTGAGGCAACTGGCAGGATCGAAGATTCATTGTCTTCCATCCCGGTTTGGGATGGAAGACCTTGGTACTGATCCAGCAAACGCTGGCGAAGCAAGGTGCCCGCCGTGCTGCTGGGTGAGTTCGCAGCCAGGTCGGTGCTGGGCTGGGCAAGCGCGCCAGCATCTGGCGGGGTTGCGGTCGTGTTGGCCGGAAGGTCGGCCAGCACCTGTTGCGCCAGCATGGTCTGGCTTTGGCGCACAGCGGCGGAATCCTGCTGCAAGGCAGTGGACAGCTGCTGCGTGTTGATCTGCAACTCACCCGCAGGGGTGCGGGTCATGCCCGTTTGTGCCAGTGTGCGAGCCAACTCTGTGGGCTGATCGGGTGTGCCCAGCAGGCTCTCGGTGCCGCGTTGCACCGAGTTGGCCACGCTGCCGCCCAGCTTCTGCAAGGCGTTGTAAGCCTGGGTGAAGTTCTGGGCCGCTTGTTGCCTGCCTGTGCGGTCAGGCCCGACGTTGATGGTGGCCGGCATATCGGTGGGGCTTTTCAGGATCAGGCTTAAGCCCGCCTGGCTTTCGATGGCATTCAGCGGGGACTCCACCGCTTCGTCGTTGATCTGCGCCTTGGCATTGCTTGCAGATTGCAGCAATTGCATCCCGGTCGTGCCCATTGACGAGGGGTCAAACCCCAGCGCGCTCAGGGCTGCGACGTCCGAGCCGCTCTCAGCGGGCGCTTGGGGGGCGTCAGCCTCTTCGGTCGTGATCTTGAAGCCGTTGTCTGCTCCGGTGCCGGTCGAACGCAGCACCAGCCTGGAACCGGTCGCGTCAGACACCACCGTGGCGACCACGCCAAGCCCAGCGGCATTGATTTTGTCGCGCACGCGGTCCAGCGTGTCGTTTTTCGGGCCGAGCACCACGTTGGCCTTGGGCCAGTTGGGGTTGGGGGCGAAGGTGGTGGGGGGCACGTCCCACGAACCCATTTCGATGTTCAGCGTACCCAGCCCGACCACGGTGGAGAGCGACGAAAACGTGGCGGTGCTGGTGATTTGGGCCGACGCCAGTTGGGTTACGTTGACCTGATACGTTCCGGCTGGCGTCTGTGCATTGCTGCGTGCGGTGACAGCGGCGGGGGCGCCAGAGGATGCAACGGTGGATGACCACAGTGCTTTGCTGGTCAACTGCGATGCCGCTTCGGACAGGGCCGTGATGGCGCTTTGTCGCATGCCGCTAGATGAAATTTCAGCGACATCCTCCAGCTGGGGGGGGCGCGGCGTCTCAGTGTTCAGGCGTGCCAAAGAGGCGTTGCTCATCACTTTCGTGAGATCAACGCCTTCTGTTGTGCCGGCTGATGAGATCGTTGCCATGATGAACCCCCGATACCGCAAGACACCTTACAGAGGAGCAGTGACACCGCGTCACCAGAAAACTCCTTGATGTCTATGCCTTCGGTAGTTCGAAAGAGAACTTTAGGCTTGATCTAGATATGTTACAAATTCAATGGTGGCGGAGTGAGTGAAGCTGCGGAGTAGCCCATTGTCGGCCCGACTACCTCAGTCGATCACTTGTTGGAGTTATTGTTCCACTGCGTGACTTGCTGGTTTATGTAGGTCGACAGGGTGTTGAGGGATGCCATGCGGCCATCCAGCGCCTGATACTGCTTGTTCAGTCGCTCTGCCACCTTGGCCACCCGATCTTCCAACTTCTCCTGGTCTTTCTGATTCCGTGTCAGACTCTTGGTCAGGCCTTCTTTGCGGGTGGACAGTAGGCCGTCGGAGCCAGTCAACGCTGTGGCAAAGTCGGCCAATTTTTGGGCCATACCCGTAACGCCCGACTCGCTGTTGCCAGCAAACAATTTGGCGAGTTTGCTAGGGTCGGAAAGCGCGGCATCCAGCTTGGCGGTGTCCAGCGTGAGCGAGCCGTCGCGCGGCGTCGCGGCACTGCTGCTGGTCAGGCTCAGAATACTGAAATCAGCAGCCCCGTTGTCACTCAGCAGCCCTCGCAGGCGGCCACGGAGGTTCAGTACCGTGTTGTCGCCCTGCAAGGTGCCTCCGACCTTGGTGGCTGCATCGTAGGCCGTTTGCCTGGTGAGAAAGCCATTCAAGGCGTTGTAAGAGGCCGCGAACCGCTGTACCGCTGCGCGCTGCGATCCGGTGTCGTTGCCGATACTTAAAGTAACAGGCGATGTGGTGGTGGCCGCCACGGTGAAGCTCACACCTTCAATCACATCCGAAAACGTATTGTTGCTGGATGAAATTGCCAAGCCGTCAATGGTGGCACGCGCATTGGTTGCAGCCACCGTTTGTGTCATGCCTGTACCACCGACGGCTTGTGGGTTGATGTAATTCAGTTTGGCGAAGCCATCAGTCAGCGGAGTCTCGCTGTCGATCTGCGTCGCGCTGATGCGC
Source organism: Aquabacterium sp. G14 (assembly GCF_037482285.1). Lineage (NCBI taxonomy): Bacteria > Pseudomonadati > Pseudomonadota > Betaproteobacteria > Burkholderiales > Sphaerotilaceae > Aquabacterium > Aquabacterium sp. G14. The sequence continues at coordinate 108,271 of NZ_JBBEYB010000011.1, forward strand.
ATGGCATTTTCTTCGCCGGTGCTATTGCTGCGAACGAGCAGGCGGGCGCCGCTAGAGTCTTTCACGATGCTGGCAGTGACACCAGACTTGGCGTTGTTGATCGCATCCCGAACATCGGCCAATGTGGTGGTGGCGCTGTTGAACGTGAGGTCCAGCTTTTTGGCTTCGCCCTTAGGCACAAAGTCGCTGGGTGCGCTTTCGTCAATCGCGTTTGTTGCGGGGTCGTCGGCTGTTGCACCGCCAGACCAGGTGCCCAGTTCGATGGTCAGCTTACCGCTGCCCAGCACGCTGGTACTGCTGGCAAACGAGCCCGATGCCAAACTTTGAGCCGAAGCGAGTTGCTTGACCTGAACGCTATAGGTTCCACTGGCCGCACCAGCTTTGGCTGAGGCCGTGAGCGTGGAAGTATTGCTGCTTGTGGCTGTGTTTTGCGTCCACAAGCCGGCTTTGGTTAGCTCGGTCGCTGCAGCTGATAAATCCGAGATCAAGCTCTGGACTTGCCCATAGGTGGAGATTTGAGTCTGGATCCGAACCGCAGTCGATTGCAGGTTGGCGAGCGGCTTTTTTTCAAGGGCGACCAACTGCGACACGATGCTACTGACATCCAGCCCACTGCCGATGCCTGTTGATGAAATACTCATGGCAATGCCCTCCGAGCTTGAGGATGTTATCGGCCGGTACAAGCAACAACTTGAGGCTCGATTTGTTGTCGAGCCTCAAGTGTCATTTACTGCTGAACTCACGTCAAAGGGTTTAGCCCTGCAGCAGTTTCAGTACGTTCTGAGGCAACTGGTTAGCCTGGGCTACCATGGCGGTGCCAGCCTGCTGCAGGATCTGCGCGCGACTCAGGTTGGCTGTTTCCTGCGCAAAGTCGGCATCCATGATGCGGCTGCGCGAGGCGGTCAGGTTTTCGCTCATCGTCTGCAGGTTGTCGATGGTGGTGCTGAAGCGGTTCTGTACGGCACCCAATTCCGCGCGGCTGGAGTTGATGGCCGTCAAGGCTGCATCAATGGATGTCAGTGCTTCGTTTGCACCGGCGACGTTCGAGATATCCAGAGCGGATACGGCAACGCCTTGACCGGCGATGCTGAAGCTCTGTGTGCCACCTGTCAAAACACCGTCAAACACCACAGCGCCTGTCACACCCTCGGGAGCTGCGTAGGTGATGTTAATGGCCGCTCCGGTCGTGCCTGCAGCGCCCAAGCCGAACGTGGCCATAGTCGCGCCGGTGGTATTGGTGTCATTGAACGTCGTGGTGATGTTGCGACCATCAGCTGCGATCAGCTCGATACCCGAGCCAGTGTCTTTGGCGACCACACCTGTCACTGCCGACTTGGCATTGATGGCGTCGAGTGCGTTGGAGCGATTGGTTGTGGCATTGGTTGTGGCGCCAATAGTGATGTCAGTGCCATTGATGTTGACGGTAACATCACCAGGGGCGGTCACTTCTGTGCCGTCGGTTTGGGTTCCCTGGGCTACCGTTGTTTTGCCTGCGGTGGCCGACAGACCAGGTGCACCTGAGGCATTGATGGCTGCGGCAATGGCCTTGGCGTCGTTGGCGATGGTGCCAAGACTGTAGTCCGTGCCACCGATGGTGACTTTGGCTGCTGCTGTGGTATCGCTGGCAGTGCCGATGCTTTGGTTGGTTGCCAAGACGCCTTCAAACTTGCCCAGATCGCTGGTGCGTGCGCTGGCAATCTTGTCAATGGTGATGGTCTG